>CAWKIY010000058.1:0-24899 GCA_963849245.1 candidate division FCPU426 bacterium | reverse complement strand
CAAGAAAGGATCTTCAACCTCATGTTCCAAAATTTCTTCGGGCAACCCAAAGATCAATTTGCGCCTTTGAATTTGCGATTCTCCCAGCTTCGAAATTAATTGTTCGAACTCTTCCCGGTTGTTTACCGTCTTCATCCGTGGTTTGGCTTCCGCCCGAATTTTTTTTTTAGAAATCAGCAGATGAAACAACCAGTCATCCACGTCAATCAAATGCTGGGCAATATCGGAGAAGCTCAGAGACTCGGGACAAATACACCAATTTTCCTTGCCGTGAGGCACGGCTTTCAAACGCTTCAAGGTCGATTCCCGAACCATGTTGGAAAACTCAACTAATCTTTGGCATTCTGATTTCATAAAAGTCCTTAGCAAAATTTGAAATGCATCTTAATACGAAATGAGGAAGTCATCTTTTTATTCTATCACCGAGTAGCTACAATGCGATCCATGCCAAAAACCAAGCCTCTCCCAGTCAAAAACGACCCTTATGCCGCCTTTCGACAGTCCAATTACAGAATTTATACTTTAGGTAACTTTCTTTCGGTCATTGGCCAGCAAATGCTGCGGGTCGCCGTCAGCTTTGAGGTTTGGCGCCAAACCCATTCCATGCTGGATCTGGGTTTTATTGGTCTTTCGATTTGGCTGCCCATTTTCTTTTTCATGCTTCCCGGGGGCGCCGTCGCCGACCGCTATAACCGCAAAGCCATCGTCTTAATCTGCAATTTTCTTTACGCTGCCTGCGCTTTGGGCTTGGGACTGGCCCTGCTCGTTTCCATGCCTATCCACCTCATTTACGGCCTCCTCTTTCTCAGCGGGTTAACCCGGGCCTTTAGCGATCCGGCTAAGCAATCACTTTTGCCCCAATTAGTTCCCAAAAAGGACTTCAGCAACGCGCTCACCTGGAATAGTAGTATTTTCCAAACCGCTTCGGTGGCCGGACCCGCTTTGGGAGGAATGCTGTATGCCGCCATCGGCTATTCCAACGTTTGCTGGCTCGATTTTTTATTGGAGCTGACTTTTTTCGGGTTTGTTTTGGCGGTCCGCCAGTCCCCTGTCCGCTTTAAACGGGAATCTGTCAGCTTTCAATCTTTAATTACCGGACTCAAGTTCGTTTGGCAAAAACAACTGATTCTCGCTACTATCACCATGGATCTTTTCGCGGTCATTTTGGGCGGCGCGGTCGCTCTGCTACCCGCGTACGCCACCGAAATCCTTCATTGCGGTTCCATCGGCATGGGCTGGCTTCAAGCCGCTACACCCCTGGGAGCTTTTATCATTTCCTTTTTCACCGCCCACCGCCCTATGAAAAAAGCCGGCCGGACCCTTTTATGGGCCGTCACAGGCTTTGGGGTGGCCACTCTGATCTTCGGCTTGTCCCACTGGTTTTGGCTTTCATTTTTGGCGATGTTTCTCATTGGCGCCTTCGACAATATCAGCGTCATTGTACGCTCCACCCTGGTGCAGGTTTTAACGCCCGATTCCATGAGGGGCCGGGTCACCGCAGTGAGTTATATTTTTATTCATTCGTCCAATGAGTTAGGCGGATTCGAGTCCGGCTTCACCGCGAATATTTTCGGATTAGTTCCCTCAGTTGTCTTTGGAGGAATCGGAAGCATCTTGGTAGTTTTGGGTGTACTGTTTTTGTGGCCGCAGGTCGCTCAGCTGGGTTCTCTTAAAGACCCGCTCCCGGAAGAAGCTTCTTGATCCACAAGCCGCTTTACCACAGATTTATTATTCGCAATTAAAACTACGCATACCAAAGGCCATCCGAAAAACTTATTTCCCCAGCTCCCAGCGAAGAGCCGATTCCAAATCGGGATAAAGAAAGGAAAAGCCCGCTTCAGTCAATTTAAAAGGCTTTACCTGCTGGCCTTCCAACAACAAAACCTCACCCATTTCCCCAAAAAGGGTCTTCACCATAAAACTAGGTAAAGGAAATAAAGTCGGGCGTTTAAGAACTTTCCCCAAGGTTTTCGTAAAAGCCCTATTGGTCGTCGCCCAAGGCGCCGTGGCGTTCACCGGCCCAGAAACCGAGGGAGTTTGAATCAGAAAATTAAAAATTCCAATCAAGTCTTCCAAAGCGATCCAGCTCATCCATTGCCGCCCGCTTCCAATCACACCGCCCGCCCCCATCAATATCGGTAATACCATTTTTGGTAGAGCACCTCCATTAGCGCTCAACACAATCCCCGTACGGACATTCACTACCCGGATTCCGGCTTTTTGCGCCGGTTGCGTGGCCTCTTCCCAGGCTTTACAAACGTCAGTGAGAAAGCCCTGGCCCGCTGGACTCTCTTCCGTCAAGACTTCCTCTCCCCGATCGCCGTAAAAACCGATCGCGGAAGAAGAGATAAAAGTTTTAGGAGGATGTTTTAAAGAAGCTAGGGCTTCGGCCAAGAAGCGGGTTCCCTCACCCCGGCTTTTGAGAATCTGGGCCTTGCGGGCAGCCGTCCACCGTCCCGCCGCGATACTTGTGCCCGCCAGATGGACCACCACATCCACGCTTTCCAAAGCCGTTTTATCAATTTCTTTGTGATACGGATCCCAAAAAATTTCGGTGTCTTTCGGCGAACGTCGCACTAAAGACCTGACTTCATGACCCGCGCAAGAAAGAAAAGTGGAGAGCGCGGTCCCAATCATTCCCGAAGCCCCGGTGATCACAATTTTCAGCGGTCCCCGGGAAGCGAAAGGTTGATAGCGCTTCAAATCGTTTTGGGTGCGGATATGGCGGAAGGTAAAAGTTCGATGAAGACGGCGGCTGATATAACCGCCCGCGATCAGATCGCCTAAAAAACCCAAAGGCGGAGCGTACTCAATGTGGTCTTCCAAGATGCTGGTTTTGTCCGTATCAGGAAGAAACTGATGGGTGTGGACCCATTTTGCGAAAGGTCCCTGTACCTGTTCGTCGCAAAATTGCTTGCCCTCCACATAGTCACTGTGAACCGCTACCCACCGGCGCCGGAAAGGGCCCTGCTTCATTTCTAAAACCACCCGGCTTCCGTCGGTGATGCCGCTTTCTTTTTGCAAAACTTTAATGTGTTCCCAAGGCGGAGCCAGCCTTTCAAAAGTGCGGGGCCGGTTGTGCCAGGCGAAAAGTTCTTTGGCGGGAGCCTCTACAATGGACTTACGTTCGAATAGGGGCATTCATTCTCTCCTGAGGGCAGTCAGATGATGGGCTTATCATAGTCCTTCCCTAAATAAAAAACCGCCCTTTGAGTGAACAAAGGACGGTTTTTGATGACAAAATGATGCTTTAGTTGCTGGCGGAATCGCCTCCGTCGTTAGGAGCTGGCTTAGCGGCTTTGCCCTTGGCTCCAGGCCCTTTTGAGCCGCCATCATGCTTCTTCCATCCGCCCCCTTGGCCCCATCCCTTCCGCATGCCTCTCATGCTCAAAATAAACTTAGCCTGTTGCGTCGGATTCAAGATAGCCTTCGCCTTCTCCATTGAGGTTTCCCGAGCCGATTCCATTGTTTTACGATCGGCCGACAGTTTGTCCAATGCGGATTTCACATCCGTATCGGAGGCTTTAGTGTCCACTTTCTGCTGAAGGACATCCATGTCGATCTTCACTTGGTCCATCAAGGGTTTGTTTTTTTCCATCTGACTCTTCATCAGGTCTTTCAGCTTCGTCGCCTGATCTTCCGTCAAACCCAGCTTTTCTTTCATTCTCTTTCCGAAACGGCCGTCGCCCATTTCATGGGGACCATCGCCTTGTTCCATCGCGGTCCCATCACCTGTCGGCGCCATGTCTTCATCAGCATAAACCAGCACAGCCGAACCCATCAGGAGAACCGTCGATAAAACGGCCAGCCAATTCATCCTTTTCATTTCCCTACCTCCACCTTAAAATTCAGCCGGCCTAGCGGCTGGTGATAGCTTCTAAACCTTTAGACGACGCGGAAAATTTAAAGTGTCGCTAAAACCGCTTGAATTCCGGCGAAACTGCGCTGACACTATCCGGGGAGGCCGTCATGATTCAATTTTTAAAAATTCTACTTTTTTTAGAAATCAGCTGGGTGTCCCTGGCTCAGGCCCAGGGTATTCCCCTCACCACCAAAGACGCGCCCACACAGATAAATAGCCGGAATGTTAAATTTGATAAAACCAAAGTACTCCGTCCTAAAACCCAAACCACAGTTGTCCCGTCCAATTCCAGCGCCGCCCGCGTTCCCTATAATCGAAATAAAGTCCTTAAAAAACCAACCAACTACAACCCCTACAATTCCCGAAAACAATCTTTACCCACTAAACAGGTCATTCCACCTGCCTCGTAAAACCGCCTTCTTCTAAATTCAAAATTGAATTTTCCTTTAGAATCACTCATCAGCTTTGCCTTTGCTTTTCTTGAAGACTCAGCGGAGTATTTTAGTTATTTTATATTGAGATCGTTCTCACTATTTCAACCTCTGCGGGATTTTCCCGCGTCGAACCCAGAGGTCCAACGGAGACACCAATGCCGAGTATCCATGATGTCGCGAAAATAGCCGGTGTCCACCGTTCCACCGTCTCGCGGGTCTTGAGTGGCCGGGGATCGGTCAGTGAGAAAAGCCGAAAGAAGGTCCAAGAAGCCGCCCGCAAAATTAATTTTCATATAAATACGGTCGCCAGCGCTTTAAAGTCCCAGCGGAAAACGGCGATCGGTCTTCTCTCTTTTTGGAATTACTCTCCTAATCTTTCGGAAGCCTATTACCAAAAAACCCTCACAGAGATCATCGACGGCATCACTCGTTCCAAGTACCGCCTGCTTTTAAATAATATCCAAGGCCTGGCCCACAAGGATAATGAGGAATTGAACTTTTGCCATGAGACTCTCTTAGCCGGCATCATCCTGGTCGCTCCGCGCGCCAAAGAAGCGGATCTTGCTTTTTTGAAAGATCTGAGCATCCCTTCCCTTCTTCTCTTCTGCCGGACAGACAACCCAGCTTACTCCTATATCGACTTGGATAACCGCAAAGGCGCACAAATGGCGGTGGAGTATTTGATTCAGCTGGGGCACCACAAAATCGGATATCTGGGAGGTGAAATTGATTTTTCCTCCAACGCCCGGGACCGCTACGACGGCTATCAGAGAACCTTAAAAAAGGCGGGCCTGCCGATCAATCCTACTTGGATTCATCAGAAGGCTTTCACCTACGAAACCGGAAAAGAAAACGCGAAGAAGATTCTGGCTTTGCCCCGGGAAGACCGGCCCACAGCCCTCTTTTGCGCCACGGACAATATCGCGGTGGGGGCGATGGACGCCATCCAAAACGGGGGCTTAAGGATACCGGAGGACTTTTCCATAGTGGGTTTCGACGACTACGCGCAAGTCCTGCGCATTCATCCAACCATCACCACAGGCAAACATTCCCATATCTATTACGATCAGCCCAACGCTTATCCCCCCTTGACCACACTGCGGCAATCCCTATATGACATCGGTCAAAAGGCCGTCGAGCTTCTTGTATCCATGATTCACAATCCCTCTAAACAATCCCAGCAAATCCTGATCCACCCGGACTTGATCATCCGAAACTCCACCGCTCAGCCGAAAATCAAGTAACGCGTCCAACTGGACCCCGGCTTCATCCCTCTCAAACACCCACGATTCGCAAAAGGACAATGCAAACGCAGATGACTAAAACCCAAACTAATACGGTTGTCGGCCCATCGCCCGCTTTTAACGCGGGCAAGTCAGGCGACCCGGCTTCCAGATTTTTCAAGGACGATTCTTCCCTCGCCTCCAAAGCCCTGGGCGCGTTCGGAAAAGAACCACCCGCTTTCAACGTCAGAAGACCGTCATGACCCGCCAACTCGTTTAATTGGGAACCCTCCTGCGCCGATATCGGAACAGCTCCCGCCATGACCTTTTCTGAAAAGCCAACCGACACTAAACAAAAAGCCGCCAAAAAAACAATGATGTTTTTCATTGCGAGCTCCTTCTCTCGAATTTAAAAATTTCCCCGCGTCCTCAACTACCATTCCCCCGCTCTTTGACTTGTTTTGCTTTAATCACCTTAGAACCCTTTTATAAAAATTAACAAGAGCTCTTCGTTTTTAATTTCATTGCTATCATTTTGATAGTTTTTTATTTCACGAAATTTTTTCCCTCCCTGTCTTTTTCATATTTCTTCCCCTTACACTTGAGTCTCTTCTCAAATTGATCTCACACGGTGAAAGCGGAACCTTTGAACCTCAAAATTTTTCTTCGCAGAAATTACGCCCGAATCTTTCTTATCCCGGTCCTCTCCATCTTTTCGCTCAGCTGCGCCACCCCCTCCGGATTAAAGCTGCTTTCGGATCAGGCCGTTCTTTTGGATCTTCCGGTGGTGCGCCAAACCGCCCCCAACCTTTGCGGTGAAGTGGCTTTGGAAATGCTGACGCGCTATTACAACGTTCTCTTGACCGAGTCCCAGGAAAAACGATTACAGAAAGAAGCCAATGAAAAAGAAGGCATCCCCGGATCGACTTTGAAAAAGGTTCTGGAAGAGCAAGGCTATTTTGTGGCTGTCTTTTCAGGAACTTTAGACCATAAAGTATCGGGCCTTTACCGCCATTTGGACTTAAGACGTCCCTTGATTGTGATGATCGAAGGCGACGGGCCCGATAAGAATCATTATGTTTTAGCGGTAGGCTATGACGAGGGTACGAATGCCATTATCCTGCTGGACCCGGTTCGGGGTGAAATATCCATGCCGCTGATCAACTTCCGTAAAGTTTGGGGCAAGGTCCATAACTTTACGATATTGGCTGTACCAAAAAACCTTACAAAAAGTTAAAAAGAGAATGTTTTAGACCTTTTTGTTCGCGCAGTTCTAAATCAGTGGGCCCAAAACGCGCCCAATCCCCTCAGCCAGGTCCAAAAAGTAATTCACCTGAAAGTCAGACTTCCCGGCGGACCTGAACTGTCCTTGAAACCATTGCTCCAAAGCGGTCATGGGTTTACCCTCGCGAATCAGGATACCAATCTCGTAATTCAGCAGCAGGCTCCGCATGTCAAAGTTCGCTGAACCCAGAATGGCGTACTTCTCATCAACCAAAAACGCCTTGGCATGAAGCATTTTTTCCGACAGGTCCACCTGGCAACCGGACTTCAGAAGCTGGCGTAGATAGGTTCCCCGGGAAAGGTCCGCCAGGAAATGGTTGGAGTTTCGCGGCACCAGAACCCGTACCTCAATCCCCCGGCGGGCCGCCAGTTCCAGGGCCCGGGTGAGAGATTCATCGGGAATAAAATAAGGGGTGGCGATCCAGATTCTTTTCGAAGCTTGATAAATCAGCGAAATGAGCGTGTCATAAAGCGGATCAAACATAACATCGGGCCCGCTGGCGATCACCTGTAAATGGCTTCCCGCCACCACCCTAATATTAGGCGCTAGGGCGGATTCCCGGCCCGGGTCCTTGCCGGTGGCGAATTTCCAATCCTCGATAAAAATCGTCTCCATCTCCCCCACGCAAGACCCCTCCACCTCTAGGCAAAGGTCCGTCCAGCGGGCGGGGTCCGGGGTCGGGCCCATATATTCTTTCGCCATATTCATACCCCCCAGAATGGCCTTTTGAGAATCGACGATCAAAAGTTTCCGGTGATTACGAAGGTTAGCCCTTCCACGGAAAGGCATATGAATGACAGGATTAAAGAAAATCACCTCCGCCCCCTTTTCCCGCAGGCGTTTGAAGGAGGGATGCTTTACCATAACGGAGCCAAAAGAGTCCAAGAGCAGGCGCACCGAGACCCCTTCTTCCGCCTTCTTTTCCAACAGCTCAATTACGGACTCCGCCACCGGGTCTTTAGCGAAAATGAAGGTCGTCAAATGTATCCGGCTTCGCGCGGAGGCAATGAGCTGGATGATCCGAGCGTAGGCCTCTTCCCCGGAAGAAATCAGCTCCGCCTTTTGACCTGAACTAGACGGAGGTACCCCCAGTCCGGCCAGAAGTTTTTCCACCGCCCCTTCCCATTGGGAAATGACCGCGGGATTAGGGGTGTAGAGGGCTTTCTTTCTTTGAAGGCGCGTCTGGTACTTGCGGTCAGTCAGGAAAATGTAAAAAGGGATTCCCACGTAAGGGACCAAGAGGACAAAGAAAAGCCAAGCCAACGTGTTTCCCGGCGGCCGTTTGGAGCGCAAAATGAAGGACACAAAAAGAATAGCCAAAAGAAAGTTGAGAATGGAAAAGATATGGCCTAAGAACCAGGAAAAAGTGAGATACACCCAAACCTCCGCCATAAATGATTAAATACTGCATAATCTTTGCATGTTTCCATCACGTTAAATGTTATTGGCAATCCTACTATCTTCCCATTCTCAAACGTCTTATCCCGGACTCAAAAGGTGAGCTCTCAATAAAAACCGGTTCAAAAGCTCCTCGACCAGAAGTTTATCCTTCTTGCTCAAAATCAAAGAATTGCCTTCCGACACAAAAGAAATAATTTGTTCGAGCATTTGATCGCGCACTTCAAAATCCGTCACCTTGGGGTTGGCGGGATTCAGCTGTTTTAAATACTCAAACCATTTTTCATAGAGATCGAGGCCTTGTTTCTCAAGAATATCCGTCACAAAACCATTGATACCTGAATCTCGGTTCGCCTTCGTTCCCATTTTGCCGCCCTTTAAACTTCTTACTTTTAAATTAAAAAAACCGTTCCTTCATTAAAGCGTGCCCTAAGATGAAATAACATCCCGCGTCAACCATGGAAAAGAGCCCGAAAACAATCATGGTCCAAGTCGTGAGATGAACATTTAATAATTCTACTTTTTGATGCAGACCGTCTTGATATCCCGACATGTCCCGCCGGACAAAAAAGTATCCGAGTAAGATCAGAATCATGGGCAGAGCATAGCCCAGGTTATAAATCAAAATAAGGGCTATCACCCCCGGAAAATCGAGATGAAGAGTTGAATACTTCCCAAGAGCGATCAAATAAGGTACAGAAACTGGAAAGGAAGTAACTGAGATAAACACTCCTATGCAAAAAGCGAAAAAGCTGTTCATTGTCCGTAATTTGGAGAGAATCCAATTCTCTTTACCCGAAAAACCCCGTCTTTTTTTCCAGTAAAAGTACCAAATACCCAACCCTATCATGACCATTCCTGTCAAAAATTCCGATTGATAGTAAACCGGATTAGGAATATCCGCCTGCGCGGGCAAAAAGGACTTCAGCAAAAGACGCAACTGATCAAGGGCCAAATAGCCCATCAAACCGCAGACAAAATAAGCCCCGCTCAATCCGACCAGATAGCTGAACGCGTTTCGAATCGGCTTTGTGGTCGTTAACAAAAGAATAAAAACAATGATTTGCAGCGTAGTTGATAAACTATCGAATAAGGAAATTCCAAGAGTATAAAGAATCGTGCTCATTTATTCCGTCTTTCCATTTTCAGTTCCCTATTCCACAACGATTTATCTCCGCCCCGAATCACCTTTGGACTTGGAGACCCTGAATTTATAAGGCCCGATTATATCCGGAAATATTTCCAGTTTCGGCTCTTCCAGCCAGATCGCGCCGCACTTCTCACATTGGTCTAATTCGGTTTTTCCCAATTTGATCGCTTCCATGCGTTTTGAGCAAAAAGGACAAATGAGGAAGGGCGGCTTTTGGCGGGGCTCAAAAAAGGCGGGCGTCTTATGATTTCGCTCTTCAGCCTCAATCTGGATTTCCTTCTTCCCCTGGGGTTGAAGCTTCATCATCGCTTCCCGGCGAATCCCCATCCCCTCGCACTCGGCACAATGAAGCACTTCCTGGGTATCGAGGGTCGCGGTATAAGCCGGAATTTTACAAACGGGACAGTTCGCCGCCTTCACCGCAATGCTGGCCAATCCGCCGGTTTTCGCCACAGGCCTTCCACAACCGGGACAAACCTGTTCCGTCCCATTCAAGGGTCGGTCACAGCGCGGACATTGGGTGGGAGCAGACTCAGGCATAAAAGTGGGCTACCCCCAAAAGAATGGATATGGAATGATGGAAATCTTTTTAAGATTCCTGTTCCTATTCCGCGATGTATTTTCCGATGTGAACTTGGTTGGCGAGCGTTCCATTGACGTAATCCAAGGCCAATTTGGCCTTCGGGGAATCGGCGGGCGCCGTTTCCAAAAACTTTTTCCAGCATTCTACTGCCTTATCTTTATAGCCCCGATTTAAATAAATACCGCCCAGGGCAAATTGCACATCCAAATGGGAGGGATCTAATTGAAATACTCTTTCGTATTCCACCATGGCCTCTTCCCACCACATCTTAGCGTAATAGGCGTTGCCTAAATGGAAATGGGCGGAAGGATGATCCGGTCTTAACGAAACCGCTTTGGTGCATTCCTTGATAGCGTCATCGAAACGGCCTTCTTTAAAAAGAAGAATGCCGAGATTGAGCTGGGACGGAAAGTAGGTCGGATCGACCTTAATGGCTTCTTTATACAGTTCTTCCGCGCCGCTCATGTCATGGTTCTTGTACATCAGAACCGCTTGTTTGTTCATCTCTTCCGCTGTAGACATTGAATCCTCAAGTGGAATTTCAAATCAAAACTTAGGGTATGACTTTATTTAAAGGATACTCCACAATTCCTTCGGCGCCGGCGTCTTTTAGTTTCGGTACGATTTCCCTAACAATTTTCTCGTCAACAACCGTATCCACATCCACCCAATCCTTATTATACATCTCAGCGATAGTCGGGGAATTGAGTGCCGGCAGAACCTTCATAACCTGCTCCAGGTTTTTGCGCGGGACGTTCATTTTTAAACCCACCTTTTCCTCGGCGGCCAGGGCGCCCTTTAATAGGAGGCAAAGGTTCTCGATTTTCTTGCGCTTCCAACTGTCTTTCCAGGAATCCCGGTTCACTATGACCACAGTGCAGGATTCCATAACCGTTTCCAAAATAATCAGGTTATTGGCCCTTAAGGATGAACCGGTTTCGGTAACTTCAATTATAGCGTCCGCTAGCTCCGGCGGTTTGGCTTCGGTGGCGCCCCAGGAGAATTCCACATTGGCGGTGACGCCGTTCTTTTTCAGGTATTCCTTGGAAACATTTACCAATTCGGTGGCGATACGCTTTCCTTCTAAATCTTTTACCGATTTGATCGCGGAGTTGGCTGGAACCGCCAAAACCCAGCGCACCGGCTTTAATCCCTGTTTGGCGTAGATGAGCTCGGCGACTTCTTCAACTTTGGAGCCGTTTTCCTTCGCCCAATCCCGGCCCGTGATTCCCACATCCAAAACGCCGTCTTCCACATACCGGCTCATTTCCTGGGCGCGGATCAGCATGGGCTTCATTTCCGCGTCGTCAATGTTTGGAAAATAAGAACGCGAGGTCGAGGAAATCTTGTAACCCGCTTTCGCGAACAGGTGAAAAGTGGAATCTTGAAGGCTGCCTTTAGGTAATCCAAGTTTTAAAAGGTTCGACATGTCGTTTCCTTCGTAAGGTGATGGTGAATGGCTGAAATTTAACCTATTTAACAGCCTGCTTTTGCCTTTTACAAGTTCTGTTTCGACGGATAGCCCTTTAAAGCGTTGTAAGAGTTTTGGTAGACTGAGCGACTCTTAAATCAAGAAAAACGCTTTTTCGTTTAAGTCTTGTTCGGAAGGTTTATGGAATCCACAATTAATTTTTACAATTATACCCGTGATGAACTCACGGGCCTCTTTACCGAGTGGGGTCTGCCCCGCCATAACGGCCAACAGCTCTTCCAATGGCTCTATCAAAAGAAAGCCAAAAGCTTTGATGAAATGACGGACCTTTCCAAAGCCCTCCGGGATGACTTGGCGGCCAAAGGGTCCTTAACAGCCGTCACACTCAACACCCAGCAAACCTCCAGCGATGGAACTAAAAAATATCTATGGGAATTACCCGCGGATGAAAAGGGGCAAACCGGACAAGTCGAGAGCGTTCTGATCCCCATGGCCCGCGACGAGGAAGGCGAACCCGGGCGCTATACAGCGTGCGTTTCCACCCAGGCCGGATGCCGGATGAAATGCACCTTCTGCGCCACTGGCGTTCCCAAGTTCAAGCGCAACCTAACCGCCGCTGAGATCATCAGCCAGATTGTCTATATGGAACAGGATTCCGGGATTAAGTTTAACAATGTGGTTGTGATGGGCATGGGCGAGCCCATGGATAATTACGAGAATACCCAAAAGGCCATGCGTATTCTCAATGACCCGCAAGGGTTGGGCCTGGGCCGCCGCCGAATCACCGTTTCGACCTCCGGTCTAATTGAGCATATGATCCGTTTCATCAAGGATGATTGGCCTGTTTCCCTGGCCGTCTCCCTTCACAGCGCGGACCCGGAAATCCGCAGTCAATTAATGCCAATTAATAACTCCAACCCCCTGGATCAGCTGTGGAAAGTCATGAGGGATTACACCTATAAACGCCGTCTGCCGGTGACCCTGGAATATATCTTATTAAAGGATGTCAACGACCGTCCCGAGGACGCTCAAAAACTGGCTTCCTATTGCAAGGATTTGCTTTGTAAGGTAAATCTAATCCGGTATAACCCCGTCCCCACCCTTCCCTTTGACGCGCCATCGGAAGAAAGGGTCCAGGCCTTTCGTGAGGAACTTCGCGGCCGGGGTCTTCAGGTTTTCTTGCGGGAACGCAAGGGCGTGGATATCGCCGCGGCTTGCGGCCAACTGGGCTTTAAAAATGACGGTCATTCTTAAAATCGGCACGGAACTTTAATGAAACCATTCTTTCTTTTTAAAGACATTCATCTCACACCCGCGGAAAAAAACTTGATGCGCAAAGCCGCGGTTTTATTGGGAACCTTTACGATCATTACCCTTCTGGCGGGCATGATCTCCATGGTTATCACGGAAAAACATCAGCCCATGATCGTCCCTAAAATCATCGGCATGGACGAGTCTCAGGCGGAAAAGGCCCTTTCCTATAAAGGCCTCCATTTAAAAGTCACCCACGCCCAATTTGACGAGCGGGTTCCCGCCGGATTAGTCAGCGAGCAAAGCCCCAAGGCGAATAATTACGTGAAACGCGGACAAACCGTGGAAGTGGTTTTAAGTAAGGGAAACCCCAAAGTCAAAGTTCCACAGATCGAAGGCCAAACCTTCGCTCAAGCCCAAATCGCCTTGGCGGGAAGCCGCTTGCGGGTAGGCCGGGAATCTTTAATGAACTCTCAGGAACCCCGGGACATGGTCTTGGCCCAAGTTCCCGCCCCCGATGATCTGGTGGACTCTTTTACAGAAGTGAATGTGCTGGTTTCCATCGGCCCTAAAGACCCGGCTTTCATCATGCCCGATATTCAAAACCAACCCATGGAAAAGGCCTTTAAGGCGCTCAGACCTGCCGGCATAACGATTGATAAAATTAAAAGCGAGGTCCATGACGACTTGGACTCCGAAACCGTCCTCAACCAAACCCCCCCGGCAGGAACCAAGATTCAAAAAAAGGACAGCGTTTCTTTTGTCGTCAGCGCCAAAAGCTCCGACGCGAACTTGAAGGCCCGTTATTCCAAGGTGATGTTTGACATGCCCCCCGGCAATCCCAAGCGCCTTCAAATTGACGTCTTCGACGCCTCCGGTACCCGCACCCTCTATAACAAAATGGAATCTCCCATGGATCACGTGGAATTAGGCGTTAGCGTCACCGGCAAAGCTTCCGCTGAAATTTACTTGAACCAGGAATTCCTCAAAGAAATCCCCATCAATTAAACGAGTTGAGTCCGGGGAAACCTTTATGAAAAAACCAGCCGTCTTCAAAGGTTCCCTTCTTTTCAAGGGAAAGACCTACACCAAATACCGCAAACTCTTTCTCTCAAAACCTCATACCATTGAAACCTTTCCCTTTGGACCTGAAGTCGCGGTTTATAAAACCAACAAAAAAATGTTCGCCACCTTAGTCGTGGAAAACGGGGTTTGGTATACAAACCTCAAATGCGATCCACTTTGGTCCCAATCCCTGCGCAAACAATATCGCGCTATCCAACCCGGTTATCACATGAATAAAAAACATTGGAATACCGTGACCTTAGACGGATCCCTTTCGGAAAGCCTCCTGCGCAAGATGGCGGAGTTATCGTATGTCCTGGTATCCCCGGCTCAATAATCGGCTTGTTTTCAATTAGGAGAGGATGAGCTTGGATCGATCGGCCCGGAAGGCGGAAGCGGATCCCCCTCCTCAGTCGGCTCAATATAAAGAAGCAGCTCAATCAGTCGGCTTAACTTTTTCGGGTCCATGGTTTTAGCGATTCCCGCGGATTCAGTTGAAGGCGTTTCTTTTGCTGGAGACGGTTTGAGAGTGGAAATAGGTTCCACAGGACCAGAAGGTTTATCCATCGGCTTCATTTCCACGGTCTTCTCGAGTTCAGGCAATGTCGGCTTCATTTTTTCGACCGGCTCCACGGTGAGCGCTGACTCAATGACGATCGGCTCCGGTTCGGCCTTTTTCTCGATTTTCGGTAATTCCTCTCGCAACGGGGACATTATCTGCTGGGGTTTGACCTCCTCGATTGGCTCTAAGGAAATCGGTAATTCTCCTATCCGCTCGGGTTCAGCGGTCTTCTCAATTTCAAACGGTTTTAGAGATTCCATAGGCGCCAGGGAGTCCTTTATTGAAAAAGGTTCCGCTGATACTTCCGGCTCCGCGATTTTCTCGGCAGAAAGTTCTTCCCCAGACGGTGGTTCCATAACTGGAGGCTCATTTTCTTCGAGCATCGGCGACGGCTCGGTATCCAGCAAAAGATTCCGTTCCGGAACCAGCTCCGGTTTAACGGCTTCCGAATGGATTTTTGCCGGCTCGTGAAGCGGAGGCGGTTCCATGACGGAGCGGATTTGTTCCAATTGGATAGGCGCCATAAAAGGTGACAGTTTCTTCGGCGCGACTGTTTCAGCCGCCTTTCCTAGATCATCCAGCGGGGGCAGTTCATGGGCGGGAAAAAGATTCCCGGTTGGATCCGGTTGAGGAGACAGCGTCTCTTCCTGCACCAGAACGGGCTCCGGGGTCGAAACCGGCTCCAATGGGGAATCCGCTTTCACGGGTTCCTCAGGCTCCCCGCCTTCGACTGGATCCATGAGGCTCCGAAAATAATAAATGAATTGCTTATGTTGGACGTAAACGAACTCAAAAAGGGCGTCATGCAGTTCTTTGTTTTGCTCATTGCCTAAATGCCGCAAAACGTCCTTCACGCAATAGTAGCGGGGCCCTGGGCCCTGGGCTTCCTTTTCTTTTTCGTCCTTCCAGTAAAGCTGGAGCATCTCGGCGATTCCCAGAATTTCCTGGCACTTTTCCATCCGCTCCGCGCCGTCTTGAATCGTGATCCAATCCTGAAGCCGGAGGTTTTCCACAACGTAATCGTCGATAATGTCCAGCCGGTCATCCTCATCCAGGCTTTTATCCGCGAAATAGACTTTCATGGTCTGCATCAGATTGCAGGTATTCAAACCCAAAAGCTGCTTGAGCAAATCCTCTTTTTCAACATTCACGATATTTTTTTCTTTAAAAAGAAGCAGGCATTCTTTCATCCCAGTGATCTTGATCAGGTTCTTGGCGATTTTTAAGCTGGCGCCTTCAAAGAAAATAAACATGACAGCCTTTTCAAAATCAGGGTATTAATAAGCGGCTCGAGCGGATCTATTATAGGGCCCTTCATTTTAAGCTTCAGAACAATTCGGGGAACTTAAATTATGCGGATTCATCCAGCGCTCAAAGGCAGTAAAAGGAAAACCGAAGATAAGCCGTTCAGACCGTATAATAGGAGTTCTTCGTTCTTATAAAACCCCCGAGGTTGAAATGAAGTTAATCGCCGACTTTCTCACCGCCGTTATCGCTCTTCTGCACCTGTGGTTTCTCACGTTGGAGATGTTCCTCTGGCAAAAACCCTTAGGTTTAAAAACCTTCGGCATGAACCGGAAACTGGCGAAAGACACCGCCATTCTGGCGAAAAACCAGGGCCTCTATAACGGCTTTCTGGCCGCGGGCCTGCTCTGGACTTTCGCCCTAACCGATCCCACTCAGGCTTTTTCAACCCGATTATTCTTTTTAAGCTGTGTCATCGCCGCGGGAGTCTACGGAGCGCTGACTGCCAGTCCCCGTATCTTTTGGGCCCAAGCCTTTCCCGCTTTAGCCGCCTTGGCCTTTCTGTTTTTCACCCGGTAAAAAAGGCAGACCCTCCGTTTCATCTTTTCCCGGCTTCAAGGGCGTATAGGATATTAAAGCCGTTTTTGCTAGGATACGGTCTCGTTCAGCTTCACGATCTCTCCAAACCAAGGATTTCAATGAAACCTATCCAAGTTTCGGCCTCGGTCTTATCCGCGGATTTCGGCCATCTGCTTCAGGACGCTCAAAAAGCCATTGAGGCGGGTTGCGACATGCTGCACATGGATGTCATGGACGGCCACTTTGTTCCCAATATCTCTTTTGGCGCCCCCGTGATCGCGGGACTCAAGGGCAAAGTCAACGTTCCTCTCGATACCCACTTGATGATTGAGGACGCGAACAAATACATTCCCGATTTTGCCAAAGCCGGTTCGACCTACATACTCTTTCACGCTGAAGCGGTGGAAGACCCCAACGAAACGATTCAAATCATCCGACAAAACGGCTGTAAACCCGGTATCGTGCTTAATCCCACCACCTCGGAAGAAATCATCAAACCTTTCGTGAAAGACCTGGACTATATTTTGTTTATGTCCGTCTGGCCTGGTTTTTCCGGACAATCTTTCATGCCGGAAGTTGTCCCCAAGATCGCCCGCTTTTCTAAATGGTGCGGGCAAGAAGGCTTGTCGCCCGCCATCAGCGTGGATGGAGGCATTTCCCCGAAAACCGCCCCGCAGGTGGTGGAGGCTGGAGCCAATGTTTTGGTCGCCGCCACCGCTATTTTCAAAGCGCCGGATATGAAGGAAGCCATTCATGCTTTGAAAAATGCCGGAGCTAAAAACGGATGAATCGTTTTCATCTTCTTCTGTTGACACTTCTAGGGTTAAGCGTCGGCTGCGCCAGTGCGCCTCAATTAAAACCTGAAGTACAGGACTCCCAAACCCAAAACCTGCTCTCCCAAGCCGCCTCTCAATTCGCCGCGCCTGACGCTCCCCGATCCCTAAACCTTTTAGATGAAGCCCAAGTCGAGTGGCGCGCGGACAAAAGCATGAAAATCACCGTCCATGAAATTTGGGCCGCCCGAATAAAACCAGAGCATCCTCTGCCTGCTATTGCCACTATCAACAAAGATTCCCAAAATCTAACCATTCAAACGCTCCAACTCTATAATTTGGATGATAAAGGCGCTTTCAATAAGTCCCCCATCAATGCTGAAATCCAATGGGCCGCGCCGGAGGCTGTCTTGCCGCCCGCCTTGTCGAATATCACTTCCGCTGTCCTGCCGGAACTTAACGCGGGTCAAGCTTTGGAGTTAACGTACACGCTGGAAACAAAGACCTCCAATTTGTTGACCGATAAGGAAATTCAAAAGGACATCAAGAAACCTCATCCCGTCTCCGCGGAAGGCAGTTTCGCCTTCCGTTGGAACGATTACACGCCTTCCCTGCAGCGGGAACTGGACCTTAGCGTTCCCAAAGATATCGCCTTATACGGAACCCAGCTTCGAATACCTAAAACCATGACGATCGATGAAAATAAAACGAGCACACCCCGGTTAACCCATTTCGCCCTCAATGGCCCTCAATCCCCCGTTCCATTCGAGAACTATCAACCGGTCTTGCAGGATTTAGCGCCCCTGACCGCCTTTACCTTATCCAAAAGCTGGGAAGACGCCGTCATGCCCTACCGCAAAAGGGTGAAACAAATATTGGATAACGACTATTTAAAAATCCAGGATCTCGTCGGGGACGCCGGCGGCAATACGGCCGAACCTCTCATGACCCGGTTAGCTGAAATTAAAAACGCGGTTCATCAAAAGGTAGTCTGGGTGGATACGGGACTTCCGGTTTATTTGAACCCGGAGCGTCACCTGGATGAAATCGTGGAAAGCGGCAAGGGCAGTTCCAGCGACATGGCGGTTCTTTTAACCGCCGCGCTGAAATCGGTCAAAATCGAAGCCCAGGTCTATCTCTACCGCCAAGCCGCCAGCGGGCTACTTTTAACGGATATGCCCGCCCTTTCTCAGTTTGATGGTGTGCTCGTCGCTGTTCCCAGCGGCAAAGACCTTATTTGGATGGACCCAACCGAACCCCTCGCGGCTCCCGGCGTTCTACCCCTGGGAGCCCTGGATCAAAAAACCCTGGCTGTTCTGGATAAAGTGAGCTGGAAACTCACGCCGCCCTTCGGCGCCAAGGATCATCGCAAGGAACGCGACGTGCTGATGGAAATTTCACCCGACGGCCGCCTGCGCTGCACGGTCGATCTCTTGGCCTTCGGGTCCTCTGAGTTAGCCTTACGGCAGTTCTTTCGAATGGCCGACGATCAAAAACGGCGGGACTTGGTTATCAAGGGACTTTCCAAGCGTTTCCCCGGCGCCGCTTTGACCGACTATCATTTCGGCGATTATCAGGATTTAACCAAACCTCTCGATGTTCATTACACCTTCCAGGTTTCTAATTTCGTTCAATTCACCAAGGCTGGCTTCCTGTTTTATCCCCTCGTTTTCGAGGATGTGGAGGATTTCTTCTCAGTCTTGCGCGATTCCCGTCAAACCCCCGTGGTCATTCCCCAAAATTTTAATTCCGTAACCCGGGTGCTGGTTAAACTGCCTTACGGCTATAAGGTGGACGAGTTACCCAAAGACGGCTCTCTTTCCAATCCCGTGGCGGAATTCATATCCAACGCCAAACTCCAATTCGGGACTTTAACCTACGAAAGGTATCTGGGGCTTAAGCAGCGGGAAATCGCCCCCGGCAAGGACTTCAACGACTTGCTGACTTTTTACCAAGCGGTTCTCAACCAAGACCGCACACCGTTTAAAATCATCCGGGGAAAATAACTAACTCTATAAACCATCCTTCAATAAAAAAAGCCCCTGTCCATTTGGACAGGGGCTTTTTTGCGATCTAAAATGATCCGGGATAAAATTACATTTATCCCGGCAAAGTAGCTTTCTCAAGCCAATACTGTTTCAATACCTGAGTGAACCCTTTTAAAGCCTCATAGTCATTCGGTTTGGTGAAAAAAGAATTCGCTCCCAAGGCGTAGGTTTCGGTCACATCTTCTTCTGTCTTCGAGGTCGTAAAAACTATGACCGGGATTTTTCTGAATCGCTGGTCCTTCTTGAGGATTTTCAAAGCCTCCCAGCCGTTGAGTCTTGGCATATTCAAGTCTAAGAGAATGAGAAATGAGGACTTATGCAAATCCGAATAGATAAGGTTATCATTTAAAAAATCAATGAGTCCTTGCCCATCCTCAATAAATCTCAGTTGATTCTGAACCCCGCTGTCTTTTAGAGCTCTGTCCAATAGAAATCGGTCGTCCGCGTCGTCATCGACGATCAATAATGAAATGGTATCTTTTACGTCATTCATACTTAAGCTTCTTTTGGTACCTGATTAAAATATATCCAAACATGAGTAAATCTAAGATTCGGCTCGATTTTAACAAGTACGGCCATTAATAAAAGACCTAAAAGAACCGACAAACAGCTTAAATCAGAAGTCGAATTCCAAAACACTCTCCTAAAAAGATTCTAAACGCGAGTCTTGATTAAGACTCATCCGCTTTCAGATAATCAAATCGTTTCTCATTCATCCTAAAAAAGGGCTTTCATGATCAGCGACTTAGCCGCCGCCCGCTCTCAAATGGCTCTTTCTTTTGTCTTTCATATCGTTTTCGCGGCGGTGGGAATGGCCATGCCCTTTCTCATGGCGGTCTCTCATTGGCGCTGGCTTAAAACCAAAGACCCCGTCTATTTCAAGTTAACCAAAGCCTGGTCCCAAGGCGTCGCCCTCTTTTTCGCTGTCGGCGCGGTATCCGGCACCGCGCTTTCATTTGAGCTGGGTCTTCTGTGGCCCAAGTTTATGGAACTGGCCGGTCCGATTATTGGAATGCCATTTTCCTGGGAAGGATTCGCCTTTTTTATCGAGGCGATCTTCATTGGCTTGTTCCTGTACGGCTGGAATCGGATGAATCCCTGGATTCATTGGTTCAGCGGACTTCTTGTGGGGCTCAGCGGTGTGGTTTCGGCTTTTTTTGTGATTTGCGCCAACGGATGGATGAACGCTCCCGCCGGATTTGATTGGGTCGACGGACAGGCGGTTCACATCGATCCCTGGGCCGCCATGTTCAATCGTTCGGCTTTTCCCCAGGGGCTCCACATGACCTTGGCCGCCTTCACCGCCACTGGCTTCGCCGTGGCGGGCATTCACGCCGTGGGTCTTTTACGGAAACCCCAAAGTGCTTTTCACAAACGGGCTTTTCAGACCGCCCTGATCTTCGGCGCCGTCTCAGCCCTGCTCATGCCTTTACAAGGCGACTTGCTTACGAGGCGCCTGACCACCCTTCAACCGGCCAAATTCGCCGCCATGGAAAGCTTATTTAAAACCGCCCAGCCTGCCCCATTGGTTATCGGAGGCCTGCCTGACGAACAAACCCAAACGGTCCGGGGTGGAATCGAAATTCCAGGACTCTTAAGTTTCTTAGCTCAACACGATTTTAACGCTGAAGTCAAAGGGCTGGATACTATCCCCCGCGAGAACTGGCCGCCCGTGGCCCCTACCCATTTGGCCTTTGATTTCATGGTCGGCGTCGGCACCCTTCTTTTTCTGGTAAGTCTCCTGTCTCTCTTTGCCTCTTGGAAAAAACCCCAGTGGCTGGACCGGCCAGCCTTTTTAAAATTAATTATTTTTTGTCTTCCTTTAGGCTTCTGTGCCATGGAAGCGGGATGGACCGTTACGGAGGTTGGCCGCCAACCCTGGGTCATCTACGGATTTATGAAAACCCAGGCGGCCGTTACCCCGACTCCTGGACTTTTTTATTCCATGATTTTATTCGGCGCGCTTTATATTTTTTTATCCTTTATGGTTGCCTGGCTGATGGTAAGAAGGTTTCAACATGTGGATTAATACCATCGCGGCCTTTTTAGGCCTCTCCCTGCTTTTTTACTGCCTCTTTGCCGGGGCGGACTTTGGCGCCGGAATCCTTGAGTATTTTTTGGACCGTCAAGACCGGGAAAAGCAAAAGCAAATCATCGCCCGAGCCATCGGCCCCATCTGGGAAGCCAATCACGTCTGGCTGATTTTAGCGGTCGTGATTCTTTTCACGGCTTTCCCTAAAGCCTACAGCGCTCTTTGTGTCGCCTATTACATTCCCCTAACCTTTTTATTGGTCGGCATTACCTTCCGTGGCTGCGCCTTCACTTTCCGGCATTACGACGCCGTTAAGGACAGTTCCCAAAAATACTATTCGATGATCTTTAAAGCGTCTGGAATCATGGTTCCCCTAACCCTGGGGGTCATCGCGGGTGGGATTTTTTTGGGGCGGGTTGGAAAAGGCGATTTTCTTTCCCGCTATGTGAATCCTTGGTTTAATCTTTTTTCTTTGTCGGTCGGGCTTTTTACCTGCGTGTTGTTCGCTTTTTTAGCCTCGGTATATCTCATTGGCGAGACCCGGGAGGAAAAACTCCGGCGGATTTTCGCGGCAAGAGCCCAAGCTTTCAACTTAGCCGCGGTCGGAACAGGCTTGTTGGTCTTTATTTCAGCCCAATTAGATGGTTTGCCCCTCTTGGACCGTTTTATCAGCCAGCCCTCAAGCGCCATCTGCATGGTTCTCGCGACGGTGATTCTCATTCCTCTCTGGATGACTTTGAAAGCGAAACGGGTTTACTGGGCCCGAATCACGGCGATTCTTCAGGTAGCCTTTGTTCTGTTAGGCTGGTTCAGTCTGCAGTTTCCCGTTCTCTTGACTATCGGAACCGATGGACCCGGCGTGGAAATCATCACCTTGACCAGCGCCGCCGCCCCGGAAGCGACTTTGCGGTATCTGGTATTCGCCCTTGTCCCGGGATGCCTCATTATTTTTCCCTGTTTGATTTATCTTTTTAAGATTTTTAAAAGTGAGCCGCTTAAGTAAAAAGGACTCTCTCTTCAATTTCATGGTTAACGGTCATACACGACGAGTAACTTCCCGCTCAATAATATTTTCCCGCTTTGCTGAATCAGATAAAAATAAACATCCGAGGAGGCTTTGTTCCCGTTTCGGTTCAAACCGTTCCAGGTCGCCATTCCCCCATAAGCTTGTAGTTCCTGAACCTTTTCCCCCGCGAGGGTATAAAAAACTACTGTCGCCCCCTCCGGCAGACATGAAATCTTCAGAAGCCCATCCACTGCCTTAGGAGGATTAAAGGGATTGGGCCAAACATGAATTTCGCAGCCAGCCGTGGCGTCGATCACGGGCGTATCGGTCATTGCCGCCGTAGGAGTTTCCGTGGGGGATGGTCCCAGAAGCGTGGGTGTATCCGTCGCTGTCCAGGTAGAGGTAACCGTATTCGTCAGGGATTCGGTGGGCGTGGATGTCGAAATCAGGGTCGGTGTTAAGGTCAAGGTCGACGTCACGCTCAGGGTAAGAGTCGGAGATTTCGTACTCGTCCAAGTCAAGGTGGCGGTCGGGGTCGATGACTGCGTCGGGGTAAGGGTAGGAGTCATTGTCGGGGTTGAAGTGAAAGTTAAGGTATTGGTTAAGGTTGCGGTCGCTGTCTGTAAAAGCGGTGTCAGAGACAGAGTCGATGTGAGGGTCGGCGTACCGGTATTCGTTGGGGACATTGTCGGAGTTAACGTGGGCGTTAGGGTCGCGGACAAAGTATTCGTGAAAGTTAAAGTAACTGTCGGCGTCTTGGTATAAGTCAGGGTCACGGTCGCGGTGAGTGACGGGGTTGGAGTAGGCGTTCGACTGGGAGTCGGAGTAAAGGATACGGTAGGCGTGAGCGTATTGGTGGGAGTCGGGCTGGCACAGGGGCCGCCGGGCGTGGCGGTAAAAACCGGCGTAGCCGTAGTGAAAAACACGCCGCCTGGATATCCATAAGCGTCATAAGCCGCGTAGCCGTAAGCGGTCACGCCGAAAGGAACACCCGCCGTTACTTGATGCGCTCCCAATCCCAGAGTCACCCAGGCCCCCGAATAAGAACTGGAAGCGATAGGAGTATATTGGGCGGCCGGAAGCTGAAAACCATCGATCGTGACAGCTCCTACGGCTGAATTAGGCACCAATAGATTGGCATAGTTCCCCGTGAAAGCGGTCACGGGAGAACTGAAATTGTAAGAGGAAGTGAACTTGTCCACCGGCGGAACCGAAGTCATGGAAGGATCGGCGTTCGTGTTTCCGTCAAAAGCGCTGCTGTTGGAGTACTGCATCACATAGATGGGATTACTGGCGGTAATGTACAGCGGGGTTGAATAAACGTGCTCCGAATATTGGCTTCGATTCAGTGTCGATACCAATGACCCGTTGACATAAACACTGGTACCATCGGTCGCCGCCAGAAATCGGAAGGTGTCCCCTCCGGACCGGGTCGTCAGAGGCATGGTCACAAACTGGCTTCCCCACCACTGGGTAGGCCAAAGCTGTTCTACCAGATAGTTGCAAGTCGTCAGGGTTCCCGGAATATCGCCGCAAACATGGGCCCCGAACAAAGCCACCGGCTTATCGGAGGAAACAGCCGTTCCCGACACATCCGAAAGGGCGTCTTGATCCTCAAACTGGTAGACATCCCCGGCGTTCGCCAGAAACTCCCCATAAGGCACGCCCGCCGTGTGGGTGCCCGAAGACATTTTCGGTGTGATGGCCAAGTGGGTGCAATCCTGGGTCGCGACCACCGTAAACTCGCTTCCCGCGGGAGACTCATTGTAGTAGGTAAAAACCATAAAATCTGATCCCGCGGATTCCACTGGCAATCCCAAATAGCCTTCGCTGGCCTGAGGCTCATAACGCAACCCTACCACGGAAACCTGCGCCGCCGCCGTCACGTGAATACCCCCAGAAGGTGTCACCCCATCCACCGCCGAAATTTCCGCGGTGGATGGAAGCAGAACCTGAGTCGTTGATCCAGGAGTAACCGTGAAAGAACTGGTGAAAGTTCCCGCGATTTGGACCTGGCCCGTTGTACTGACATCACTAGTGATTAGCAATTGAAGTGTAACCGGATGACTCTGATCGCCCTTGGGAAAAGCCAGCCAAAACTCGGTTCCCTTGCTGCTAATGTCGGCCCGGACGGGAGAAATCATTCCCGCTAAAAGGCTGATGAAAGCAAACAGAAAGAACCCTCGGGACGAAAACGAAATTCGGCGAAAATGGTGGTTGGATATAGTCAACATTTGATGTTTCTAACGGCAAATCGAGGAGGTAACTGAACCTAAAACATCCAAATAGTTGAGAGACGATATTGCCCAAATTTCATCTTCGGGCCAGTGTCATCTGAAATACGAGTTACCGGACGTCGGCCACTCCAAAAAAACGCTCGGGGTCCGCACGCTGGTCGAGGTGCATCGCCAGATCGTTGATAACTACGGCGATCCTGTCGACGATAACGCCCTCGAGGAAAATCAATTGAAGGAATACTCGGCGCGCTGGACGATCCGTTTACCAACTACATTCCGCCGGAACATGAAGCCGAGTTTGATAAGGTGCTGGGCGGCACCATCCGCCCCTGGCGTTCGCTCATGGGCAACTTGCGGGATTGTCTTTCCCGTTTCTTTTGAAACGGCATCCGGCGCATCAACCACTTTGAAGAGATGTTCATCTGTTACCGGCGGCCCGCACTACTTCTGATTCGTCGAATTCGATCACGTCGGCCGAAGGGCGTGAAAAGTCAGGGCCGTGTTTTTGTATCCGCTCCGCACCACCGACGATTAGGAAATAAGGCTTCGTGATTCCCCGCCTCGGTCACGCTGCCCTTCACTCTCGAAAAGGATAAAACCTCTAAAAAACTATCCCTCGGTCAAAAACCCTTCCCCGTTTGGCCTCTTTTTGACCCTTCCGCGGCGTCTCTTTCCCCGTTGCCTCTCTCGTCGTGGTGGTGATGATTGGTGAACCACAGAGGAGCGCGCAACAA
>CAWKIY010000057.1:0-53981 GCA_963849245.1 candidate division FCPU426 bacterium | reverse complement strand
CTCCGGATATTCATTTAGGCCACACGGTCGTTCTCCGGAAGCTTCGCCAATTTCAGGACCTTGGCCATAAAGTTCAGTTCTTAATCGGGGATTTTACGGCCATGATCGGCGACCCGACGGGCAAGTCGGCGACCCGCAAACCGCTGACCCGGGAAGAAGTGGAAGCCAACTCGAAAACCTACATGGAGCAGGTCTTCAAGGTTCTGGATAAAGATCCGGCGAAAGTGGAGATCCGCTACAACAGCGAATGGTGCCGGCCCATGTCTTTTGAGGAAGTGATTCGTCTCGCTTCCAAGTACACCGTCGCCCGCATTTTAGAGAGGGATGATTTTACTAACCGTATGAAAGAACAAAGGCCTATCAGTCTTCATGAGCTTTTGTATCCGCTTATTCAAGGCTATGACTCGGTGGTTCTGCAGTCGGATGTGGAAATGTGCGGCACAGACCAGAAGTTTAATTGCCTGGTGGGAAGAGCCCTGCAGGAAGAATCGGGCCAGAAGCCCGAGGCCATCTTAGCTATGCCGTTATTGGTGGGATTGGATGGGGTTAAAAAGATGTCCAAGAGCCTGGGGAACTATGTGGGCGTGACGGATCCGCCCAATGAAATGTTCGCCAAGCTTATGAGCGTGTCTGATGATTTGATGTGGACTTACTATGAGATTCTTTCTGATTTGTCCGCCGAGGTTTGGCAGGACCGCAAAGCGCAGGTCGCCCAGGGAAAGTATCATCCGAAACAAGCCAAGCAAGAATTAGCCAAAGAAATCACCCAACGGTTTTATGGCGAGGGAAAAGCGAAAGAAGCTTGGGATTATTTTGACAACCGCCATAACTTGGATCAATCGGTGGATTACGCTAAATTTCTGGTGGAGCCAGGATCGTATAAAGCCGCTGATTTTATGTTGAAGGTGGGTGTGGTTAAAACCAAAAGCGACGCGAAACGTTTGATTGACCAAGGGGCGGTAGAATGGGTGAACGGCCGGCAGGAAAAGAAAAAGCTGAGCTCTTTTAATGAATCCATTGAAATTGCCGCCGGGGAAGCCGGACTTATCCGATCGGGCAAGATTTTTTTGAAAATTGTGACAAGTTAGGGCTTATTTAAATCGTATTTATGGGTTCTTCGTTCTTTAAAAGTGGATTTTTTGTAGCCTTCCTCCTTTCGCCTACGTTATAATTTGGCTCAACAAAGGTTCGTTTTCTTGGGATGGTTTTCAAGAAAGCGGCCTTTTGTCGTTTAAGGGCAAAATTTATTGGTCGAAAACCAGCGTTTTTGGGACTTGTGAACCAGGGATAGCGCTTTCTTGAGCGATAAAAGTAAAAAAATCAGAATTTTTTTACTGGAATTGACGAACGAGGTTGAACGATGAGCGGACACAGTAAATGGTCGAAAGTTAAAAGATATAAAGGCGCGTTGGACCAAAAACGCGGCCAGATTTTTTCCCGTCTCTCGAAGGAAATCCAATTGGCCGCCAAGTCGGGCGGAGATCCGGACACGAACCTTAAGCTTAAAACCATCCTTTTAAAAGCCAAAGAAGTCAGCATGCCCATGGATACAGTGAAACGGGCGATCAATAAAGGGACCGGGGTTGAGGCGGCAGCCGCTCTGGAAGAAATGGTTTATGAAGGCTACGCCCCCGCAGGCGTCGCGGTGCTGGTGGAGGCCGTCACGGACAACCGAAACCGGACCGCCGCGGATATCCGGTCCATCTTTTTGAAAAATGGCGGGAACATGGGTGAATCCGGTTCGGTCTCGTTCCTCTTTGATAAGAAGGGTCAGATCACGATTAAAAAAAATGCCATTGGAGAAGATGACTTGATGGGTTTAGTTTTAGAGGCGGGTGCTGAAGATTTAAAGACGGATAAGGGCGATGTCTATGAAGTGGTGACCGCTCCCGAGACTTTTGACAAGGTAAAGAAGGCCCTGGAGGATAAAAAAATAGAAACCGAGAACGCCGAAATCGCCTTTATTCCCAAGACCACTGTGGTTTTAGATGAGAGTAAAGCTCATTCGGTTTTGACCCTTTATGACGCGCTGGATGATTATGACGATGTTTTGAACGTTCACGCTAATTTTGAGATTAGCGATGAAATCATGGCGAAGCTTGACCGATAAATCCTTTCCTGTTTTGGGAAAGAAAATCATCCTGGGGATAGACCCGGGGTTGGCCCGGATGGGCTTTGGGGTGATCGCTCAAAAAGGAAGCCAATTGACGGCCGTTGAGTACGGAACGCTGACGACGGAAGCGCATACAGCGGTGGAAGAAAGACTTGTGGTGGTGTTTGAGAAGATACAAAAGATTTTGAAGAAAATAAAACCCGACGCGGTGGCGATTGAGGAGCTTTTTTTCTCCCGAAACGCCAAGACCGCGATCGGGGTGGGACAGGCCCGGGGAGTGGCGCTTTTAGCCTGCGGGCTGGCGGAAGTTCCGGTATTCGAGTACAAGCCGATGGAAGTGAAGCAAGCGGTGACCGGTTTTGGCGCCGCGGATAAAGAACAAGTACAAAAGATGGTGAAGTTGCTGTTGGGGCTTTCGGAAGTCCCAAAACCCGATGACACGGCGGACGCGTTGGCGATCGCTATCACGCATGCGCAGTGCTCGGGAACCCAGTTGTCGGAAGCCCTTAAAAAGCTTTCCAAGAATTCGACTGGTTCAACGTTTTTGAAACGATAGGAGAAGTTATGTCCACAGCCAAATGTAAAAATTGCCGCAGCAAAATATTTGAAAACGCCCGGTATTGCCCTGAATGCGGCTATCCGGTGGACGAGAAATTCAACGTGACGAGCGAAGACTTTTTACGCGATACGGTGAACAAAGGGAAATCGGATAAGTTGAGTCCGGACAGTAGCCAGCCCATGATTATTTTGGAGCATCAGGGCCATGAGTATTTCTGGGATGAGGAAAGTCTGGGCGTCTGGATCGACAAGAGCATTTTGGAAGCTATTGACCGGGAAGCGGCCCAAGTGGTTTTTGAGAATCTTGCCGAAGACGACCAAAAGTATTTCAATCAGGCCAAAGAGCACATCAAACTTCGGGCTTCGGGTTTAAAGAGCCCGGTTTCGGAAAATGAGCTGGATGAGCATCACTATAAGGCTTTGGTCATTGATGAGGATTTCGAGACAAAGGGCCTATGGCTGGATCAGAATGTCATCTCCTTTTGGTATGCCGCCACGCAAAACAAAGAAGCTCCGGCTTTGACCCAGGTGGAAGAACTGCTTCACATTCTGGTGCATTTGAAGTTTTTAGAAGACTAATCGTCAAAGGTTCGCCGCTTTTGGAGGGCATGTGATTGCTTTTTTGCAGGGGGTGTTAACCGCCAAGTTTCCAGACCGCGTTGAAGTGGACGTTAATGGAGTGGGGTACGAAGTATTTGTATCCCAAAAAACCCTGCAAGCCGCCCCCGCGGTCGGCAAAAGCCTTTTGTTGAAGACTTATCTTCATGTTCGAGAGGATGTTCTTCAAATTTTTGGTTTTTTGAAAGATTCGGAAAAGCAGGCTTTTCTTTTGGCGCTTTCCGTTTCGGGGGTCGGACCGAAAGCGGCGATGAATGTGCTTTCCACTTACGCACCAGATGCTTTTTACCAAGCGGTTTTACATAACGACCTCACCAGCTTAAAATCCATTCCGGGAATTGGCCAGAAAACAGCCCAGCATTTGGTCTTGGAGTTAAAGGATAAGGTAACTAAGTTAGCGGGAATTGGCGTACTTGCTGAGGAAGGTCTTTTGGGAGGCGAGTCCAAAGTGATCTCCGACGCCCTGCAGGCTATGATGGCATTGGGCTATTCTTCGGCTGAATCCCGCCGCGCGGTTTTAACGGCGGCGCAGTCTCTAGGGGAAAAATCAACAGTTGAAGAAATATTGAAAAGCAGTTTAAAATCAATCGGTAATTGAGGCGAAAGAGGGAGGCGGTTTTGAAAAACTTTAGTGTTCCGCGTTTGGCGTTTTTGCTGTTCTTCTTAAATTACACCTTGTTTTCTCTTTTCAGCTATGTGTGGGGAACGGGCCGCCATCTCATTATGGATTTCATTGTTTATGCCGCGGTTTGGGTCGCTTTAGAACTGGTTTGTTTGGGACTGATCGAAGACGTGATGTAATCATTGATGTGTTTGGTTTTAAATGAATCCCCGGATTTAAACTGAATCCGGGGATTTTTTGTCTCTCTTCCTGATTGACGGTCAAGGCGTTGGTGGGTAAACTTCCTGCACTTTCTTCCTCAAAAGCTGGGGTAGCTCAGTTGGTAGAGCAACTGTTTCGTAAACAGTAGGTCGTGGGTCCGATTCCCATCCCCAGCTCCATTTTATCCTCTAAAACAACTGCTTCCTCTAAAGAGGCATTTCTAAAGGTTTTTCGTCTGAGCAGGTGTCAAAGAGATTCGCTTTTTGGATATTTACCTCATAAATAGGGCGTTTTAGGCCTATTTCCTTGACAAAGCCGGAGGGTATTTTTAAAATCACCATCCCTTGTATCCCTTCGGTACCGGGATTGTGTTAACCCTCAAGGTTTACCAACATTAATAATCCATTACGGATTGGTTTTTATTTTTAGGAGGATTTGTGGCACTTAAGATTCGTTTAAAGCGTATGGGCAGCAACAAGAAAGCGACTTACCGCATCGTCGTTTTGGATTCTCAATTCTCCGGTAAGGGCCGTCGTTTGCAGGATTTGGGCACGTACAATCCGCGCGCCAAAGAAGAGAACCAGGTTTTGAATCTGAAAAAAGAAGACGCCGCCGAATGGGTTAAAAAAGGCGCTGTCGCCACAGACACCGTTCACACGATTTTGAAAAAAGCGGGCGTTTCGCTTTAATCCATTTTTGGGTCTAAAAGAAGGGCATCATGAAAGAACTCATTGAATTCGTCGCAAAGTCTCTCGTTGATAAGCCGGAGAGTGTGGCGCTTCAGCAGCGCCTCGAAGGCAATTTGACGGTTTTGGAACTTCGTGTTTCCAAAGAAGATTACGGCAAGATTATTGGTAAGCAGGGGCGAACCATCAAAGCTCTGCGCACCCTCGTTTCGGCCTCCTGCGCCAAGCATGGTTTGAAGTACTCTCTTGAAGTCGTTGAATAATACTTCCGCTTCAAAACCCGAACCGCCCGCTGACGGCTTTATCGTCTTGGGAACCATTGTGCGTTCCCATGGCCTGAAGGGAGAGGTAAAACTTTCTCTTTCCTGTTCGGGGCTGGATCGTCTGAAGAGTTGCAAAAACCTTCGGCTTGTGCAAAACGGGAAGGAACTTAAAAAGGTTTCCATCATCCGTTCTTTTGTGCATTCGGATGGGGGAGCGGTAGTCCGGTTTAAAGAAGTGGAAGGGGTCGACGAGGCGGAGTCGCTTCGAGGCGCCTATGTGGCGGTTTTAGAATCTGATCGCGAAGAACTTCCGCGGGACAGCTTTTACTTGGATGACTTGATGGGTTTGACCGTTGTGACGACGGCAGGCAAAGACCTGGGTCAAATCGAGGAAGTCATGGACGGTCTGGCGAACGGGGTTTGCGTGGTCCGCAAGGAGGGAAAAGAAATCCTGATTCCCTTACTCAAGTCCGTTGTTCGGGAAGTGGATTTAAAATCCCGCCGGATGCTGGTGGAACCACTGGAAGAGATTGATGCCGAAACCGCGGATTGATATTCTGACTTTATTCCCTGATTACTTTCAGGGGCCCTTTACCGTGAGTATGGTAAAGCGGGCTGTGGCGAAAAAAGCGGTCGACATCCGCTTGCATGATTTGCGCAATTGGGCGACGGATAAACATAACACCGCCGACGACGTGCCTTATGGAGGCGGCGCTGGCATGGTGATGAAGCCCGAACCCTTGATTAAAGCCTTGTCGGCCATCAAGCGGGGACGTAAAAAAGTAAAGACGCTCTTTTTATCGCCGCAGGGAAAGCGGTTTGACCATTCGATGGCCCTGGAATTATCCGAGGAGAAGTCGCTGCTTCTGGTGTGCGGCCACTATGAGGGCTTGGATGAGCGGGTGATGAAGTCCATCGACGGCGAAGTCAGCCTTGGGGATTTTGTCATGACGGGCGGGGAACCGGCCGCGGCGGTCATAGTGGACGCTTTAGTAAGGTTTCTACCGGGGGTTGTGGGCGACCGCCAGTCGGTGGAAAAAGACAGCTTTTTTAATGGATTATTGGACTATCCGCACTATACTCGTCCCCGCGACTTTAAGGGAATGAAGGTGCCGGACGTTTTAATGTCGGGCAATCACGCCCATATTGAGCGGTGGCGAAAAAAGGAATCCCTGAGGAACACGCTCTTAAAAAGACCCGATCTTTTAGAGAAAGTTTCCCTGACCGAAGGGGACCAAAAGCTCTTGATGGAAGTTAAAAAAGAGCTGCAGGCGGGCGGTTAATCCCCCCGTTGTTCGGTTAAAAAATTTAGTAAACGGCGCAGGAGAAAAGTGATGAACGCAACGATTCGAAAAATTGAAGATTCCCAAATTATCCGCAAAGGGGTTGTCCCCTTTCGGGTGGGCGATACGGTCAAGGTTTCCTTGAAAATCAAGGAAGGCGAAAAAGAACGTATTCAGATCTATGAAGGCGTGGTCACCGGCATTCAAGGCACCGGCGCCAAAATGAAATTCACGGTCCGTAAGATTTCTTACGGCGTGGGTGTTGAGAAAAGCTTCTATTATCAATCTCCCATGGTGAAGGAAGTTAAAACCACCCGTTCAGGCAAAGTCCGCCGGGCCAAATTGTTCTACTTGCGCGGGAAGCTCAATAAGAAAGACGCCCGTATTCAAGAGAACAAAAGGGCTGTTTTGGTTCCCAGCGAGGGAGCCGCTGAAACGGCGCAAGCCGCCGCGCCTGCCGCGGAACCAGCCGTCGCGGCCCCAACCGCCGCCGCTGAAACGAAAACCGAAAAGGCCTGAATCCTTTCAGGTTTTAAAGCGTCTAAAAACCGTCCCTGAAAACAGGGGCGGTTTTTTTGTTTGAGCCAATCTTGAACGCTCTTCTATTCAAAGGTAGGATAACCGCAATGAAAAAGCTTCTTTTGATGGGCCTCCTTCTACCTTTTCTAGCGGGCTGCACCGGCAGCGGCGCGGTGAACCCTCTGTCCCCGACGAACGCTACCAAACAAGACGCTTCCACTACGGCGGATTCGGACGTGATTTATTGGACGACTCTTCCACTGACTTTTTCCCTGACCGACGCGTTAAATGGGGTTTGCCTCATCAATAAAAAATTGGGGTGGGCCTGCGGTAATAACGGAGTGGTCCTAAAATATGATGGGGAAACTTGGAATAAGGTCCAGACTGGTTTAGCTCAAAATGAAAATTTGATGGCGGTGGCTTTTTTAAATGAAACCGAAGGATGGATCGTTGGAACCCACGGAAGTATTCTTCACTATAATAATGGCACTTGGAATCTGGACGACTCTCAAACTTCTGAAATTCTTTATAGCGTCGCGGTAACTCGATCAAGAACGGTTTGGGCTGTGGGATCCAACGCGACGGTCTTAACTTACAATGGTATTTCTTGGGTAAGTAAAACTCCCAATAGTCCGCCAACAACCGGCACTACCGCTGTCACAGACGATATTTACAGCGTTGCCTTGTACGGTCAAAACGATGGTTGGGCAGTAGGAAACCGGGGACTCATCCTGCACTATAACGGTCAAAATTGGCAGACCTTTGCGAGCAGTCCTTCCACGGAAAAATTGAATTCCATTTCAATGATCAACGATCTCCAAGCTTGGGTTGTGGGGGCCTTTGGTACCATTTTGAGTTATAACGGAACCACTTGGACTAAGGTGGGGAGCGCCTTTTCCGGATTTGATCTCTATAACGTCTACATGAAGGATGATAGCGATGGTTGGTTGGTAGGCCAGGATGGAACCATGGCTTTTTACGATGGTACCCGCTGGATATCCCATCAAAAGCCCGAAGGTAAACCCTCCCTTAACGCTAGCGCCTTCTATAAAGACACCGGATTTATCGTAGGGCAAAACGGAACCATTCTTAAATTCCAAGCGGGCGGTGAATTAGCTAAGTTTGATTTCTTGTTCAAGGCTGAAACACCTCAAATGCCCACCAAGACGAAACCTTACTGGAGTGTCACCTACAGCCTGCTTAACCAAAGCCCGAAAACCTCTCCTTCTTTAACTTATTCGCTTCCGATGCCCAAAGGTTTTGAACTTTATGTGCCTAAAGCCACCCCTATCCCCGCCGCAGGTTCTTCAACACCCCGTCCTTCAACCACACCAGGTCCCATAATGACTTCTACTCCGACCCCGACTTTAACGCCGATGGCGACTAAAACTCCGGTCCGTACGGTAACTCCCGGCGCTTCCGCCGCCAGCGCTCATACTACAAGCAGCGTTTCAGCTCCAGCGAAAATGAATGGAAGCAACATTGAAGTGGAAATCGGAACTGTGAACGCTTCCGAAATGAAAACGGTCACTATTTTATTGGATTCCAAGAAAAACGAGAAAAAAGAATATCCGGTTATTTTAAAGGCTGTATTAAAATCAGCTGATAGGGTTATCTCAGAAGCGATACCTCTCACGCTGATCGCCGCTGAACCAACGGTTATTCCGACGAATGTTGCGACTCCATCCATGGCAAACGCGACGCCTTCCACTAAGCCGACAAGCCAGGCTGGTGATTTACCTCAAGGCGGTTCGTCCAATGCAAAGCCTGTCCCCACTCCTGGAAATTGAAAACCAGGCCTTAAAAGAAGACTCAATCATTAAGTCACTTCAGCTTTTAAGAGAATCTCTTAAAAATGATCCCCGGGCCGGCGCTCAAAAACTCCTTTTAAAATTCGAAAAACGCGCGCTTCAGGAAGAAAAAGAAAAACAGAGGCTTGAGAACCTTTGGCTTTATGAAAAAGAAGCCGCGCTCAAAGGTTTCAAGGCCGTGGCGGGCGTGGACGAGGCGGGCCGGGGACCTTTGGCGGGTCCGGTGGTGGCGGCGGCGGTTATTCTTTCCCCCGAAAGCGCGATTCAGGGAGTGGACGATTCCAAAAAATTAACGGCGGCCAAAAGGGAAGAGCTTTTTTCGCTTATTCAGCGGTCGGCGGTGGCTTTTGGCATCGGCCAGGCCAGCGTTCAGGAAATCGACGAGATCAATATTTACAAAGCTTCTCAGCTGGCCATGGAAAGGGCTATTCAAGCTTTACCCGTGAAGCCGGATTTTCTCCTGACGGACGCCATGCCGCTTCCGCGCCTTTCCGCAATTCCCCAAAAACCCCTGATTCATGGGGACGCTCTGTCCGCCAGCATCGCCGCGGCCTCCATTCTCGCCAAAGTCACCCGGGATAAATGGATGGATGAACTTCATCAAAAATACCCGGCTTATGGATTCGAGAGCCACCGGGGTTATGGCACGGAAATTCACTTGAAAGCCCTGGCGGAACAGGGCATTTGCCCGGAACACCGGCTGACATTCGGTCCAGTGATGGAAACTCTGGCGAAAAAATCCTCCGGCGGACCTCTTCACTATTGGGGCGAAAAATTAAGATCGGCTAAAAACTTATCCGAACTCAACCAGGCCGGGCTTCAAATCAAAAGGGCCGCTTTGGACCAGCTTAACGAAAAAGAAGTTGAGGGTTTAAGGGAACTGTTCCGGGAGAAAAGGGATTCGTGGGAAAATCAAAAACCGTAAGTACTTATCAAAAAGGGCAAAAAGGCGAAAACCGGGCGGCGGCTTTTTTGCGCCTCAAGGGTTATCAAATTCTGGAAAAAAACTACCGGGTCCGCCAGGGCGAGATTGACCTCATCGCCCGTAAAAAAGAGACTTTAGTTTTTGTCGAAGTGAAAACCCGCCGGGGGCGGTTACAGGGAACGCCGCTGGAGGCGGTCTCCAGCCACAAGGTGAAGCGCCTCAGCGCGGCCGCGGCGGTTTATCTAGCCAGTCATCCCGAAGGCCCGATGTTCTGCCGTTTTGACGTGATCACGCTGGGTCCGGAAAAGAATTGGCTAGGCTTTTTGAAAGTACAGCATCTTGAGAACGCTTTTACGGTCGGCGAGTATTTTAACGTTTAGTCCGAGGTCCAAATGAAAACTTATCCTTTTAAGATTCCAGCGAAAACGCAGGCGCTTTTAAAGAAGATCGGCCAGTTGGCCGATGAAAGAGGGGAAGCCGCTTACGCCGTCGGCGGGTTTGTGCGCGATCTTTTTCTGAAGCGCCCCGGAATGGATATTGATATCACGATTGAGGGTGACGGGATTACCTTCGCCGAGAAATTAGCCCGCCTGACGGGTTCGGAAGTCGAAGCTTTTACCCGTTTTGGAACCTCCATTGTGGTCATTCCGGGCTTTGGGAAAGTGGATGTGGCCACCGCCCGCACCGAAAGTTATGAAAGCCCCGGCGCTCTTCCATCCGTTAAGAAGAGCGGTATCGTTCAAGATCTCTACCGCCGGGACTTCACCCTGAACGCTATGGCCTTAAGCCTTTCGCCGGGATACTTTCTTCATCTGCTGGATCCTTTCCAGGGACTGGATGATTTGAAAAAAGGGCGTATCCGGGCCCTGCATGCCAATAGCTTTGTGGATGATCCCACCCGTATTTTTAGGGCGGTGCGTTTTGAGCAGCGCTTTAAAACCCGCATCGAGGAGAAGACCCAAAAGTGGCTGTCAGCCTCGGTGAAGGCCGACTCCATCAAAACCGTTTCAGGCGAGAGGCTGCGCAATGAGTTGAGGCTTATTTTTCAAGAACCCCACCCCGAAAAGGCGGTGTGGCGTTTAGAAGAGCTGGGGGTTTTGCCGCATGTGCATTCTTCCTTAGGGCTTTCTTCCGAAACCAAGAAAATTCTCCCCCATTTGGCCGAGGCGATTGAGTTTTTCCGCCGCCATCGAATCAAATTGGAGGAAGAGAAGATGGTCTGGTTTCAAACCTTGCTTTTAAGCCCCACGGAGAAAGAGGCCGTCTCCCTCTGCAAGCGTTTGATGTTATCCCGGGTGGAGCAAAAAATTGTCTCCCAATCCGCCAAGAGCTATCCCGCTTTATTCAAAGAATTGGCCCAGGATAAATTAACCGTCAGCCGTATGTACCGGATTCTTTGCCCCTTAACCCCGGAAGTTCAGTGTTTTTTAATGGCCGCGGCCCCGGCGCCCTTAAAGCGAAAAATGGCGGATTATTTCATAACACTTCAAAAATCCGAACCCTGGATCCGCGGAAAGGATTTACAGGCTATGGGAATCCCTCCAGGTTTCCGCTATTCCTTTATTTTATTAGAGGCTTTGAACGGGCAATTGGATGGTAAATTTAAAAACCGCCAAGCGGCGCTTCAATGGGTCGAGTCCTCATTTGTTTCCTGAATAGTAGGTTGAAGGAACGAACTGAATCCGTTAAAGTAAACGCCCTTTACCCCCAATTTTTAAAGTTTGGATGAACGATGGATCAAAAACAAATTGTTTACGCGCTGATGGAGCTGGGTGTTTTGGTTTTTTCCCTTTGCCTTCACGAATTTGGGCACGCTTTGGCCGCGACCCGTCTGGGCGATCCCACCCCGAAGCTCCTGGGGCGCTTAACCTTGGACCCCCGGTCCCATGTGGATCCGGTCGGAACCCTTCTTTTTCCCATGATCATGTTCATGTACCCGGGAATGTTCCTCTTTGGATGGGCGAAACCGGTGCCCATTACGGTTCAAAATATGCGCCACCCCCGGCGGGATGGGGCTTTGGTGGCTTTAGCCGGTCCCAGTATGAATCTGCTATTAGCTCTTTTTTCGTTCACGGCGATTTTTGGTTTACGCTTCTTTTCTTTCTTCGGCTTGGATGAATTAACCGCGGGCGTTATTTTGAGCTTCTTTCAGATTTTTCTTTGGATGAATTTGGCCTTGGCTCTTTTTAACTTGATCCCGATTTATCCTTTGGATGGGTCCTGGATTTTAAAGTCGATTCTTCCGCCGAAATGGGCTTATCAGGTTTCCCGGTTAGACCCTTACGGCTTTTTGATTATTATTGGAATATTTCTTTTGCTGCGCTGGTTTTAAGCCCAGTCACCATTAACCGATAGAAGGATCATTTGTCACAGGCACACTCTCCCCAACCGACCCGCTATTTGTCCGGCGTTCAGTCTAACGGCCGGCTACACTTGGGTAATTATTTCGGCGCTATCCGCAACCACATCCAATTGCAGGATCAGGGGGAATGCTTTTACTTTGTGGCTAATTATCATTCCCTAACCACCCTGCAGGACGCGAAAGAGCTGAGCCGGTTTACCTTTATGGCCGCGGCGGATTACCTGGCCTTGGGGTTGGATCCCCACAAAGCCCTGTTGTTCCGCCAAAGTGATATTCCTGAAGTGACCGAATTGGCCTGGATTCTCAGCACCGTGACCGGAATGGGGCTGATGGAGCGGGCGCATTCCTATAAGGACAAAGTCGCCAGGGGCATCGCGCCCAGTTTAGGCCTTTTCTTTTATCCTACCCTCATGGCGGCGGATATTTTGATTTATCAAAGCGATAAGGTGCCGGTGGGACAGGATCAAATCCAGCACATCGAGATGTGCCGGGATATGGCGGGTTATTTCAACCACACCTTTAAAAAGGAAGTTTTCAAATTGCCGGAAGGCGTTCTCAGCGAAACCCCTAAGGTGGTGGGACTCACCGGGGGCAAGATGAGCAAAAGCGACGAGGCCAGTGTTATTCCTATTTTTGGAGAACCCGCTGAGATTAAAAAGAAAGTGATGAGCATCGTCACCGATTCCAAGGGCGTCAGCGAGCCCAAAGATCCGGATGAAAACGTAATTTATCTTTTGTACCAGTTGGTGGCTACCCCGGAGGAGACGGCCCAAATGGAAAAGGGATTCCGTCAGGGTGGGATGGGTTATGGCGACGCCAAAAAAACACTCCTTTCCAAGCTGGAAGAGGTTTTTGGCGGCGCGAGGCGCGAGAAACGGAAAAAGATGGATGAAAAGCCCGAACTGGTGGAAGATGTGCTGATCGAAAGCGCCCAAAAGGTCCGAAAGATAATCGCGCCCACGCTTCATGCGGTTTATGAGGCGGTGGGCATTCCTGTCTCCAAGATCAAGAAACAATTGCTGGGACAATAATTGAAAGATGAGGCCGAGGTTACCGTGAGCGAAATAAGCCAGGAAAATAATACCCCCCATGAGCCGGTCGAAGTCAGTCTTTCGACCTCGGTGATGTCGGTCGTCATTAAAGAAATCATCAATCAGGACGACCAGCGCCCGACCTATCAAATTACCTTTCCGGCTTTTGACGGGCCTATGGATTTATTGCTCCATCTCATTAAAGAACACGAGTTGGATATTTACGACATTCCTATTTCCAAGATCACCAAAGAATACCTGGATTACCTTGAGATCTTGGAATCCTTAAACCTGGAAATCGCCGGGGATTTTCTGGTCATGGCCGCCACCCTGATGCAGATTAAGAGCCGGATGCTTTTGCCTGCGGACGCTTCGGAAGACGAGCCGGAAGAAGATCCGCGGTTAGAGTTGATGCGGCGCCTGATCGAGTACAAAAAATTCAAGGACGCGGCGGATCAACTGCAGGAGCTGGAAAAAGGGCGCACCCATCTTTTGCCCCGCAATATTCCCAGCGATATGAAAGAGGGCGGGGAAGAAGAGCATTTGGTGGAAGTTTCCCTCTTCGGCCTTTTAGCGGCTTTTAAAGACGTGCTCATTCATTCCCAGGAAGACGTGACCGCCGAGCTCATCCGGCCGGAAATTACCGTCAGCCAAAAGATCAACGACCTTATGGATATGCTTCAAACCGACCACCGGATTGTGTTTAGGCCTATCATGACCGCCTGCCGGACCAAGATTGAGAAAATCGTGGCGCTTCTGGCTTTGCTGGAGCTGATTCGGTTGAAACTGGTGAAGGTATTCCAGAACACCATCTTTGGGGAAATTGAAGTTCATTTGCTCCAAAACGAGATGCCGGCGAATCCGCCGGAAACCGTTTAGGCGGCTGACTTAAATTAATGTTTTGAAATAACGGAGGAAGACGAAGTCCATGGAAATTGAAAAATTAAAAAAAGTTCTCGAGAGCCTTTTGTTTGTCAGTGAGACGCCCCTGACGACGAAGAAGGTCTCTTCTTTCGTGAAAGACACCAACGCCGAGGAAATCAACCAGGCTTTTCAGGCCCTTCAGGAAGAAATCAACCAAATGGACCGAAGCTTTCAGCTGGTCCAGATCGCCGAGGGCTTTCAACTGGTGACCCGCCCCGAATATCACAAATGGGCGAAAGAGCTTTATAAAATCATTTCCAAAACCCGCCTCTCCAAGGCATCGATGGAAGCCTTGGCGATTATCGCTTACAAACAGCCGGTTACCCGGGCGGAAGTCGAGGCGATCCGCGGGGTGGAAGTCAGCAATCTGGTTCAGTCCCTTTTGGAAAAAAGAATGATCCGCATCCTGGGCCGGGCCGAAACCCCGGGCCGTCCTTTGCTCTATGGAACGACCAGTGAATTTTTGGTGCATTTTGGTTTGAAGGACTTGTCGGACTTGCCTAAGGTTTCAGAAATTCAGGAATTGGCGGGCGACAGGCCCTCCCCCGAGTTCCTCAAGGAAATGGAAGGCGAGCTTCGCCGCCGGGAAACCAAGCTGGGACTGGGACCGGTGGAGCAAGCGGAAACCCCCGCGCAAGAGCCCGAACCTCCCGCCGCTGAATCCATTCCCGAGCAAACCTCTTAAACGAACGTTCAAGATCTCAGAATGGGTAGCATTTGACAGGCCTAAAACGCTTGATTATAGTACCTGCGTTGTCGGGTACTTTTTGTTTTTCCGTTCCTTCCCGGCAGTGTCAAAATAGTCCAAGTCCTTTAAACGCTTTTTTTCAGGGACTGGGTGGTTTTATCCCCAAACCGTTTGAGGAGTCTTCTTAAGATGACCGCCGCCATAGCCCCTGCAGCCCCTAGAGCTCCCCGCAAACATCATCTTTTTTCTTTAAGGGTTAAATTTATCCTGGTTTTGACTTTTCTCATCTGCGCGGTTATGGGAATGGTGACCTGGCTGATTCTTTATCAAATGCGCCAGACTTTGATCCAGCAAATTATCGACCGCGGCGAGGCCCAGGCCCGCAGTTTGTCGCTCAACAGCGTGGACCCTCTTATTTCCCAATTGTCCCAGGCCACCACCCAGCAAAACGCTATCGCGGGGGAAGATACCAATTTAACGCTCATGCAATTCGCCCAGGACGCGATGAAACTGGAGTCCGGTTCCTCGGTCCGTGAAATCCCATCGGGATTAGAAGCCTGGCAGGAACAGCTGCTTCAATACAGCAACGTTTTAAATGACATGTCCCAAAAGTTTCTCTGGCCGGACGCCAAGGCGGTTCAGAGCGGCGACATGGAATACGTGAAGATTCTCGATAAGAACGGCAAGCTGGTCGCGGACAACAATATCCAAAATGTCATGGAGCACGTTGCGTACCAGATTCCCCCGGGTATCCGGGCCCTGGGCGGCGAGCCCATCCTGACCCAGGCTTACGAAAAAAACGGACGGGCGCTTTACGATATCGCGGCCCCGATTCTCAATGTGGCCGAAGGCCATCAGGATAAAATCGGCGAAATCCATATCGGGATGAACCAAAACACCATCACCCAAGTCGTCCGCTATGTGGGAGTGGCGATCATCCTCACCACCGGCATGATCCTCTTGATTGGTATTCTCGTCATGACCGTTTTCGTGACCGTTATGATCAAGCCCATCCGTTTATTGGTGCATGGCGTGTCGGCGATCGCGGCGGGCAACCTGGACCAGAAAATTAACATCAAGCGCGATGATGAGTTGGGCGATCTTACCGACGCCTTCAATGACATGGCCAAGTCCCTCCGGGAAAAAGAAGTGATCAAGGGCGCCTTCTCCAAGTACGTCACTAAAAGCGTGGTGGACCGGATTCTTCAGCATCAGGATGGCTTGAAACTGGGCGGGGAGAAAAAAGTCGTCACCGTGTTTTTCTCCGATATCCGCGGGTTCACTCCCATGTCGGAAGTTCTCTCGGCCGAGGAAGTCGTTCATCTTCTTAACGAATATTTTACGGCCATGACGGCGATTATTTTCAAGTATGAAGGTACCTTAGACAAGTTCATGGGCGACGCTATCATGGCCGTTTATGGGGCGCCGATTGATATTCCCGACCACGCGGAGCGCGCGGTTTTCGCGGCGATTGAGATGAGCGAAAAAATGAAAGAACTGCAGGCCAAGTGGAAAATGGAAGGCAAAAGGGAAGTGAATATCGGGATCGGAATCAACACCGGCGAAGTGGTTGTCGGTAATATCGGGTCGATGGAGCGGATGGAATACACGGCCATCGGCGACAATGTCAACCTCACCCAGCGTCTGGAATCGGTGGCGGAAAAGGGACAAATTCTTATTTCCTCCGGTACTTACGAACGCGTGAAGGATAAAGTCGAAGCCACTATGCTGGACCCCATCAAAGTGAAGGGGAAAGTCGAAAAAGTCATCGCCTATAGTGTGACGGGGTTTAAACGCTGATCCTTTCCGTTTGTTTTCCCGCTCTTTACTTCCATTCACCCGTTGGTTTTAAATAGGAATAGTCCGGATTTTGGAGAAATCAAAAAGTATGTCCGAAGATAAAGCGATGCTGGTCAAGATGGCTTTTCTCTACGTCCAAAGCGCGGAGTGGTATAAAGCCATTGAAGAGTATAAAAAACTCATCATTCTCGATCCGGAAGACGCCCATGTTTACAACATGATGGGGGACGCCTACGCGAAAAAGCAGGACGACGCGGACGCCCTGCAGTCCTACCTGAAATCCAAAGAGCTCTACGAAAAGCAGGGGCAGACCAACAAGATCACCTCCATTGAAAGAAAGATATCAAAGCTTTCTCCTGAGCGGATGGACCTCAAGCAAAGGCAGTTTTTTCAATCCGTCGCTAAAACCCAGGAAGCGGAGCGTTTAGCCGGCGAGGGAAATCTGGACGAAGCTATCGCCCTTTACCAGCAGTTTATCGCGGCGGAGCCGATCAATTTTTCCTACCGCGAAAAATTAGCGAATCTTTTCTTGGAACACGCTCAAATTACCGAAGCGGTGGCCCAGCTCAAGGCGGTCGCCGATTTTCATTTGGCCGAAGGCCGTCTGGACGCGGCCCAGGCTTACGCGGGAAAAATCTCGCTCATGGATCCCGAGGGACTGGATACGCTGCGGCTGCTGGCGGCCTTGGCGGAAAAAAAGGGCGATCAAGCGGCCGCGGCGGGTTATTACGGCAAGCTGGCCCAGGCGTCTTTCGATTTATTTCAGTATGAAGAGGCTAAGGCGGCGATTGATTCCGCCGTGAAGGCGGGGCACCCGGATTTAAAACTTCTTTTAGCCAAAACGCTTCAGGCGCTCAAAAAGCCCCAGGAAGCCAAACAGCAATTTGAGCTGTTGTTGAAGGCGGATCCGGAAAACGAGAATCTTTTAGAACCCTTGCTCAATCTCGCCGAGGAAACCAAAGACTGGAATGGGGCCTATACCCACATCACGGCCCTGGCGGCCAAGCATCCGGAAGATATCAAACTCAAGAGCCGCATGGCCCGTATTCTTATCCAGGTAGGCAAGAGGCCGGAGGCGAAGCAGGTTTATTTGACCCTGGCGGCGGCGGCCCTGAAGGAAAATAACTGGGACGGGGTTTTCGGCCATTTTGATTCCATCCTGGTCCTGGAACCGGACAATATTGAGATCCTTAAAAAGAAGGCCGAGATTTACCTGAAGCTGGGCAAAAAACAAGAGGTCATTGATACCTATAAACAGCTTCAAGCGGTCTTTAACCAGAAAAAAATGACGGAGGAAGCGAAGCGGGTCGGCCTCATCCTCGTCAAACTTTCGGGCCTTAAAGGTTAACGAGCTTCATGGAAACGCCCCCGGCGCGGCCGCGTAAAAGCAGCGACATCGAGTGCCTCAACTGCGGCGCTTTTAATATTCCCGAAAACAAAATCTGCGGCCGCTGCGGCGCCAATCTTCCCCTGGTTTATGACGAGCAGGGCCGTATCTTTCACTGGCATGAGGCGGAAGGGTTTGACGAGGTCATGCATCTTAAACCGGCTTCCCGAAAAGGCCCCTCCGCTTTTAAAACCGGATGGATTTTGCGCGCCGGGGTGATCCTCTTCGCGCTTCTCATCGCTTTTATCCTCCACCACCGATAAATCCCCGTCTTTTGCCCCTTTCAACACCGAATCGTCGGTTGTCATCCAGCGGGAAAACCACTAGAATTTGTTTCCCCTAGAGACGTTTTAAGCGAAGGAAGTTCATGGAAGCTTTGACGAATGAGACAATTGAAAAGAAGGTCTTTCTGGAGACCTTTGGCTGCCAGTCCAATGTTCTGGAATCCGACCACGTGTCGGGCCTGCTTCTTAAAAACAACTTCTCCATGACTAAAAAAATAGAGGACGCGGATGTGATCCTTTTTAATACCTGTTCCATCCGCCAGCACGCCGAAGACAAGGTCTTTTCCCGCTTAGGCCAGCTGGGCGAATGGAAAAAAGAAAAAGACGGCCGGGTGGTCGGCGTTTTGGGCTGTATGGCCACCAGCTATAAAGATCTTCTGCTGGAGAGGGCGCCCCATTTGGATATGGTGGTGGGCCCGGATCAGTACCTGAAAGTTCCTGAAGTCATCCGGGAAGCGTCTAGGACAGGCCAAAGCCAGGTCTTGGCGGATTTCGACCCCGTTTATTTTCCCGAGAACGACCCAAACCGCTTGTCCCAGCCGCATAAAGCCTTTATTGAAATCATGAAGGGGTGCGATAAGTTCTGCACCTTTTGCGTGGTGCCTTTTACCCGGGGCCGGGAAATCTCCCGCTCGGCGGAAGATATCCTCGGCGAAATCACCCGCATCGCCCAGGCGGGGGTGAAAGAAGTCATGCTCCTGGGGCAGAACGTGAATTCCTACGGCCTGGGGCTGAAGTCCAAAGGCAAAACCATCACCTTCGCCCAGCTGTTAAAAGAAGTCGGCGATGTGGACGGCATTGAGCGGGTTAGGTTTATGACCTCCCATCCTCTGGATCTTTCCAATGAGCTGGTGGAAGTGATGGCGTCGTCCCCGGCGGTGTGTGAATCCATTCATCTGCCGGTCCAATGCGGATCGGACAAGGTGTTGAAGCGCATGAGCCGTAAATACAGCGTGGCCCATTACCTGGAGCGGGTGGAAAAACTCAAGTCCGGCGTAAAAGACCTTTTCATCACCACCGATCTTATTGTGGGTTTCCCGGGAGAGTCCGATGAGGATTTCCAGGGCACGATGGACTTGCTGGACCAAGTGCAATACGACGCGGTTTACAGCTTCAAATATTCCCCCCGTATCGGCACCGTGGCCGCCCGCATGCTGGATCAAGTGCCGGAAGAAGTGAAAGACGAGAGATTGGCCCGGCTCAATGAAAAGGCCTGGCACTACGCTTCCAAGGCCTGCGAGAAGCGCCTGGGAAAAATCGAGGAAGTGCTTGTCGACGGCCCGGCGGACAAGACCCCCAACGCCTTTTACGGCAAGAGCCGCCAAAACCGCACAGTCGTGTTTAAGGCCGAGGGCTATCAGGCGGGGGATTTGGTTCAGGTCCAGGTTGAGAGCCATAAAGTGGCGAATCTTTTTGGAACCGTAAAAAAATAGGCTTGTGGGTCTGTTGATTTTCCATCTTGAATGTGAGGAACCATGAAAAAAATTCTTCTTTTCGCCTTTTTATTAAGCGTGGGTCCAGTTTGGGGAGACGACGCCAGCATGCCGGTTCCCACGCCTTCCACAGGCGACTCCCAGTCCCTTTTCGATAAGGCCCAAAAGCTGTTTCAGGAAAAGAACTATAAGGAAGCGAAGCGGGCTCTGACTGAGTTAGTGGCCCAGCATCCGGGGGATAATTTTGTCCCCAAGGCCCGGCTTCTCATCGCCAAACTGCAGGATGATTTTGACGTTTCGGTGTCCCAGTTCCGGGAACTGGCCGAGGATTATGAAGGTAGTCCCGCGGGGGAAGAGGCTCAAAAGGATTTAGGAGCCCGCTATTATTTATCGGATAAATACGATGACGCGGCGGACAGCTATCGAGAATTTATCGATAAATACTCCAAAAGCCAGGATCTTCCCGAGGCTCATTATTGGCTGGCTTCCTGTTACCTGGCCATGGACCAGGATCAAAAGGCCGCGGATGAGTATAAAAAAGTGGTTGAGAAATCGAAGGACAGTCCCTGGGCGCCGAAGGCCCTGCTGGGGATGGGGGCCGCTTACTTCAAAATGAAAAAATATGGTGACGCGGAAAAGCAATATTTGAAGATCATGGACCAATATCACCAGTATGAGGAATTGAATTTGGTCTATCTCAAGCTGGGCGAAACCTATGAGTTGGAGAAAAAGCCGAAGCAAGCTTACGCGGCTTATCAAACCCTGCTGGATCATTATCCCAAAGCGTTGGAAGTGACCGAAGCGAAAGAGCGGGTCGCTGAATTAGAAAAAGCCCATCCGGAGTTGAATCCCCATCCCGCCGCCCAAAACCCGGCGCCGACCCCGACTTTGGCCGCTCTCCAAGCCACCCCGACGGAAGCGGTGATGAAAGCGGCGCCGACTCCCACCACGGGCGAGACGGACGAACAAGCGGACCAGACTAACTTGAAACCGACGCCTTTCCACGTGCAAGTGGGGGTTTACAGCAAAAAATCGAATGTGGTGAAGGCTCAGAAAGCGGTGAAGAAGGCCGGGTACGATTCCTATGTCATCACGGTGACCAAAGACGATGAGGCTTATACCTATTACAAGGTTCGGGTTGGAAACTATTCGGACCGGGAAACCGCGCTCAATGCCGCCAAGATTATCGCCCGCAAGACCAAAGAAAAAGCCATCGTGGTGGAAGAATAGACCTTTAGAACCTTTTAAAGATTTTTAACTAAGGCTTTTCACCACCAAGACACCAAGAAAGACGTTGAATTTTATTGAGATAGTCAAAATTATATTTTCTTTGTCTTGAATGGTGTCTTGGTGGTGAAATAAGGTTTGCCAAAGACTTGGTTCCGTCTTTTTTGTTCGCGTTTTTTAATCTGACTTTGAGGAAAAGTGATGGATGAACTAACCCCCATGATGCGGCAGTACCTGGAAATGAAGAGGGTCCACAAAGAAGAGATCCTCTTTTTTCGTTTGGGCGATTTTTATGAGATGTTTTTCGACGACGCCAAAACCGCGGCCCGGGTTTTAAACCTTACCCTCACCGCCCGGTCGGCGGGCAACAACCAAAAAGTCCCCATGGCGGGCATCCCCTATCACGCCTCCGAGAACTATATTTCCCGCCTGGTGAAAAGCGGGTTTTCCATCGCCATCTGCGAGCAAACCGAGGACCCGGCCCAGGCCAAGGGTCTGGTGAAGCGGGAAATCGCCCGGGTCATCACGCCCGGTACGGTTCTTTCGGCTTCCATGCTGGATGAGAAGTCCAACAATTATCTGGCGGCCCTCTCTTACGCTCCCCAAAGCCTGGGGCTGGCGGTGGTGGATGTGACGACCGGGGAATTTAAAACCTGCGAACTGCACGGCCCCGAGCGCTATCAAGTGGCCATGAACGAACTCTCCAAGTTTAATCCTTCTGAAATTCTCCTGGCCCAAACCGCGCCGGATGTGGAACCCTGGACCCAAATCGTAAAGTCCCTGACCCATACCAAACTCTCCCATATGGAAGACTGGAAATTCTCGACGGACGAAGGCAAAGAAGCCCTTTTGGAGCATTTCCAGGTGAAAACCCTGGACGGGTTCGGCCTGACGGACCAGAAGCAGGCCATCCGGGCCTCGGGCGCGATCCTTCAATATCTCAAAGAAACCACCCACAGCGTCTTGTCCCATTTGGTCACGCTGGCGACTTTCCAGGTCGGCGAGGGCATGGTGCTGGACGCCACCACCCAGCGCAATTTGGAAATCGTGAAATCCATGCAGGACGGCGGCAAAAGCGGAACCCTTCTTTCGGTGCTGGATGAGACGGTCACTTCCATGGGCGGGCGCCTGCTGCGCCAATGGCTCATCACCCCTTTGACCTCCACTTCCCAAATTAAACAGCGCCAGGATTCGGTGGAAGAACTACTCGCCCGCAAAGATGAAAGGGAGACGCTCCGGGACCATTTCCGGGAAGTCTCCGATCTGGAACGCCTCGCGGGGCGCATCGGCTGCGGCACCGCCAACGCCCGGGATATGGTGGCCCTTCGAAACACCTTAGGGCTATTACCTAAGATTCACCAAGTGCTCTCGGGCTTCAAAGCCCAGTGGCTCAAGGAACGGGTCGAGGCTGGGACAACCTGAAAGAAATCCACCAACTGTTGGAAAAGTCCATCGCCGATGAGCCGCCCCTGGCTTTGAAGGAAGGCGGGCTCATCAAGGCAGGCTACAATACGGAACTGGACGTGCTCAAGAAAGCCTCCTTCGAGGGCAAGAGCTGGATCGCCGCAGCTGGAAGAAAAAGAAAAGGCCCGCACGGGTATCGGCTCCCTGAAAGTCCGCTACACCTCGGTCTTCGGCTATTACATTGAAATCTCCAAAGCCAATCTGGATAAGGTCCCCAAGGATTACCACCGCAAGCAAACCCTGGTGAACGCCGAGCGCTTCATCACGCCCGAACTCAAAGACATGGAAGGCAAAATCCTCGGCGCCCAGGACAAGGCCGACCGCACTGGAATACGAACTCTTCGACGCCATCCGAGCCCAAGTGGGCAAGGAACTTTCCCGGCTCCAAAGGGTGGCCCGCATCATCGCCGAACTGGATACCTTTGCCTGCATGGCCACCGTGGCCGACCGGGGCCGCCATGTGCGGCCCGAAGTGGACGACTCCTCCGAACTCATCATCGTCGACGGCCGCCATCCGGTGCTGGACCGCATTCTTTCCTCCGACCAGTTTGTTCCCAACGACACCCATTTAGGTGTCGAGGGCACCGAAGTGGTGGTTCTCACCGGCCCCAACATGGCGGGCAAGAGCACTTATATCCGCCAGGTGGCGCTTCTTTCCCTGATGGCCCAGGTCGGTTTCTTCGTCCCCGCCAAACAAATGAAAGTCGGCATCGTGGACCGTATCTTCTCCCGGGTGGGAGCCTCGGACGCGCTCACCCAGGGACAAAGCACTTTCATGGTGGAAATGGTGGAGACGGCCAATATCCTCAACCATGCCACCGCCAAAAGTCTTCTCATTCTCGACGAAGTGGGCCGGGGCACCTCGACCTTCGACGGCGTTTCCATTGCCTGGGCGGTGGTGGAATATATCGCCCAAAAGCTCAAGTCCCGCACCTTGTTCGCCACGCACTATCATGAACTCACCCGGCTATCGGCCACTTTTCCCAACGTGAAAAATTTCAACATCGCGGTGCGGGAATGGAACGAGCAAATCCTTTTCCTGCGCAAAATCGTGGAAGGCGGCACGGACAAAAGCTACGGTATTCAGGTCGCCCGTTTAGCGGGAGTTCCCAAAGAAGTGGTGGAGCGGTCCAAGAAAATATTGGCCTCCCTGGAAACAGGCAACGCCTTTCCCCAAAAGAAAGAAAAGGGCACCGCGATGCCCGAAGTCGAGGCGGTCCCTGTGGAAAACCTCAGCCAGCTTTCCTTCTTCGGAAAGGGCGGAAATCACCCGGTTTTTGACGAACTCAAGAACCTGGAAGTGGACGACCTGACCCCCCGGGACGCCCTCAATTTATTAGCTGAGTGGAAAAAGAAGATTCAGGAATAAACCTAAGTCCAACACGAAGCCACCATGCAAGACAAACCCACGTCCAACACAAAGCCACGAAGACACTAAGAAAGGCTTTAAATTCTTGGATAATCCAAGCATTTTGCCTTTTGTCTACCTTCGTGGCTTAGTGGCTTTGTGTTGGATTTGGCTCTGTCTTACGATTTCCCAGGTTGATAATGTTACTGTCAACCTCCTCTCATTTGATTAAAATGGGTTCCCCGTAAGGGTTATTTCGTGGTTCCAAGCCAAGGTGGGCAGTGCTGAAAAAAGATAACTCCATTCAAAAGAAAAACTTTCCCTTTGAGTTTCCGGTGGAAATGGAAACCCGGGCCCAGGGCCATGTGGTGGCCCGCTGTCCCTTGCTTCCGGGCTGTCAGGCCCAGGGGAAGACCGCCAAAGAAGCGCTGGATAACCTCAAGAATGTCATCGAGCTTTATTTCTCCACGGCCTCACCCGCTTTCTTTGAGACGCTGGAACCTTTCAATTACATCCCGACTTTTTACGATTTAGCGGAGTTCAAGGGCCACTTTTACGCCGCCACCAGCCGGGACATGGTGCTCAAATCCAGCAACGGCGCGCCGGGTTCCTGGAAAGATGTTCCGGTCACCGGACGCCAACTCCAAGTTCTTCACTTCCAACCCCAGCCCGAAAGACGGCGCGGGGGATTACGCCACCCAAATCTACTGCCTCTGCCCCTATGGGGTGCCGGGCAAGGAAACGGTTTTGTTCGCCGGGACGAATCTGAACGGCGCGGTTTATTACACCACCGACGGCGACACCTGGAAGGAAGCTTTCTCCACCGGCGAAGACCGCATTCACGCGCTATGCGAATTCAAGAACCGCCTTTACGCGGGCACCAGCTCTCAGGGAAAAATTTTCGCCTTCGACGGGATGCAGTGGAACACCGTGGGCTCTTTAAGCGAGGTCGCGGTCACTTGCCTGGGCGTTTTCAAGGGCCGTCTTTACGCGGGCACTTATCCCAACGGGTTTATCTTTTCGACGAATGATGGATTGAACTGGGAAGAAATGACCGGCACGGGCCAAAACTTCATCCAGTGCTTCAAGGAATTTAACGGCTACCTTTACGCCGGCACTTCCAGTTCCAAGGGTGTGAAGGTTTACCGAACCGCGAACGGCCGGGATTGGCAGACGGTCTATGAAAGCGCCCGGGAACTGAACCTCTATTGCATGGAAGTTTTCGAGAACACCCTTTACGCCGGCACGGGCAACTCGGGCCGGGTGCTGAAGACCCAGGACGGCTTGGAATGGAAAACCGCTTACGCCGGGGACGCCGAGGGCGTGCGGGCTTTCGGGGTCTTTAACGATTATCTTTACGCCTGCACGGAAAACACGGGCACCCTGATCCGTTCCACCTTCGACATGGCCCGCTGTCCTGAAATTTCCGAACTGAAAGTGGAAAAACTTTCCTCCCGCGGCGCGGTGGTGACCTGGCTTACCGATATCTCCGCTACCTCCGAAGTGCACTACGGCGAAAAGAAAGCCTCGACTGAATTTCAAAAGGTGATCATCAACAAAAGCATGGAACTGCGCCACCGCACCCACCTGACGGACTTGAAAGCGGAAACCGAATATGAACTGAAAGTCGTCAGCGCGTACCGTTCTTCCTCCTTGGCGGTCACGCAGACCCTTTCCTTTAAAACCCCGGGGGTCCTGCCGCCGGTGCTGACCTCTTCCACCCATCCCAAAGAAGGGAAGTGGGAAAAAGAGAACAACGTGGAAATGCTGTTGAATTCCTCCGTGCCCCTGACCGGCACCTACTATATTCTGGACCATTCGCCCGACACGATTCCGGCTACTCTCGAGGCTTCTTATACCGAAGACAAAAGGGTGGCCCTGCAGTCCCTGAATCAAGGGGAATGGTTTTTCCACGCGGTCGGCGTGGATGAGGCGGGCAATATCGGTACCGAAGCCTCGCATTACCGTTTGAATATCGACACCGAGGCCCTGCCTCCGGTGAAGGTCTTCAGCTCCACCCATCCCGATTCCGACAAGTGGGTCGCCAACCCCACCCCTGTCATCGCCTGGGAAGCGCCCAGCGACCTTTCGGGCGTGACGGGCTTTTTCATTAAAGCCGACCGGGAACCGGCTACCTCGCCCGGTCCCTCGAATGGGGACTTTACCCAGGAAAACCGCATGACCCTGGGGCCCTTGGAAGACGGCCTTTGGTATGTGCATATCGCCACCCAAGACGCCGCGGGCAACGTGGGCACCGTCGCGGCCCATTACGCCGTCCGGGTGGATACTAAAGCCCAGGCGCCTTCGCTTTCCTCGCCCAGCCATCCCCAAGATGGCCAGTGGTATTCCAACAACAAAGTCGAAATCGTCATGACCCCGCCCCACGATCTCTCCGGGGTGGAAGGCTACTATTACCTGATCAATCAAGAACCCCAGACCCTCCCGACGGCAGACGCGCGCTGGACCAAGAAGTCCAACCTGGTGTTTGACGACGTGAAAGACGGCGTTTGGTACGTGCATGTGCGCACCAAAGACCGGGCGGAAAATTTATCGCCCCAGGCCGCTCATCTCAAAGTCTGCGTGGATACCTTGGCCAGCCCGCCCCTGGTGGTTTCGCCTTCCCACGCCGACAACCAGCATTGGTACCGCAACCGCCGGGTGGAATTGAACTGGGACGAGCCTTTCGAGCACTCCGGTATCGAGGGCTACTATTACAACATCGACCGCAAGGCCGACACGGTACCCAATGACAAGACCTCGCTCTTCACCAACCAGCGAACGGTTTCATTTGAACTGACCGACGACGGCCTCTGGTATTTCCACGTCACCACCAAAGACAAAGCCGGCAACCTGGATTGGAAAGCGGCGCATTATCCCCTGCGGGTCGACACCGAAGTGGGCAAGCCCTTCATCACCTCGCCCACCCACCCGAAAGAAAACGACTGGTCTTCCCAGACGAAGGCGGTTTTTAAACTCACCCCCCCGGATGACTTGTCGGGCGTGACGGGCTATTACTACAGCTTCTCCGAAGACGCCAAGGTGGTGCCGACGGCGCAGGGCTCGACCTTCACCGACCAGCGGGTAATTGAATTGGAAATTCCCCGGGACGGCGTTCATATCCTTTCCGTCCTCTGCCAGGACGCGGCGGGCAACGTCACGCAAGTCCCCGCGGTTTACCGGGTGCGCCTGGATACCGCCGCGGAGGCGCCTGAATTGGTTTCTCCCAGCCATCCCGATGCCCAAAAGTGGTACGGCGCCCGGCGGGTGGAACTGACCTGGAAAGAGCCCCAGGACCTCTCGGGAGTCGACGGCTATTACTTTGTGTTCAACCACGACGAAAACTGGATGCCCGATTTAAAAGCCATGACCTGGACCACCGCCCGGGGCGCTTCTTTCACTTTGCCCGAGGACGGGGTTTGGCTCGCCCATGTCTGCGCCAAAGACAAGGCGGGCAATATCGGCGCGGTCGCCCATTTACAAATCCGGGTGGATTCCCAGGCCCAGGCGCCGGTAGTGAAAAGCTCCACGCACCCGCTGAACCAATGGGTGAAATCCTCCACGCCCAAGTTTACGTGGGAAGCGCCGCAAGAACTTTCCGGCGTCGACGGTTACTACGTCGCCCTGGACAGCCAGGCCCACACCATCCCCGGCGCGGGTAACGGCAAGTGGACGGCGGAAAATGCCATCACCGCCCCCACGCTCAAAGACGGCAAATGGTTTTTCCATGTGACGACCAAAGACAAGGTAGGCAACGTCAGCAAAGAAGCGGCCCATTACGCGGTGCTCATCGACACCGCCCCCCCGAAGTCCCAAATGAAATCCCTGCCGCCGATCATCGACAAGACCCAGTTGAACCTTGGCTGGGAAGCCACGGATGCCAGCGGCGAGGTGGTTTCCTACGACGTGCAGGTGAAAACCGGCGCCGGCTCCTGGGCCGAATGGCTGGTGAATGTCACGGAAAAAACCGCCGTTTTCCAGGGCCAGGACGGCCAACGCTACGCCTTCCGCTGCCGGGCCAAGGACGCCGCGGGCAATCAGGAACCCTATCCGGACAATGAAATGGCGGCCTCCACCATCGACATTTCCGCTCCGCCTCCGGTGACCCAGCTCAAGGCCACCCCCCTGGCCCAGGGCGATATCGAGCTGAAATGGACCCCGGTGGAAGACAAGATTTCGGGCACGGACTATTACCGGGTTTACCGCTGGCTGGAAGGGGAGAAGAAACAAAAAATCTCCACCGACGGCCAGGTGAAGGAAGTCACCTTTGTGGACAAGGGCTCGGCCCTCAAAGAAAACACCGTTTATTACTACTGCGTCCAGGCGGTCGACCGCATGGGTAATGAACAGCACGAGGGCAACCAAACCGCCGCGAGCCTCTCGGACAGCGGGGTCGGGGTGCCGGTGGTAACCTGTCCCACCCACTCCAACGACGACTGGAGCGCCAACGCCTCGCCCATTCTCACCTGGAGCGCCCCGGCGGATGCCACGGGCATCGCGGGCTACTATTACGCCCTAGACCTCAGCCCCAACACCAAGCTGACCCCCGAGACTTCCACTTTCACGGATAGCCGCAGGCTGGAGCTTTCCAACGTCCAAAGCGGCATCTGGTATTTCCACCTCATCGCCAAAGATAGGGCGGGCAACCTCAGCGACCAGACGGCCCATTACCGTTTGAAGATCGACGTGCAAAAACCCGAAGCCCCCCATGTGGCTTCCCCCAGCCATCCGGACAGCGAACGCTGGTATTCCGCCGCCAAGGCCTCGTTCAAACTGGACTCCGCCCCCAAGATGAGCGGCGTCGACAGCTTCTATTATGTCTTCGACCAAAAACCCGACACGGTCCCCCAAGTGGACGGCGCCCAGCGCACCACCGAGGATTCGGTGGTGATTAAAGCCTCCGACCCCGGCATCTGGTATTTCCACGCGGTGGTCAAAGACAAGGCGGGCAACCTCTCCGACCCGACCCACTTTGTGGTGCTCATCGCGGCGGGCGAAATGCCCCCGCCGTCCCTCTCCAGCCCCACGCACCCCAAAGAAGGGGAAGCCACCAACAACCAGGAACCGGCCTTCACCTGGGAAGACCGCCACGACGGCAGTTTCAAACCAGTGGGCTATGTGTACAAATTGAGCCAGAACGAAAAAGAAATCCTCACGGTCGAGGACCAATACACGACGGAACATTCGGCCTTGCTGAAAAACATCGATGAGGGCATCTGGTATTTCCATGTGGCGGCGGTCGGCAAAAAAGGGAAGCCTGGTTCTTTAAGCTCCACCCGCAAGGTGGTCATTGAGCGCCTGGGCAAAGTGCACGGCACCTTCTTCCGCAAAGACGGCCTTACCCCGGTGAGCGGCACCAAGATTGAAATGGTCAAAGGCGAAAAGATTGCCGCCACCGCCATCACCGATTCCAAAGGCAAGTTCAACTTCTCCAGCCTGCCCGAAGGCAAGTACGAGATCCGGCTTCACAGCGACCAGTTCCCGGTTTTGCGCATCAAGGACATTCCCATCACGGTGGATCAAGGTTTAGAAAACGCCCAGTTCGTGGAAGACTTAGGCATGCTCCCCACGCCCCCCGTCCCCGGCCCGATCCGCTTTTATTATTTCCTCAAGGAAGACTGCAACGTCACGGTCGAGATTTTCGATTCCACCGGCGGCTTGATCGACAAGCTGGAAGAAAAGAAAGAAGGCGGCGCCTACAACGTCAGCATCTGGGACGCCTTCAAGATGATCCCCGGCGAATATTTGTACAAACTCTCGGCGAAGAGTGTTCTGAAGAACAACATGTCCCGCTTCTCGGTAAAGAAATTCCGCTTGGAAAAACCCTCGCGCGAGTTAACCCCTCAACCCGTTTCGTAAAGCCTGGTTTTTAACGCGTGGTTTCGAGTGAATAACCACCCCGGAATTACTGCCTTTTCTTGACTATTTTGGGCCGTCTTTGTACCATAACGCCTCGTTAGTCGGTCCATAAGTGATTGTTTTACCCACTTTATGGGGTTGTAGCTCAGCTTGGTTAGAGCGCCTGCCTGTCACGCAGGAGGTCGAGGGTTCGAGCCCCTTCAACCCCGCCATATATGTAAAAGCCCCTAAACATTAAGTTTAGGGGCTTTTTTATTTGTGGCAGGGTTTTCGGGGCTCGAATCTGAGGGTTCGAAGCCGTTCCGAAAGTTCCCGATCTGCCTATCGAAGCTTTGGCGTAGGTAGGAAGCAAAAGGGGATCAGCTTCGTCATTTTCTGGGCTTTCCAGATGCATCCACTTAATTAAGAAGATATTTTAACTCTCTTCTAACCTCTAATGATTAACTTCATAGATAATACTTAGAAGTAGGTATCCATAGGACGCCAACATATTATCTTTAATTCCTAAAGAGAGTACAATTTGGGACCTTCCCCCTCAAGTTTTAGCTTAGATGGTCCGTCGCTAGAGTTGTACGAAGCTCTTCAACGCAGAGATACAGAATTGGCTCGAATGTACTATGGTGCTAAACACGTTTTGAGCCAGTTGGACAATCCCGACCGAGTGGCGTTGGCTTCTCATGGATTCCGCGAACTAGTCGAAAAACTTCCACGAACCTTTAAAACTCCAATATCAAAAGAACCTCCAGCAATGGGTTCGATTGTGGCTGAACTTCGTTCTCGCTGGGGAAAAGCAATAGAAAAATCAGATTGTTATAAATCTGGATTTGAAAAGCCCTTGGATGATCCTTTAAAAGACTTTTTGACCCAAATGGAAAAAGACTTTGAAAGGATTCAGGCAATTAGGCCCACTAGAAAAGCGCGCGGCAAGGAAATAATAAAACAACTGGACCCGCAGAAAATGTCTTTGCCAAAGCGGATTGAGGATTTACGGGTAAAAGAATGGCAGGAATATGAGGATTATTTTACAGGGGCTTCCCATCACCACCAAGTCGAAGACTATGAAAATATGGTTTTTTATTTTGAGGATTTTCTTTTAAATTACATCAACCCGAAAACAACCGAGGATCACAAGAAAATCCTGGGAATCATCAAAGAGGGCGAAAATGGAACCTAGGCCCGAGATAATAAAAAAAGCTATAAATAGCTTCAAGCGAACAGAGAACATTCAGTTTTTTTTCGAAAACTTAAAAAAACCTGAATGGATTCGTCCTTTGGAACGCGAAGGATTATTTTCGCATCCAACTCAAGCCATTCGAAAAGGAACATCCATTTCCTTTGTTCCTTGGCCGCAATCCCAATACTTAGCGAGAATGGCTTCTTTTGACCCTAAGCTTGTTGTTGAGACAATTTTGAAAATTCCGAAAACCGATAATATTTATATACATTTAGATTTTATTGAAGCTGCCCTTGCGATGAATCCTAAAGAAGCGGTGCCTTTAATTAAAAAAGAGGCTGATTATTTTAAGAAACAAGAATTCGTTTATTTTTCTCAAGGTTTAAAAATAAGCGAGTTGACTAAACATTTGTGTGATGGCGGGGAAAGTAAAACCGCATTGATGTTTGCCGAAGCAGTAATGGATGTTCTCCCTAGTCCGAAAAAAAAAGAACGGCGTTACTATTTGGTTCCGAGGACGAAAGTTGAGTTATATGAGTATGAAATAATCCTAAAAGAATGTTTCCCAATATTGGTTGAAGCAGAACCGATCCCAACGTTCAAAATGTTGCTTCGCTTTCTAGATAAAGCGATTAGTTTTTCAGAAATAAATCGACCACCAGTTAGACCTCTCGATTATTCACATATTTGGAGAAGAGAAATAGAAGGTGAGGAGCCCGGTAGTGCCTCTGATATAAAAAATCCTTTGATTTCGGCGGTACGTGATGCGGGAGAAAAAATATGTGAATCGGACAGTGAGGCTATTAACGATTTGGTAAAAATCTTAAGTTCAAAAATAAAAGGGAGTAAAAAGCCTTGGATGGTAAATCAAAGGTTAATATTGCATTTGATGAGAGTTTCTCCGTCGATTCCCCAAAAATTACTTAGGAAAGAATTGTTAAATAACAAAAATTTCGATGATCCAGATACTTGGCATGAATATGCGCTTTTATTGAATTCTAAATGTGAAATATTAAAAAAAATAGATTTGAAAAAAATTCTGAAGTGGATTCAGATTGGTCCGAAGATAAGCAAAAAGACTATTGAAGAGTATGGAGAGGACCGGGTTGCTCATTACAAAGAAGGTTGGACTCTACGCAAAATGACACCTATTTCCAGTGTTTTGCCTTCCGAAGTACGTGAAATATATTCAAACTTGGTGAAGAAGTTTGGGGATTCTCCTGACTATTACTATACAACTCCGAGAAATCGCTCTTTTATGGGGCCAACAAGTCCAATTGATTTCAATGAATTGAAGACCATGAAAGTCGAAGAGTTGATTAATGCTTTACTGAGTTGGAAGAGGGATGGCGAATGGATAGGAGATACTCAAATTGGATTGGGAAGAGAATTGGAACGTGTTATTGCTTCGGACCCCAATAAATATACCACGCAAATAAATGACTTTAAGGCATTTCAAGAATTCCCTACATATATTCGAAGTGTAATTGCCGGATTTAAAACGGCGGTGAATCAAGAAATAGTGATCGATTGGGAGTCCTTACTCTATTTATTGGAATGGGCCGTTGCACAAAAACGTAACACTACAGATACGGAAAAAGAAACCATTTCCGCTTTTGATAAAGATCCACATTGGGGATGGACGAGAAGTGAAATAGCCGATTTGCTTTCCACCGGATTTAATAAAAAGGATAAAAGCCCTCAAGAAATACCAATAAAATTGAAGAACCGTCTTTGGAATGTATTAAAACAAATTTCAGATGATCCAGACCCCTTACCCGAAAAGGAAGCGAAGTTGTTGGCAGAAAATAAAATGAGAGCGCATGAACTGGCAATAAATTCCACGCGGGGAAAAGCCATTCAAGCCGTAATTAAGTTTGGGCTTTGGGTTAAAAGACAAGAAGGGGAACAAATAAAACAACCAGAAGTTACAGCTTTATTGGAGAACCATTTAGATATATCTAAAGACCCAGCCTATTCCGTAAGAGCGGTATTTGGACAATGTTTACCATGGCTATTAGTCATTGATAAGGATTGGCTAACTTCAGTTCGGGAAAAGATATTTCCTAAAGATGAAGCTTTAAATATGTACTGTGATGTTGCTTGGAAATCATATGTGATATTTAACCAGCCATACGATGAGGTTTTTGAAATATTCAAAGACCAATATCAATTCCAAGTTTCAAAAATAGAAAAAAAGTTTCAGTTAACTAACTCGAGTTTTAACTCTTATGCCAGGTTGGGTGAGCATTTAGTTAGTTATTTTTGCCGGGACAAGGTGACTTTGAAATCTGGAGACTTGATTGATAAATACTATAAAAATTTATCGGATAGTTATTGTGCCGGTTTGGGTTCATATATTGGTCGTAGTCTATATGATAAAAATGAGAAATTTGATCCGGCGATTTTGAAAAAAATGATGAATCTGTGGGATTGGAGGAATGTGACTATTTCTACATCGCCAAAAGAACATAAGGAAGAATTAAAAACTTTTGGGTGGTGGTTTAGTTCGGATAGGTTTGATAGCCAATGGGCGCTAAAAAACCTTAAATTTGTTTTGGAGAACATCGGAGAGGTTGATACTTATCTTTATGTGATGGAAGAGATGGACAATCTGGCGAAAAAATACCCTGAAGAGATAATCGACTGTTGGTTGTTTTTAGTAGAAGGTTCGGGAGAAGATTTGCCTCGCCATGCTTGGTCACGGCATATTAGGACTACTGTCCAAACCATACAGGCTAGTTCCAACCCCAAAGCAATTGAAAAAATGAAGATATTCGTCGATAAAGTTGGTGCGTTAAAAATCGTTGAACTATCAGATTTAATGAATTAGGTTTTGGAATTTTACACTTTTCTTTGAAAGAAAAGAGGGTCAGGCCTATGGATTATATTTAAGTAACGAGCTTCCTTGCAACAGACGAACCCTGTTCGTCCTTGAAACGATTTTAACTTTCCTCGGTTCGTAAATCAGTTAAATTGTAAGACGATAATTGTGCAGTCCTTTAAAAAATAAATCCTCCATACAAAATAATTTTGACATTCGTTTTTGGGTTTGGCATCCTTCGCCTGAGCCGAAGCTACCAGTCGAGGTTCGCGATTTGGCGATGCAGATTCAATACTAGAATCTGCGCGCCCGTAGGCCTAAATACCCTTACGGATCGAACGGAGGAAATCATGGAACCCAATATCACTCTCGAAAGAGCCCCTAAACCGCCGGAGGTGTTTATGCTTCCGTTGGATCAACTGCGGGTGCCGGGGTGGAATCCGCGGAAGTTCATGGACGAGGCCCAGTTGCGGGATTTGATGGCTTACATCGAAAAGGGCGGGTTTGTGGAGCGCATTCTGATTTGGTGGGGGACGGGGGAGGAGGGGTATCAGGTGGTCTCCGGGCAAAGGCGGTTGCTGGCTTACCGGCGGCTGGGGAAGACCCATATCGAGGCCGAGATCCTGAACATTTCCCTGGAAGAAGCCAAGGTGCTGGCTTTTACCTCCAATGAGGGGGTGGAGGTTTATTGGCTGGATAAGTACGAAGCCATTGAGGGCCTGACCCGGGAAACGGGTTGGAAACAGTTTGAGATAGTGGCGAAGCTGGGGAAGGCAAAGGCTTGGATCAACCGGGCGGTTCGGCTGACCCAGGTTCTCAATGCCGATTCCCGGGCTCTGATTCGGGAATCCTTGAATCCAGCCCCCTCTGCCCAGGCCGTTAGCGTGCAAGCCTTGCACGCTAAGAGCCCGGACCGGCTTGATTCGGATGCTTTCGAGGAGGACGATACCTTAAATCCCGGCCCTGAATCAAAGCTTTGGCGCCTGAGCGAAGATGTGGCGGAGCCCCTAAGGGGGCTTTTAAAAGGCCGGGAACTGTCCGAGGCCCAGGCCCTGGCGCTCAAGGCCGTTCCACTAATACTGGCCGGACACTATACCCGGGCCCAAACAACTCAGCTGGTCGCTTGGCTGGCTACGGGCCAGGAGGCGGGGGATTTCCAGCCTTCGGCCAAACGCCCCAAGGGCAAAGCCCCTAAACCGGCTTCGGCTCCCCAAACCAGCCCCGCTTTGAATACCGCCAAAGAGGACTTTCCCCTGGAGGCTGCCGTTCCCCAAAGTTCAGCGAGTTCGTCGACCCATCCGTCTCCGACCGAGCCGAAACTTCCCGCTGTGCCGAGGCCTCAAGCCGAGGCTGCGGATTTATCTATGAAATCGGCACATCCAAGTCATGGGTCTCAGCTAGAGGCTTCGACCCAGGAGCAAGATTTGCGTGTACCAGACCCGTCCCCGCAGGGGATTTCAAAAAAAGAAATTGGTATGAGTAGTGCCGAGAATTTAGGTTGGGATTTATTGGCCGGCATTTCCATCCTCAAACAACTCCGCCAAAAGGTGAAGGAGGGCCATCGGCCCTCCTTCTGGGAAGCCTTGGCCCTGATCGCCCTCTTCCTGGGGGAGACCGCCGTATCGCTTTGGAAGCACGTAGGAGAATCCGCTCTGAAGCTACTCGCGAGTCTTCTCAAGAAGGCTTTCCATACCGCGTTGAAATAGATCCGGGAGACGGCGAAAGATCTCTTAAAGCGCGGCGGAAAAACCGTTTCTTCCATCGCCCGGGTCGTCTTTTCCGTCCTCGTTATCGCTCTCCTCGGCTGGCTCGTTTTCGATACCGTGATCCATCACGGCTTCCGCCCCCTGGCGGTGCTGGAAGAATTTTGGGACTTCCTCGTCCAAACCGCGAAGTTTGTTTGGCGGTTGGTTTGAAACAGAATATCTCGTTAAAAAACGGGAACTCTCTTTAATTTCTTTTTGAAAATAAGTATACTTGCGTATACCAAATCAAGGAGTGTGTTATGTCGGTTAACTCGAGTCCACATCCTTCCCAGATTGTGGAGAACAAGATTTATTCGCTTCGTCGACAAAAAGTTATTTTAGATAAAGATTTAGCAGTCTTATATGAAGTGCCAACGTTTCGTTTTAACGAGGCAGTAAAACGTAATCGCGCCCGTTTTCCCGCGGATTTTTTGTTTCAGTTGACTCAGGAGGAATTCGCGGACTTGATATCGCAAAATGCGATATCAAGTAAAGGGCATGGCGGGGTACGAAAGCTTCCATGGGCCTTTACAGAACACGGCGCTATTATGGCCGCGAATATCCTCAAGAGTGATCGTGCGGTTGAAATGAGCGTTTTTGTTGTCCGCGCGTTTATAAAAATGCGGGAAAATTTAGTCTTAACCGAGATAATGGAAAAGCGATTAGCCATTATCGAGAAAAAACTGCTCCTTCATGATTCCTCTTTACGTGATTTATATGACCGAATTAGGCCGCTTTTGATCCCGCCCCCTGAGAAGCCTAAAAGGCGTATTGGGTTTCTGGATGAAACAAGAAATCAGGCCAAAATTAATCACTTTGTGGAGCATGTAGATTTAAAATTAACTAAGCCGGACGCGGTAACCCGCCTCAAGATCAATAAAAAGTTTGAGGAAACAAATAAAAATAAAAAATGGGTTTCCGATGAGGATGCCCGCCCTAGTCACTGAGGTGAGATTATGAACGCGAAAACCAAAAAGTTAGACCCTATCCATCCCGGAGAAGTTCTTCTGGAAGATTTTATGAAGCCGATGGGAATCAGCATTAATCAGCTGGCCTGCGACATTATGGTCCCGCCCAACCGGATCAGCGGGATTGTGAATAGCGGACGCTCAATCACGGCGGATACGGCTTTGAGGCTTGGGAAGTATTTCGGTGTTTCCCCGGAAACCTGGCTTACACTTCAATCCGACTACGATCTTCGCCTCGCTCTTCGCGCCGGATGGCCGAAAATAGAGTCCCGCATCCACGCGCATACGGCTTAGGATCTCATTTTTTAATCCCGCGCCCAATACGACCGGAACAACGCGCGGGAGGTTTAAAATGAAACTCAAGGTTTTGAAAAACGAAAAAGAATACAAAAGGCCCTGACGCAGGTGGAGGCCCTTTGGGACGCTCCTAAAGGTTCACTGAGGGCCGATGAGCTGGAACAGTGGGCGGCCCTCGTTGAGGTTTATGAGGAGAAACACCATCCGGTCGCGGCGCCTGACCCTATTGAAGCCGTGAAATTCCGTATGGAACAGATGGGGTTGAAACCCTCGGATATGGCGAAAATAATGGGGGGAGAGGCCGTGTTTCGGAAGCGCTTAACCGTAAGCGCCCGCTTTCGGTGAACATGATGCGGAATTTATATCATCACCTTCATGTCCCCGCGGAATCTCTTTTGGCGGAGCCGTCCGTGAAGTATCGTTAATGAGTCTTAAGGTTTTATTACATAACTAAAAGGAAAAATGACATGAGCGAAAAACAAACGTTGGACCCGAAGAAAACGGCGGTGCTGACGATGGATATTCAAAAGGGGATTTTTGGTTTTATCGCCGCGGCGGAAAAAATAGTGCCGGCGGCGGCCAAGGCGGTGGGGGCGGCCCGCAAAAAGGGTTTCCGCATTATCCACGTGGGCTTAGGGTTCGAGCCGGGGCATCCGGAGATCGGCAATGTCCATTCGACTTTCGCCATGGTCAAGGAACGCGGGCTTTTCGTGAAGGGGAGCGAATCCGCCCAGTTCCACCCGGCCATCCTGGGGGAAGGGGATGTGATCATCCATAAACAGAGAGTGGGCGCTTTTTCCGAAAATACCCTGCAGATGACCCTGCGGGCCAACGGCATTGAGCACCTGGTACTCATGGGCATTTCCACCAGCGGAATTGTGCTTTCGACCCTGCGCCGGGCCTATGACCTGGACTTTCAGTGCACCGTCATTGAGGACGCCTGTTTTGACCCCGACGAGGAAGTGCACCGGGTCTTGACGCAAAAAGTTTTCGCCCACCAGGCGAAAATTTTAACCGCCGCGCAGTTTGAGGCGGAGATCAACTAAGCATGAGGGCGGATGCCCCGGGTCACCCGGGGACCCATTCATTAGCCCGCCGAGACGTGTGGATCACTATGTCGGGAGTGGGGCTGGCGCTGTTCATGGCCTCGCTGGACCAAACCATTGTGGCCACCGCCATGCCCCGGATTGTCCGGGACCTGGGGGGCTTTGCGAGCTACTCGGGGGTGGTCACCGCCTACATGATCGCCTCAACGGCGGTCATGCCCATCGCGGGAAAACTCAGCGATGTGCACGGGCGAAAATATTTTCTCCTCGGCGGAATCCTATGGTTCGTGATGGCCAGCGTGCTTTGCGGCTGGGCCCAGACCATGCCCCAACTCATTTTCTTCCGGGCTTTACAGGGCCTGGGGGCCGGCACGATGACCTGCGCGGCTTCCACCACCATCGCGGATCTTTTTTCGCCCGCGGAGCGGGGAAGGGTTATCGGTATCTTGGTTCCGATTTCCGCGGTGTCCAGCGTGATAGGCCCCCTGGCGGGAGGGTTTCTCACCGACGGGCCGGGATGGCGGTTTGTTTTTTACGTCAACCTGCCGATCGGTCTTTTCGGCTGCGCGTTGTTGGCCCGTTACGCGCCCCATATCCGGTCCCCGAAGCCGGGGGATTTTAAAGTCGATTATGCCGGGGTCGGGGCTTTGGTGGCGGCGGTGGTGCCCCTGCTGATGGCGCTCAACGGAATTAATAAAGAACATCCCTGGTATTCCCCCGGCATCCTGGGCTTGGGGACGGTGGGATTGGTTTTCTCCCTGGTCTTCTTCTGGATTGAAAAAAGGGCCAGTCATCCCATTTTGCCTTTGGAACTGTTCAAGAACTCCATCGTGGCGATCTCGCTTCTTTCGGCGGCGCTGGTTTCGGCGTCCATGTTCGGGGTCACCTTTTTTCTTCCCCTTTTCGTCCAACAGGTTTTGGGAGCGGACGCCAAAACCAGCGGCGCCATCCTCATGCCTTTTACCCTGACCTTCATGGCCATGGTGGGGGTGACGGGCCAATTGATAACCCTGTCCGGACGCTACAAGATTTTCGCCACCCTGGGACCGGCCATCGCGGTGATCGGGGCATTCTTCATGGCCCGCGTTGGAGTTCAAACCAGCCACGCGGCGCTGGTGACGGAGATCATGATTATCGGCGCGGGGCTGGCCCTGTGCATGCCGGTCTACAACCTGGCAACGCAGAACGCCGTCCCCTTCGGCCTGCTGGGCTCGGCCACTTCCCTGGTCAACTTTATGCGGTCCATCGGGTCCTCCCTGGGGATGGCGGTTTTTGGCAGTATCCTGACCGCCCAAACCGAAAGCGCCGGTATCGCCCCGGCCCTGGGGGACATTTTTGGACTGATCCCTCTTATCCTGGCGCTGACGCTGGTTCTGGCTTTTTTCCTGAAAGAACTGCCCTTACGCAAGACCACCGCGGTTCGAAAAGAAATGAACCCGTGAACAAAGAACTTATCCCTTTTTGACGCGAGTATTGGATAAAGCGAAGAACTTCGCTTCCTTAAAAATTTAGGTTAGGATGTATTTTCTTATATTGAGATGAACTGGTTATGGTTTCACTTATTTAAAAGGCGTTTATGAAATTTTCCCATTCAATCCTCTTTTTTCTTTCGTTTCTCCTCTGTTCCCCAGTGAACGCCCAATTTTCCCTCTTTTCCAAATCCTTTCATCTGCCCGACACCGGGAAACAGACTCTCCTGATCGCGGTGGCGCCCTTTATTCCCGACGAGCCGGTGAAGCCTTTTCAAAAAGACCCGGGGAAGGAATTTCAACACAAGGTCGCGGAAGAATTGCGGGCGGATCGGAGGATGCGGGTGGTGGAACTGGATCAACCGGTTTCCATGGGGCCGGAGCGCGATTTGTCCGTGGGCTTGGCGGACGTCCAAAGACGGCTGGCTCAAAGCGGGGCGGATCTTCTGATCTGGGGGACCCAGGACGCTCAAGGGTTTCAAGGCGGCTGGGATATGTATGTCTCCGCGGGCAGCCGCATTCAAAACGAAGCCCGCAGCGAGGGCTTTTACCTCAATGGCACGCTTCCTTTCCGGGGCATCCAGGAGAAGGACACTCTGACTATCTTGGATTGGGCGGTGGAATCCTGGCGGGGTTTAATCGACCACAGTTACGGCATGGACATCGCCCCCCAGATCAAGGCCATGATCGAAAAGACCGACGAGGCCCTGAGCCTGGCTTATGAAAAGCACTGGAGCGAGGCGACCCGGGCCCAGATGAAAGAATATCTGACCGTGCTTCTGACCCTTTACGCCGTCAAGACCCACGACCCCCAGACCCTGGACCGGGCGGTTTCGCTCACTTCCCAATCGCTCCAAAAGCCCCCTTTGGGCGAGGACCCTTACAACTGGGCCTGCTACGAGAACAACCTGGGCACCCTTTTGCAGTCCAAAGGCATGAAGGAACAATCTTCCGCCGATCTGCAAGGAGCCGTGAACGCTTACCGTTCCGCCCTCACCGCCATGAAGACCAGCGTCATGCGCCAGGACGCCACGGACATCGAGCTGAACCTGGCCGAATGCCTCGAAATCTTGGGACGGCGTGAAGGCGATACGGGCCATATCCGCGACTCTATTTCCATTTATGAAAAAATCCTGAAGAGGACTTATAAACTGGGGGAACTCCACCAGTGGATGGACATCCAAAGCGGTTTGGGCGCCGCTTACGTGGACCTGGGCCACCGGGAAGGCAGCTTCAAGGACCTTCACCGGGCTATCGCGCATTTTAAACAGGTCTTGGGTGCTCCGGGGTTGGACGGTATGCCGATGAAAAAAGTCGAGGCCCAGGTTAATTTAGGCAACGTTTATTCTTCCTTGGGCGGTCGGGAACAAAGCGTGAAGGAATATCAAACGGCTCTTGAGTATTTGGACGCGGCCATTCCCGCCCTGCAGGGCATGTCCTCGACCCGCAGTCAGGGTATCGCTTGGCTGAACAAGGGGACCTGCCAGATGAACCTGGGCCGGCTTCAGAATAACGAGGTCTTGTGGTCACAGGCGAAGTTTTCCTATTCCCGGGCCGCCAGTCTTTTCGCGCTGACCCGGGACCAAATGGAATGGGCCAGCATCCAGAGGGATTCGGGCATTTTGGAAATGTTTCTCAACGAGAAAAAAATGGACGTCCGGGGGTTGTCCCGCTGTCTGGACGATTACCAACAGGAAAAGACGGTCCATCAAAAGAAAGGAATGCCGATTGTTTGGGCCCAATGCGGCACCCTGGAATGCGCGGTCCTCACCCTGATGGGAGACGCCACGGGCAAGGCCGTTTATTGGACCCAGGCCAAGAAAGAACTGGAAGAGATCGGGGAAATTCTGGACCCGAAGACCCAGCCTTTTGACTTCTATGAGAAGAACCTTTGTCAGGCGTCCCTCTTGTCCTTGGAAGGCGCCCGTTTAAAAAATCCTGAAGAGTTAAAAGAAGCGGTCAAGATTTACGAAGAGACCCTCGAATTATTGAAAGGCACGGACCTTCAGGCTCAGCGCTGCTCCCTCCAAAGCGGGCTTTGCCAAGCCCTGGCGGAACTGCTGACTTTGTCGCCTGAAGAGGAGACCCAAAAGAAGGCCAAGCTTCTGCTTCAAGAATTGGAAGCCGGTTTCGAAAAGACCACCGCCAGGGTGGATAGGGCCCTTCATCAAGCCAACCGGGCCCAGCTGGAAGCGGTTCTGGCTCGGCTAGAGAAGGATGGGGCCGGTGAGCAAAAGGCCCGCAACCGGTTCGAGCAGGCCGTGAGGGCGGTTCAAAAAGAAGGTTATGTTTATTACGGGGCAAGGAAAGAAGCGCTCTTAGGGGACCTGGACTTCGCCCTGGCGAAAGAAACTCAAAGCCCCGTTTTCGCCGAAAAAGCGAGGGTGGACTATACCCGCGCGAAAGAGGTTTTAAGCCCGGCGGGGGATTATTGGGAAAGCACCCTGACGGACAAAATGAGGTTGGCGCGTTCGTTTAAATAAGCCGAACCAGCCCGAGAAACGCGATCCTCTTGCCTCTCCGCCTATTCCTGGGAAGGTTCAGTTTGCCCCTTTTTTGGGGGGATTCTCCGGCTTTATCCCATTGCCCCCCTGTTTTGTTGACCCCACCTTTACCAAAATTGTAAAAAAACCAAGGTTAAACGAATTTCCTTGATGGGGTTGGGTACCGAGAATATAGTGCTTTCAATTAAATTACTCGACGGCGTTACCGGGGTTTCCCCCGGGTTCTGCTGATTCATGCTTTCTCCACACCCCCACTCCCTCGCGTATTTTTTTGAAGTGTTTTCATCACTCGCGCGAGGAAAAAAATGAATTTCAACTCCGATCAAGCCGGTCAAAAGCGTTCTTTCAAGCACAGGCTTCCTCTTCTATATAGAACGCTCCATTTCAAGCGCCTCTCCCAAAAGCTTCTTTTCTTTTCGCTAGTCCTTCTTCTTTTCCAGTTCGCCGCGGGTCCGGCTGGGGCTCAATTGACGGTCACGACGACCAACGACACGGGCGCTGGTTCACTGCGTACAGCCATCTCCAACGCGTCGGGAGATCCGCTGACGAACAACGATACGATCAACTTTTCTCTCTCGAATCTGACTTTTTCCCCCGCGACTTCCTATCAAACGGTCACAAAGAGCAACGTCGGTAGTCTGTCGATCATCGGCACGAACATCACTATCTCTGGTGGTTCTTTGGGCGGTAGTCCCGCTTTTAATTTTTTAGGATGGAGCGTGTTTACCCTGAGCGGGTTAACCTTGGCTAACGCGACCGCTTCGATTGGTTCGGGGACGACCCTGGCGGGCAATCTGGGTTTAAATTCGGGGACGCTTTCCCTTAGCTCGGGCAGTACGGTTTCAGCCACGCTTAATTTGATCGGCAGCGGAGGCATTTTTAACGTGGCCGGTGGGACGAGTGAAATGACAGGGGTGATTGCGGGGACCGGCGCTCTCGCGGTCAGCGGTTCGGGCATCTTGGACTTGACGAACCTGATCGTTAATAATTCAACCGGCGATACCTCCATCGGTTCGGGAAGCACCCTCAGGGTAAACGACGACGCCCAATTGGGTTCCAACGCAAACAGCAACGTGATATTTAACGGGGGAACCTTAGACACAACCAGTGGAATTATCTCAGGCCGGAATTTCACCTTCACCTCCAACGGCGGCACGATCAATGTGGATAGCGGAACCACCTCTCTTACGGGCTCACTCTTTGGCTCGGGTTTATTCTCGGTCACGGGCAATGGAATAGTGGACCTAACGGGATTGGCCGCCAATAACTCCATAGGCGACACGTCCATTGGTTTAGGAAGCACCCTGCGGGTGAGCGACGATTCCCAATTGGGCGCGAATACGACCGGCAACGTGGCCCTGAATGGGGGAACCTTAGACACAACCACTGGAATTATCTCGAGCCGGAATTTCACCTTTTCCCCTAATGGCGGCACGATCAATGTGAATAGCGGAACGACCTCTCTTACGGGCTCACTCTTCGGTTCGGGTTTGTTCTCGGTCACCGGCAATGGAATAGTGGACCTAACGGGATTGGCCGCCAATAACTCCACGGGCGACACTTCCATCGGTTTGGGAAGCACCCTGCGGGTAAGCGACGATTCCCAATTGGGCGCGAATACAAACGGGAATGTGTTCTTCAACGGGGGAACTTTGCAGTTCACCGAGAGTGTTGTCTCCACCCGGAATCTCAACTTGCTCTCGGGCGGCGGCACGATTGACGTGTTGAGCGGCCAAATGGTTGATTTGGCCTCCATCACCGGAACCGGGTCTTTAACCAAGACCGACTCAGGAGTCCTGGGGATTGATGGAAATAATAATTACAGCGGCGGGACCTTCTTGAACGGCGGCACCTTGAACCTGGGGAACAATAGCGCCCTGGGAACGGGGGCCTTGGCGATGGAGAATGGTACGCTGCAGGCCGGTTTGAACGGCTTGTCCGTGTCAAACAATGTCGCTTTGAATAGTTCTGAGACTTACGATTCAAACGGCAATAGTTCAACCCTTTCGGGAGTGATCAGCGGATCGGGCAACTTGACCGTGGTCGACAGCCAAGGCGGCGGTGTTTTAACACTCTCGGGTAACAACACTTATACGGGCGGCACGGATATAGAAGCCGCCACGCTGGTTTTGGGCAACAATAACGCCTTGGGAACCGGCGACCTGGATATGGGAGACCTCTCGACCCTGAGGGCTGGTGTAAACGGCCTGGCTGTTACCAATAATATCTGGACGGCCGGGACCAACACTTTTGATTCGAATGGGAATAGCTGGACCTTGTCGGGTGTGGTGGGCGGTATCGCGAATGTCGTGGTGGCGGATAGCATGGGCGGCGGATTGTTGACGCTGAGCGGTAACAACACTTACAGCGGCGGCACGAATTTGGCGGGCGGCACCTTAAGGCTGGGCAACAACAACGCCTTGGGAACGGGCGACCTGGAGATAGGGGATGGGACAACCCTGCAAGCGGGAGCGAACCATCTTTCAATCGCGAATAATGTTTTCATGTACGGTTTCGACACCATTGACAATAACGGGAACAATTGGACTTTGTCGGGTGTGATCGGCGGTACGGGAACCTTGAACTCGATAGACAACATGGGCGGCGGCGCGGGTTCTTTGACGATTACGGGTAATAACACCTATAGCGGCGGGACGGAATTGGAGGGCACGGGCCTCTGGGTAGGCAATAGCAACGCTTTGGGTACGGGCGCGGTGACGTTGGATGGCGGGGTTTTTTTGGCGGCGGCAGTAAGCGGCCTGGCGATACCGAACGCCGTTGTTCTAACTGACACGAATGATTTTAGTACTAACGGTTATAACACCACCTTATCAGGCGTGATGAGCGGTGTGGGCGGCTTGGAAAAGTTGGGCAACGGGACCTTGACGCTAACGGGAACCAATACCTTTACGGAGGGAATTGACCTGCAGGCCGGAGGCCTGGGTCTGGGCAATAATAGCGCCCTGGGAACGGGCGGCCTGACCATGGAGAACGGAACCACCTTGCAGGCCGCGTTGAACGGAGTGGCGGTTTCCAACAGCGTTACTTTAATGGGATTGGAAACTTACGATACCAACGGGGTGAAGTCGACCTTGGCGGGTTTGATCTCGGGTACCGGCAGTATGGCCGTGACCGATACGGTTGGCGGCGGAGCCGTAACTTTTTCTGATTCCAGCAACAGCTATAGCGGCGGCACGGACCTGAATGGCGGAAGCCTGGTGATCAGTAACAACGGGGATTTGGGTAATACCAGCGCCGGCGTCACCTTTGACGGCGGAACTCTAGAAACCACCGCCAATCTCACCTCAGCCCGCGCGGTCAGCCTCGCCTCTTTGGGCGGTACGGTGGACGTGGCGGGTTCCAGCTCGACCACCCTGACGGGGGTTGTGAGCGGCACCGGCAGCTTGACCAAAACGGATTTGGGTACCCTTTATCTGGACGCCGCCGATACCTATAGCGGCGGGACCACCCTGAATGGCGGAGCCTTGGGCGTGACCACCGCTACCGGCCTGGGGTCGGGAAGATTGACGATGAATAGTGGAACAACCTTCATCCTTGGCGGCAGTTTCAGTACTCTCAATGTGGCCAACGCGGTTTCCTTGAACGGCAACGACACGATTAATTCTCCCAATGGCAGCACTCCCGAGTTGAATGGCGTCATCAGCGGGACGGGATCGCTGACGACCAGCATTAACGGAAATCTCCTTCTGGGAAATGCTAACACCTACAGCGGGGGAACCACGGTGAAGTCGGGCATGTTGCTCGCGGGGGCTACTAACGCTTTCGGAACAGGCGCGCTTTCCATAAGCGCTGGCGCCACTGTGGCGACCGAAGCGGGCGGTACCCTCGGCCTCGCCAATAATTTCATCCTGAACGGGGCCGACACGTTTGAAAACGGTTATGGCACGGCGCCCAATCTGAATTTGACGGGGATCATCAGCGGCACCGGTTCTTTGTATATCACTGGAAGCTCGGGGTCTATCAACATACGCGGGGTGAATACCTATAGCGGAGGGACAACCGTTGAAGGGACGACGCTCACGGTTTACACGAATGCGGCTCTGGGAACAGGACAAGTGCTTTTCGCGGGCGGACAGGATGGTTTGTACGGCGGCATCGGCGGTGTTTCCATCGGCAACGCCCTGAAGCTGAACGGGGCCAATCTCACGATTGAAACTTCCGGTCCCATGACCTTAGGCGGGGTCGTCAGCAATTTTGGGACCCTTCAAGTTTTTGGGACTTTAGCTCTCATGGGCGCTAATACCTATAGCGGCGGAACCACTTTAAACGGGACCTTGACCCTGGGCAACAATACCGCCTTAGGCGCGAATGGGTTGACCCTCAGTGGCTCATCGACCTTGAAGTCGGGCGTGAACGGCTTGAACCTCTCGAGCTCGAGCGGTGTAACGCTGGGCAGCAACACGCTCACCTACGACATGAACGGCGAAAATTCGACCCTGTCGGGCGTGATCAGCGGTACGGGTAATTTGGCGGTCACCAACAGCACGGGTTCGGGCGCCTTGACCCTGACCGGTACGAATACTTACAGCGGCAGCACCTCCATTAACGGGGGAACGCTGGTGATCGGAAGCAACGCCAACCTGGGCAATACCAGCGGGGGGGTTATCTTTGATGGCGGCACCTTGGAAACCACAGCCGGCTTTAGCTCCGCCCGCGGCGTGAACCTGGCTTCTTTGGGCGGAACGGTGGATGTGACCGGTTCCAACTCGACTACTCTCACGGGCGTTATCAGCGGTACTGGCTCGCTCACCAAGACTGACACGGGAACCTTAATCCTTTCGGGCGCCAACACTTACAGCGGCGGCACGAACCTCAGCGGCGGCACCTTGAGCCTGGGCAATAACAGCGCCTTGGGCACAAGCGCGGTGACGATGCAAACGGGGACGACTTTGTCAGCTGGATTGAGCGGATTGTCGGTGAGCAATAACTTCCTTTTAAATGGGAATGAGACCTATAGTTCGGGCGCCAATAATTCAACCCTCTCGGGCGTGATCAGCGGCACCGGTTCCTTGACCAAGACCGGTTCGGGAGCCCTCACTATGACAGGTTCTAACACCTACGCGGGCGGGACGACTTTGACCACCGGCACTTTAAATCTCGGCAACAATAACGCCTTGGGCACCGGCAGTCTTTCCATGGGAACCGGTACGACCTTGCAAGCAGGGCTGAACGGTTTGGCGGCGGCGAACAACGTGACCTTGAATGGAACCGATACCTTCGATACGAACGGGGATAGCTCCACCTTATCGGGCGTGATCAGCGGCAGCGGTTCCTTAACCCAAACCGGCGCAGGCACTTTGAACCTTGATGGAAATAATACCTACGGCGGCGGAACCAACTTGAATGGCGGCACCTTAGGGCTTGGCAACAACAACGCTCTGGGGACGGGCAGTTTGACGATGGCGAACGGCACTACCCTGCAAGCGGGAGTGGACGGCCTGGTGGTGGGCAACAACGTGACCTTAACGGGGAACGACACGATTGACAGCCAAACTTATAATCTCACTTTGTCGGGTGTTTTGAGCGGCGCCGGTTCGTTGACCAAAATCAACTCAGGCGCGTTGACCCTGACGGGCGACAACACCTATAGCGGCGGCACGACCATTGACGGCGGGAATGTGGTGGTCACCAACGCCGGGGCCTTGGGCACGGGCGGGTTCACGCTTAATGGCGGTTCTTTACTGGGCGAGTCGGGGGCTTTATCGAGCACCACTTTGACCTTGGGCTCCACTACGACCTTAGACGTCAATCCGGGAGACAACGACACCTTGGGCGCTTTGAGCGGGTCGGGAACCGTGGATATTCAAAGCGGTTCTTTAACCACGGGCGGCGATGATTCCAGCACGCTCTTTTCAGGCGTGATCACCGGACCGGGAAGCTTGGATAAAACCGGCACGGGGACCATGACGCTCACAGGCGACAATACTTTCACGGGTGGGACGGACCTGCAGCAAGGAACCTTGAACCTGGGCAACAATAACGCCTTGGGTACAGGCTCTCTGGCTCTGGAAGATGGAACAACCCTGCAAGCGGGACTCAACGGTTTGAACGTGGTGAATAGCGTCACCTTAAACGGTTCGGACACTTACGATTCCAATGGGAACAACTCGACCTTGTCGGGTGTGATCAGCGGAACGGGGAGCCTGGATAAAACCGGAACGGGTACTTTGGCTTTGACAGGGAATAACACCTATACCGGCGGCACCACCTTGTCGGATGGGACCTTGAACCTGGGCAACAACAACGCCCTGGGCACGGGCAATCTGACTCTGGAAGACGGCACGACTTTACAAGCCGGGATGAACGGCTTGGCGGTGACTAACACGGTTACCTTGAACGGAACGGACACTTACGATTCCAACGGCAATGGCTCGACCTTGTCGGGTGTCATTTCGGGTACGGGAAGCCTGGCCGTGACGGATACGGTGGGCGGCGGCGCTTTGACCCTAACGGGTAACAATACCTATACGGGCGGCACGGACCTTCAAGGCGGCACTTTGAACCTGGGCAATAATAATGCCTTGGGCACCGGAAACCTTTCGTTAGAGAGCGGGTCCACCCTGCAGGCGGGAATCAATAATTTGGCCGTGACCAACGCGGTTTCCTTGAACGGCGCTGATACTTACGATTCCAATGGAAACGATTCGACCTTGTCCGGTGTGATCAGCGGAACGGGAAGTCTGGATAAAACCGGGACCGGCACTTTAACTTTGACCGGTGATAACACCTACAGCGGCGGAACAACTTTGGCCGACGGAACGCTGAACCTGGGCAGCAACAACGCTCTAGGTACTGGGAATTTGGACATAGAGGACGGCACTACTTTGCAGGCGGGTCTTAACGGGTTAGCGGTCACCAACGGACTGACTTTGAACGGCAGCGATACTTATGATTCTAACGGCAATGGCTCGACCTTATCGGGTGTCATCGGCGGGACGGGCAGTTTGGTCGTAACCGATACGGTCGGCGGGGGAGCTTTAACTTTGACCGGCGATAATACCTATATGAACGGAACCGATTTACAAGGCGGAACCTTGAACCTGGGCAACAACAACGCCCTGGGCACGGGAAATTTGGCTTTGGAAAATGGCACGACCTTGCAGGCGGGTTTAAACGGTTTGTCGGTGGCGAACAATGTGATCTTGAGCGGCGCCGATACCTACGATTCCAACGGGAACAACTCGACCTTGTCGGGTGTGATCAGCGGAACGGGAAGCCTGGATAAGACGGGGGCGGGAACTTTGACTTTGACGGGTGACAATACTTATAGCGGTGGAACCACTTTGGCTGAGGGAACCCTGAACCTGGGCGACAACAACGCTTTGGGTACGGGATCTCTGGCTCTGGAAGACGGGACGATCTTACAAGCTGGGATTAACGGGTTGGCAGTGACCAATAGGGTTTCCTTGAACGGAAACGACACTTACGATTCCAACGGAAACGGTTCGGCCTTGTCGGGCGTCATTTCGGGTACGGGAAGCCTGGCCGTGACGGATACGGTGGGCGGCGGCGCTTTGACCCTGACGGGTAACAATACCTATACGGGCGGGACGGACCTTCAAGGCGGCACTTTGAATCTGGGCAACAATAACGCCTTGGGTACGGGGTCTCTGGCTCTTGAAGACGGCACGACTTTACAAGCTGGGATTAACGGCTTGGCGGTAACTAATACGATTTCCTTGAACGGGACAGACACCTACGATTCCAACGGCAATGGCTCGGCCTTGTCGGGTGTCATTTCAGGCGCGGGAAGTCTCGCTGTGACGGATACGGTAGGGGGCGGGGCTTTGACCCTGACAGGTAATAACACCTACACAGGCGGCACGGACCTTCAAGGCGGGACTTTGAACCTTGGCAATAACAACGCTTTGGGCACGGGCAATCTGACATTGGAAGACGGCACGACTTTACAAGCTGGGATTAACGGCTTGGCGGTAACCAATACGATTTCCTTGAACGGGACAGATACCTACGATTCCAACGGGAACAACTCGACCTTGTCGGGTGTGATTGGCGGAACCGGTTCTTTGACCCAAACGGGAACGGGAACCTTAAATTTAACGGGAAACAATACCTATAGCGGCGGGACCAATCTGAATGGCGGTACCTTGAACCTGGGCAGCGACAACGCGCTGGGCACGGGCGGCTTGGCAATGGCGGACGGAACGACCCTGCAGGCGGGTTTAAATGGGTTGGCGGTTTCCAACAACGTCGCCTTAACGGGCGGCGACACTTACGATACCAATGGGAACGGCTCTACTTTGTCGGGTGTGATTAGCGGCGCGGGCAGTTTGGCCGTGACCAACAGCACCGGATCGGGAAGCTTAACCGTGACGGGTGACAATACCTATACGGGCGGAACCTCTATCAACAGCGGGACTTTAGTGGCGGCGAACGCCAACGCTTTGGGCACGGGTGATGTGGTAAACCACAGCACGTTAAGCCTGGCAGGCCCGATGACCTTAACGATCGGGGGCGGGTATACGCAAAACGCCGCTGGAACTTTATTAATCGGTTTGGGATCGACGGCGTCCCTCTATGACAGTCTGAATGTGGCGGGCACCGCCTCTTTGGCGGGAACGCTGAAGTTGTTCCCCTATGGCGGATTCCAGATCCACGACAACGAGGACTTCACGATCATCACCGCCGGAAGCGTGACCGGCAAATTTACCACCGTGACCGATACAGTGGGCGGGGACGCGGTGTCGGTGGTATATAACCCGACGGATGTGGTGGTGGAAGCTCTGGCTAACGCGCCTTCTTTCGCGACCCTGGGCACGACTACCAATCAAAAGCAGATCGGCTCGGCGTTGGATGGACTGGCGAAGAATTCGCAAGATCCGGCTTTGATCAATTACTTGAACAGCCAGTCGAACGCCGCCTTGCCGGGAATTTACAATCAACTCTCCCCATCGAGTTTGACGCCGCTCTATCAAATCGGCTTTACCACCGCCCAGGCGCAGGCGGGCATGATCGGCCAGCGTCTGTCCCAGCTTTTCGGGAATTTTGACTCGACTTCCAGCCGGGTTTCCTGGACCGGCGAAGGGCCGCAGTTCGCGGGCAATATGCCGGCTTGGGAAGAAGTGAGCATGGGACCCAACCTTCCGCCCCAGCGCTGGGGCGCTTTCGCCAACGGTATCGGCAACTTCGGGACGGTTTCGGGCGACTCGAATTCCGCGGGCTACCAATATTCCACCGGCGGAACCACGGCGGGATTGGATTACCGCTTCTCGAAAAACTTCGTGGGCGGACTGCTCTTAGGCTATACCCAGTCGGGCACCAGCCAATCGATTGGAACCGTGAATGCCACCGGCGGCCAGGCGGGTCTGTACGCGGGTTGGAAACAGAACGCCCTTCATATAGAAGCCTTAGCGGAGGGCGGGTTGAATACCTATACCACCCAACGCAACGCGGCGGGTGGAACAGCGGTCGGAAGCACCCAAGGCCAGCAGTACTCGGGCCAGTTAAGCGCTGGGGTTGACCTGATGGTTGATCAAACGAAAGTGATGCCTTTCCTCTCGGGTCAATACACCCGGATGTACATGAACGGCTTTACGGAAACGGGTTCTTTCGCGCCGGAAACTTTCGGGGCGCAGAACGAGGGCTATCTGAGCACGGACCTGGGAGCCACAGCCAGCCACAGCTGGAATTTGGGCGGGATTCAGTTGTCGCCCAGCGTCAGCGCGGCCTGGGAACATGTGTATCAGGGCAACACCGACAGCCTGACCGCCAGTTTCGGGACAGGAAGCAGTTTCACCGTAAACGGCCCTTCGACGGGAACGGACGCGGCGGTTTTGGGAGCCGGGTTGAACGCCCAGTTCACCCGCGGGTTTAATCTCTTCGCTCAATACCAGGGCAAGGTAGGGTTGACCAACTACACCGAGCAGAACGTTTCGGCGGGAGTGAATATCGGGTTCTAGGGTTGTTCGACCCCAAGGATTCTTCTTTTTTGTTTTGAAAGGGGATCAAACGGATATTGGAAAATTGAACCTATCTTTGTCAGTTAAAAGCATAGAATTATCCTGTTGAACCTCAAGTCCCTGGCGGAATCGCCAGGGACTTTTGTGTTTAAAGGGAAGGGTGATCCGAGGTGAGATCTTAATATTTCTCTTAAAAAACCGCTAAAATAGCCTAGTCCATCAGTTATATATTTAAAACGTTTGAATAAACGAAATATTGAGTTATTTTAGTCTCGTCACAAGCGCTTTTAGGCTAGGTTGATGAAGTTTCCGGGTTAGTAAACTTTTCATTTGCGGGAGAAAGGTTTGCCCAGCTAACCGCGGGACAGAGGGATTTTTGAAGCGATCTTATTTTTTTCTTACGGTTTTTCTGATAACGATTTTGGCGCCAGGGCTTACTTTGGCCGCGATCGATTACACCAATTGGCAACTCCAAGAACCAAGCGGTTCGGGAACCTCGCCTACGATCATTTCGGGCAGTCAAATGAACGCGGGTTACTCCGACGCTTATTTTTACACCGCCTCCGATGGGGGCCAGGTCTTTATGGATACCGCCACCGGGATCACCACCTCGGGTTCGGTGCACCCCCGGTGTGAGATGCGGGAAATGTCCGGCGGAGCCGGCGCGGCTTGGGCGCCTACCGCGACCAACATCGAGACCGTCACCGGCCAAGTGCTGATGCTGGGGGACGGCGCCAGCGGGCACACCACCATCGCCCAAGTCTTCAACAGCACCTTGGATATTCCCCTTTGCGAATTTCAGTACGTGGCAAGCGTCGGCGGTTTTGAGGCTCTCTATGAGGAGGCCAAAGGTGCCGGTACGATGGTCAATCTCAACACGGCCTGCGCCCTGAACACCAAATACACTTTTGTCTTGTCGCTCTCGAACAATCTCCTGACCATCACGATCAACGGGGCGCAGGTCTATAGCCATACCCCCAGCGCGGCGGTGCTCGCCGACCAATTTTATTTTAAATGCGGCAACTATGATCAGACGGCGGTCGCGGGAGCGGTCAGCACCACGCCTTACACCGAGGTGGAGGATTACGGGGTCAGCGTTTTTCATGGATCGGGAACTCCTACGCCGACCGCGACCACCGCCGTTTTCACCTCCACGCCGACTCCCGCCGCTACCGGGACTTTTACCCCAACCGCGACCTTGACGTTAACGCCGTCCTCGACAAGGACTTCCACTTTAACGGCGACGGCCACCCCTACTTTGACCCATACCCGTACGAATACGCCCACTTCCACTTTCAGCTCGACCGCGACTTACACCAGTTCCAGCACACCTACTTCCTCTTTCTCCCCGACGAAGACTCCCGCGTTGACTTCGACGGCCACCTTCACCCTGTCCCCAACCGCCATTTTTACAGTTACCCGGACGAACACAGTTACTTTGACAGAGACTTCCACAGCCAGCTTTTCTCCAACCAGGACTTCGACGGCGACCTTGACTCCGGTTTTGACCAACACCCCGGTGATAACCGCGACCCCGACCACAACTTCGATCTTTACAGCCACTCAAACATACAGTCCCACTTCTATTTCCAGTTTGACCTCCACCCCCACTCTGACGTCGACGGTCACTGGGACCAACACCGCGACACAGACGTTCACTTCCACGCCTTCAATCACTCTCACATCCACCAAGACCCCGATTTTCACACCCACCCCGACGGATACACTCACTTCCACTTTTACTTTGACTTCGACATCTAGCCCGACGCCGACGGCTACCGGGACCAGTACCGCGACGGGGTCGTTCACCTTCACAGCTTTACCCACCCGCACCCCGACTGCGAGCTTCACTTCTACCCCGATTCCGTCTTATACCCCCACGATAACCGCGACCGCCGCTCCGAGATTTACCTTGACTCCCACGGCCGTGTCCGCGACCTCAAGCCCGGTGGTTTATCCCAATCCCGCAAAATCCCCGGTGGTGAATCTTCAATTGCCGATGGAGAACGCCAAAGACGTGACAGTTCGGATTTTCACGGTGGCTTTCCGGGAGGTCCAGGTGGTTACCGCGGCCCAGGTGATGGGGAACCGCATGACAATTTCATTGACGGATAAAACTGGAAATTCCTTGGCAAACGGGCTCTATTACTTTGGCATTGAGGCTGATGGTCAAAAATGGATAGTGAAGGTTTTACTGCTTCGGTAATCCAAAATCTTAGAGGCAACTGTCTATAAAAGGGCCAACCAACACGATTCATTCCAGCGAATCGCGGGGGTTTGGCCCTTTTTTTTACGTGGAAGGTTTGGGTCTGTCCCGGTTTTTAACACTTATTCCTAACAGACTGCGTCTGTAGAATATGGCTCAGCTTGGTCCGTTTTGAATTTATTTAAAAGGGAATCATATGAAAAATCGATGGAAGCTGTTAATAGCCGCCTGTGCTTTTATATTCCTGAATCAATCGAAGGCTCGCGCCGCTGAGGAGGGCAGTTGGGATTTCGCGACGCCCACTCCGGTTCCCACCTTGGATTGGCGCACTCCTGTGCCAGCCAGTACCCTGGCCCAGTATCAAGATTGGTTTAATGTGGCGGAGAATCAATTTTGGCAAAAAA
>CAWKIY010000056.1:0-59756 GCA_963849245.1 candidate division FCPU426 bacterium | reverse complement strand
CATTCACTGACGATATCGCCCAGGATCGAGCCTGCAGTGCCGCCATTGCCGATGGCGAGCGTGCCGGCCGCCACAATCGTGCCGCCGCTATAGCTGTTGGCGCCGGTCAGCGTGAGCGTCCCCGACCCTTGCTGGGTCAAAGCGCCGCCGCCCGACACGGCGCCGGGAAAACTCACGGCGTCCGAGCGGTTGAAGGCGAGCGTCGCACCGGTGCCGACGACCACATCGCCCAGGATCGAGCCCGTGGTGCCGCCATTGCCGATCGCCAGCGTGCCGGCCGCCACGGTCGTGCCGCCGGTATAGGCGTTGGCGCCGGAGAGGGTGAGCGTGCCGGCGCCCTGCTTGACCATGCTCCGGTACCGGACAGCCCGCTCGAGGCTTCCACTGCGAATCCGTTCGTGTCGACGAAGAGGCCGCCGATTGGATGACCAGACTGCCGGGCGCGAAGCCCGCGATGAAATCGGTGCTGTCGGCGCTCGCGCGGAGGATGCCGCCATCGAAGCTGACCGAGGCGCTGCCCAGATCCTTGGTCAGCGCCGCCGTCACCAGCACGCCGCGGGCGCCCGCTGTGCCGTCGAGATTGAGCGTGCCGGTGGCGCTCGGATCGAAGGCGCCCATCATGATCGTCGGAGCCGAGACCAGCCCGCCATTCTGGATCGTCAAGGTGCCGGTGCCGCCGCCGCCATTGACGAACTCGCCGATCGCGAGCGTGGTGCCGCTGCCGAGCAGCAGCGCCGAACCGGCACCGGTCACGAGCGCCGTCTTAAGAGTTTTAAGCGTCTTGAACCTAAGCTTCACGATGAGGTTCGGGAGAGTCTTCAGACGGAGATCGAATCAGGGAAAATGGATGAGATACAGGGAACCGGGGGATGGGTGAAAGGTAGAGCCGGTTCGCCCAGCAGGAATATGGGGAAAAGCGGTGGATTCCGGTTTTTGTATCTTCTTTTCAAAATACAACACGACGTTTATGTGCAAGCCGTGTATGACCATCGTTCTAAGTCGGATTTAACACCAGACGAGAAAAAAGAGTTAAAAGCCGCCGCGGCTGAAATTAAAAAGACTTATGAATCCAAAGGAGGAAAAAAATGAAACTCCAAAAAAAGAACAAGGAACTGGAGGCTTTTAGCGCCAGTCTTCGGGAAGGCATAAAATTCGCCCAAGGGAAGAAAGCGCGGGTAAAGGTTGAAACCATTCGTATCCGTACTTTAGGGAAGGATATTAAAGAGGCTCGTCTAATCCTGCATTTTTCCCAACCCGAATTCGCCCGGCTCATGTCGGTCAGTTCCGAGACGGTCAAAAAATGGGAGCAGGGAAAAAACCCTATTCCGGCGTCAGTGGGTTATTGGGCGGAAGGTTTAAAGACCCATCCGGGACTTACCAAACGTCTTTTGTTGGAAATGGCCGGGCATTTTTCGAAAGCGACGGCGAAATTAGCTGGACATTGAGTTTGGAGAGGGTTCTTGTTGGCTTTTTTTATGGAGAAATAAAATGGGGAATCGATCGGAAAGTTTTAAGAAATATTTAGTTAAGAAAGTGCGTAATCCAAAAGATCGAGCGGCTTACATTAACGCGGCGTTGGAAGACGGGGATCCTAAAATTCTTTTGGCGGTTTTAAGGGATTGCGTCGAGGCAATGGGGGGTATTTCCTGGCTTGCCCATGAATCCCAAATGACCCGGGTCGCCATTCACCGGATGCTTTCCAGCGCGGGAAACCCGAAGTATGAAAGCCTTTTAAAGCTTTTAGCGCCGCTTGGATTAAGGTTGAATGTCAGCCCGGTGGTGGTTCATCGAAAGAGGCAACTCGCTCACGTTTGATCGCGATACCGCGTTTATGGTTCAAGGAAAAGAGGAGGGAATCGGAAATGAAAGATAAAGATTTCAAACTCATGCGGGAGAGCCTCCAACAATCGATTGAGATCAAGAAGGGCAAGAAACTTCATGGTGTGCGGGAAAGTTACCGGCCAAAACCAGCGACTGCTGATGAAGTAAAAGGCGTCCGTAAGGCATTGCGTCTAACCCAGGCGGTGTTCGCGGGGGTTGTGGGCGCAAGCCCCAATGCGGCTGAACATTGGGAACAGGGAATCCGTCGGCCCAGTGGTTCCGCATCAAAGCTAATTCGAATTCTAAAATCCCATCCAGAACTGGTCTCGGAAATACGCTAAAAGCTGTCCACGACGGGGACCCGGATTGGACGATAAAGATCTCTTTTTACACTCTCACAAAATCTGAGTATTAATTCGATTTTGAACGGATGTTGTTTCGATAGAGCTTGGGTGATTGGCCGGTCATTTTCTTAAAGGCGTTACTGAAGGCGCTTTCAGATTCATAACCCAGCGATTGAGATATCACGGACACGGTTGTTTTTTCCTCTCGCAAGGCCCGCTCGGCCAGGCGCATGCGCCAATGGTGAAGATAAGTTAAGGGGGGGACTCCCGCCACGGTTTTAAAACGTAAAGCGAAAGTAGTGCGCGACATCGCGGAGGATTTGGCCAGTTCTTCCAGTTTCCAGGGTTTGGCAGGATCGCCATGCACCAGTTGAAGGGCGGGGGCGATGCTGGGGTCGCCTAGGGCGCGCAGTAAACCGGCGGGGAAGGATTCGGAATTCGCCAGGTGGGCGCGCAAAAGCTGTACGAATAAAAGCTGGGAAAGCTGGGTGGATGCCACACCTCCCCCCGGAAGCGTTTTGGCCTGTTCCTGAACCAGTTGGTCGAGAATCCATTTCAGAATTTTAGACTGCGGTGACGTCGCCTTGACATGAATTAAAGGCGGCAGGAGATCGCTGAGAAGCCCGCCGCTGACTGAATTTAATAATACATGCCCACCGATTAGAAAAAAGTCATTCCCAGAATTGAGTTTTGGAAAGGTCTCGGTTTGGTTTTTAAAAAACGCCGCCGCGTCCACGGGAGTAGCTTTTAAATCACTGGCGATGACATAGGGCTTTTCCACCAAAAGAAGACAGACATCACCGGTTTCAACTCGAACAGGTATTTTGACCCCACCCATCAATAACCAACAACGACCCTTCATGATCGCGGCAAATTTGATTTTGCCGGTTGGCATAAATCGTATGGCCCAAGATTTACCCGCCGTAAAGCCTCCCGTCACCACGGACTGGGTATCGGTTAACCTCAAAATGTCAGAAAAGGGATCGGTAGCCATTTCCGTACTATTGAGCATGTTTTGCGGATTTTCAAGTATTAACAGTTCGGATGGGGGGGCCTATGATTCGCGCATTGGTTCAAATTCAATCAATTTAATGAGGAGGAACCCAATGGAACAGAAAAGCACCATTCAAATAACGCAAGAGTTTCTGAGAAGTGTGGGGAGTGGAGCCGAGGCTGATGAAGTCGCCAAGCTCTTCAGTGAGAACCTGGATTGGGAGATCGCCGGAGATACGAACGTCCTACCCTGGATAGGGAAAAAGACGGGAAGGTCTTCAGTAATCGATTTCATGAACGGCACGCGTGAGTTGATTGAACGGATCAGTTTCGACGTCCTCGATGTTCTGGCCGGAGAAAAACGCTCAGTGATACTTGGCTCGCTCGTCTCAAAGGTTAAAAAGACGGGGATCGCTTTCAAAACCGACTTTGCGATCATCCTTACGGTTGCCCATGGCGAGATTGTACGTTTTCAGATGTTGGAGGACAGTTTCGCGGTTTCTAAAGCGGTACGCGGATAACGAAGATTTATATGTTTTGTTGAGATGGGTTGAAAGTTGAATTAAATAACAAGGAGAAAATTGATATGCGCTACATCAAACTAGGTAAAACAGGTTTAGACATTTCACCAATAGCCCTGGGTTGTATGACCTACGGGGACCCGAAGCGGGGTCATCCGGTTTGGTCCCTGGACGAAGAACAAAGTCGGCCTCTCATTAAGAAGGCCCTCGATATGGGGATCAACTTTTTCGACACTGCCAACATGTATTCTCAGGGGTCTAGCGAGGAAATTGTAGGCCGGGCCTTGAAAGACTTTGCCCGCCGCGACGAGGTTGTCATCGCTACCAAGGTTCGCCATCCAATGCATCCGGGTCCTAATGGCGCGGGACTATCCCGGAAAGCTATTTTTCAAGAGATCGACAATAGTCTAAGACGTCTTGGGACTGATTATGTTGATCTCTATCAGATCCACCGCATGGATCAAAATACGCCTATTGAGGAAACCTTAGAGGCTTTGCACGATGTCGTGAAAGCCGGAAAGGCCCGCTACCTCGGTGCTTCGTCGATGCAAGCTTGGGAATTCAGCAAGGTATTACATACGCAGAAACATCATGGGTGGGCTAGATTCATCTCCATGCAGGACCACTACAACCTGCTTGCCCGTGAGGAGGAACGTGAAATGCTGCCGCTCTGCTCCGATGAGGGCGTGGGCACCATTGTTTGGAGTCCTCTCGCCCGTGGGCGGCTCGCACGTGAGAGCGGAGCTGTGACCAACCGGTCACAAAGCGACCCTTTCGCCAATATGCTCTACACCGAAGAAGCCAGCGACAATCTCATCATCGATGCGGTTGGAACCGTAGCCAAGGCCAGGGGCGTCAGCCGGGCGCAAATCGCTTTGGCCTGGTTGCGTCGTAATCCGGTGGTGGCCGCGCCGCTGGTGGGCGCTTCTAAACCGTCCCATCTGGAAGATGCCGTGACATCTCTCGACATCCAACTGACCGACGAAGAAGTGACCGCACTGGAGACGCCTTATACTCCTCGTTATGATTTTCAAGGAATCTCCGACGACAAGGAACTGGCCCGTATTTCAGCCAAGATAGGCATTAAGCCTGCGAAGGCGAAAGGATAAGGCCATGAAGATCGTACTGACCGGCGCTACGGGGTTTGTGGGGAGTGAAGTATTAAGTCAATTACTTGGTGATCCTGCAATTGAAGCGATTGCGGTTTTAACCCGTAGGCCAGTTGGTATGAGTCATCCAAAGTTGAAAGAGCTGGTTGTTGAAGATTTTTTGGATTATTCAAAATACAAAGATGATTTGAATGCGGACGCTTGTATTTGGTGCTTGGGAGTATCTCAAACCGAGGTCAGCAGGGAAGAGTACATTAAGATTACATTCGACTACACGATTGAGGCCGCCAAAGTTATGTTTTCGGTCAATCCGAATATGAAGTTTTGTTTTATAAGCGGTTCGCGGGCGGATTGGGAAGAAAAGACCAGTGTCTTCTATGGAAAAATTAAAGGCCGTACTGAAAAACAGTTGTCGAAAATGAGCCCCCATGTTTTTAATTTTCGACCCGCCTTTATAAAACCTTCTTCTGGACAGAAAAGACCATTAGTTCCCACCCTGGTTCAACCTATTGTCTGGGTTCTGGACCGGTTTTCTGACCAGATAAGTGTAGATGTTGCGACTCTGGCAGGTTGCCTCATTAGTGTTGCCAAGAACGGAAGCGAAACAACGATATTCGACAATCGGTCCATTTGTCATTTTGGACTGGTAAAATGAAAAGCTAAATTAAACCTGGGAGATTTTATGACAAAAATCGAATACGCAAACTTCAAAGCACTCGATCCATTTTTTAAAATTATCCAAAAAGGACTAAAGGGTCTAGTTGATGGCGAACACTTTTTTGACACAATTGCAGAGGATGCTACTTTCGAGTTTCTTTACCGCTTTCCGGGTTTGCCCCCGACGATCCGGGGACGAGCTAAATATATGGCTCAGTTCTCCGGCTATGGCGACAATATCAAACTTCATTCCGCTGACGGATTAGTGGTGCACCCTGTTCAAGGCGGTCATGTTGTAATTCTCGAATATGAAATACACGGCAAGATTCTCTCGAACGGTCTTTCTTACGATAATAGATTCATTTCGGTCATTACGATCAAGAACAGAAAGATCGTCCATTGGAGAGATTATATGGATTCTCTGGATACCTGGCGGGTGTTGAACGGGGGCCTTTGATTAATTTTGCAATAAGCTGTCCACGGCGGGGACCCGGATTGGACAATTGAAAGAAATAAAGGGGTCGCCCGACCCCTTTATTCAAGCTTTGGCAATTTTGTTGAGCTTTACTTCACGACAACCTCAAAAAGAACCCTCATGTTGGCCTTGGCCGCGGTGGAGTAATGATGGCTGGGAGCGGCTTCATGCATTTCCGGCCTCGTATCGCCATAGCCGATGGTGGATAGCCGGTCTTGAGTGACAAGCCCTTCCTCGACCAGGTAATCCTCGACGACTTTCGCCCTTCTTTGACTTAATTTCATGTTGTAGTCATCCGTGCCGGCGGCGGAGGTATAGCCCGCGATGCGGATATGGTTCTTAGGATTAACTTTCATTTTCAGGATAGTGGTTTTAATGACCTCTTTCGCTTCTGGGGTAAGGGTCGACTTGTCATATTGGAAATGAACGTCCTCAAAGGCGAGGATGAACGTCTTATCCTCCTCCGTCGGCTGGGCCCCGATGCGCTCTAAGCGCTCCTGCATCCTTTTTTCCTCGGCCACATAGATGACTTCCGCGGCGGCTTCCCTGGCGGCTTCCTTCTTTTTCGCTTCTCCCCCGAAGGCGAAAACAACCCCGGCGGTGGTGTTGATGTTGTGATAGGAATTGGCCAAAACCAGGTTTTCATAGAAGACCTCGGAGACCATATCGTCCCGGACGTCAAGACGCAGGCCGAAATCGTTCGAGAACCAGTATTTGGCGCCAATGCCCAGTTCGAAAGTGGTCATGTCGGCGGTTTCGATAGACGGGTTGTAGTTGACGGCGCCGAAACCGCCGAGAACGAAAAAGTTAAAATCGTCGACCTGTAAAAGGGTAAAGACCGCGTCGATGTTGTAAAAAAAGATGTTCACGTTGCGGATGGGGTAGCGGAACTGGCCTTCCTGGCTGCCGGTGATGGTTTCGTCATAAACGCTGGTATTAGCGAATTGCAGGGTGCCTTCCAGGCCGAAAACCCGGCTGAAGTTGTAGCTGGCCCTGGCGCCATAGAGGAAGCTGCTGTTCAGGTTTTGGGGGGGCTGGAAAAAGTTATAGCCCAGGAAGGGGCTTAACTCCACCACGCCTGTTTCATTGACGGCCGCGTGGACGGATAGGGGTAGGACAAGAAAAAAAGCGAACAACATCATATTTCTGATGGTTAAGGCTGAAGTCCCCGATACTATTTTCTTCATTCTAATCCTCTTTTCTTTTGTCTTTTTTAGCTTTCGACTTGGAGAGGGCGGTTTGACCCGCCCCCTGACTGCTGACTTCATCCCCGTCTTAGGGATGGTTTATAACGTTTGATTGCAAAGTGACCTGGGTTTGAGCGAGCAGTCTTCCGTTTACCGACGCGCCCGTATTGACGGCGATTATGCCGGAGGTCATGAGCACTCCGACAAATTGGGAGGTTGTCCCGAGGGTGGCGTTGGCGCCGGCGACCGCCCAGAAGACGTTCTGCGCCAAGGCTCCGTTTTCGAGATGGATGACCACGCCGGAGGACGTGGTGAGGGTGCCGGCGATTTGGAAGACCCAGCAGGCGCCCGCGTTGCCTTGCGCGTTGAGATAGATATCCGTAGGGATGGTGACGGCGCTGGTCCATTTATAAGTGCCGCTGGCCAGGGTGATGCCGCTCAAGATGCCGCCATTAAGGTTGAGGATACAAGCCGGCAATCCGGTCGCGGTATTGAAGGCGTTCAGCGAGTCGGTGTTGGCGGTCGTGATGTTGTTAACGGTGCTTTCACAGGCGAAGTCTTGGTCGGCGCCGAGTTTAGTATTGCAATAAACAGTCCCGTTCAATTCCGCGCAGGAGAGCCCGACCTGGGCGCCAGCGGGGTTTCCGACATTTCCCGTGACCGCCGAGGAAGCCACATCGGTGATCCCCGTAGCCGCCAGGATCGTGTAAGTGCCCGCTGTATTCAGATTGACGGGCCCCGGATTGGTGCAGTTGTACCCGATAATGGGCGTGGTCGTCATCGCGGCGTTGGGGCCGGTGACGGTTTTATCCCAGGTGCCGCAGCCGCCTGCCAGGAATAGGACAGGACTAACTAAGGAAAGCGTCATAAGCGCCGTCAAAATAAATTTCTTGTTAACGATTTGAGACAGCTTCTTGATATTTGAAATCATGGCGGCTCTTTTCTTTGGAAGCGAGTGATCGATAAGTGAGTTTAAAAGAAAGCAAGAATTGAGCCGTTCCAATCCCCTCAAAAATCCATGATTTGGGAAAAGGGGAAGATCAAAACGAATGGGCATCGATCATTTTGATTCGGTTGTTTTGATATTGGATCTGGTTGGCCTATGATTGATTGAGGGTAAATAGCGTAAGGAATTTAGTGAAATAAAGGGGTCGGGCCATCTACCTGCGCTGAAGCTCCTGTCTTCGCCAAGGAGCGTGGAGGTGACTTACGCCCTGTGCCTTTGGAACACCGACGCCGGGAACTACTTTGGGCAAGATTCCTCGGTCCTTCGAACGAACAATGGCCTGGGCTTCCCCAATAATGGAAGCCTGGCGAACGCCCCGACGAGTCCTGAGTTCACCACCGGTTACCAGTACAGCTTTTACGCCCAAATCTGTCCCTAAGGCCCGTTTACTGGATGAGGAAACGACTCATAACCTTAAGTCTCATTTGGGAAACACGATAACTTTTAGGAGCTGAAACTAAAAAAGGGAAATCCCGCTTGGGGCTTCCCTTTTTTAGTTTCGCTCAAAAATCACTCGGAGCAATAGTGAGGTAAAGGAGCCGGCTATAGGCGCCTTTGGTTATGGCTTATCCGATTTTATCCCCAACAGGTCCTTGCCTTTTTTGATCGTATCCTTAATAGCGCCGCTTAATTTCTGGGCTTTGCCCTTTGTTTTTTGAACAGAACCTTCGGCTTCCAAATCCTGGTTGCCGGTGGCTTTCCCAACGCCTTCTTTGAGGCTTCCGACGGAGCTATTGACCGACCCCTTCAAATTGTCGCTGTTATAGTTCATGGTCATTTCCTTTTGGGCTTTTGAAGCCGTTTTTTTGAAAAACTGAGGTTCACAAACCGATGGGCGAGTCCTGTTTTCATTTGAAAAGATCAAAATGGAAATGGACTTATCAACACAACTTTTTTAACGAAGAATTAAAACAATGACAACGATCAACAGTACTAAGCCTATTCCGCCTCCGATATACATAAGGACCTCCTTTTTTGTTTTGAAACCGATTTTCACTTATTCACCAGTAAGTTAGAGCAAGTTGCGTACCCGCACGGTGAGGAAAAAAACGGTTTTAAAATGGGTTTAGGCGGGGAAAAGGATTGGCGCGGGGAAATTGTGAATCAAAACGATTATTTTCGTTCTCGTTTTGATTCTTGGGCAAAAGAGATCAGGCCAACCTAATCTCTTTTAAATCGAGGATTAGGTCGACCGGATTCTCTTTTTTTGGGGGGGACCTCCTAAACCAACTCCAGCTTTTGCGACAGCTTTTTCCAATCCGATTCGGCCAAAACACCTTGGGCCAAGCCGCTTACCTTTTCGAAGACCGGGGCGGGGGTGGTTTTTCTGAGTTTGGCGAGAAATTGGAAGCGTTCCACCGGGTTCATGCTGGGAATCATGTGGCTGAGCATCATGCCCATGTCCGCGGGGCTGGTGCGCTGGATGATCTTTTGAAAATCCTTGGCGATTTCCTCGTCGGTAAAGTGCTGGTAAAGGGTCTCGGTGATAAAGCCCTCTTCCCGGTCCATGTGGGCCAGGTAGGCGGAGAGGAAAAGGTTAAAGGCCCGGTAAAAGGCGTAGCCGCTTTTCCAGCGGTCCTCCGGTTTCGCTTTCACCAAGGCGGCAAAGTCGGACTCCAGGCGGTTGATTTGTCCTTCCAGCCGGTGATGCTCCTCTTTTTCAGCCTGGGCCGCTCCCGCCGCGCGGCTTTCCAACAAAGGAAAGTTGAAATCATCCTCATTGGCCGCGTGCTCCCTTAAAAAGTGGAGCAGTTGACCGAATTCACTTCCCAGGGCCTGAACCTCGGCGGAATCTTCCCAATCGGCTTTTCCCAGCTTAAGTCCCAGCCCGAAGAGCGACTGGCGGAGCCCCTTGTGGACGTTAATGAAAATCTCAATTCGTTCGGATGTCTGCATAAATGCCTCCTAAAATTTGATAGGTTCAGGATAAGCGGGGAGGGGAAAGAGATATTGGAAAAATCCGACAATCGGGAATTTTATTGGATGCTACTTCCCACATTGTGCTAAAGCACAATTCAGTTTTCAGCATTAAACTGAATAGAGAAACAGCATGGAAAAAGGGGATTGAGGGGTTTTGCCATTTGGTTCATAAGCTAAATCCCCCCTGCCCCCCTTTTTCAAAGTGGGGAGATTATTGATTCTTGAAGAATCGGAAGGTTATCAAATCAGGTCGAGTTTGTACTTCTGAGGGGAGACTCCGGTAAAGTTTTTAAATTCCTGAATGAAATGGGCCTGGTCGAAATAGCCGCATTCGTAGGCAACTTCCACCCCGGTCTTTCCGCTTTTCAGGAGCTCCAGGCTTTTTTGAAAGCGCAATAGCGCGGCGAAGCGTTTGGGGCTGGTACCGATCCATTGCTGGAACCGCCTCTCCAACTGCCGTTCGGTGGCGGCAAGTTCCCTCGCTATCCGGCTGATCAGCAGATTGCCGGCCTTGAGCATTAAGCGCTGGGCGGCGTTGAGCGCCAAGGGGTCGATGGTTTGAAACCGGCGTTGTTTCACCAAAAAGGTCTGCAGGATGACTGCCGCTGGCAGGGGTTTGGACTCATAGAGCTTTTCTTCCAAATCGCTGACGTCCTGAGGGTTCCATAATTCTTTTAAACTGACACTTTCATTCATCAACTCGCCCATGGGGCCGGGAAAAAAGCAGGAGGGCCCCCAGGGTTTGAACCGCACCAGAATGGACCGGGTTTTTCCGACGCTTTGATAAAGGCGACTTTGGGTTTGAAGGCCTGTGACGCCACTGGGTGTGAGGTTTTTTTCTCCGCTTGGACTGAGGGTTTTTAAGCGGCCTTCCAGTTGAAAGCCCATGACGAATTGGGGGGCGGGTACCACCGCGTAAGCGGCGCCGGAGCCGCCGCTGATGAACAATTCCTCAATGACATCGGCCAGGACCGGCCAGGGTTTTAACCGTTGGAGGAGCATAAAGGATTCTTTCAGCCTTCGCCCTGAATTTCAAGATTTTTGAATCTGGTCGCAAAGAGCTGCGAAAAAATCGCTGAAACGTTTTTTATAAGCCCCGAGACGCTCCTGTGGTCATAATCGCTTTTTCAAAATGGACTTTTATTAGGTAAAATAGCGGTATTATTTGAAGCCCTCTTTCATCTTTTCGAATGCCGTTTTATTTCAGCGTTAAAAGCCCAGTATTAAAGGAACTGTATGCTTCCCTTGACCACTGATGTCCGCCTCAAGCGCGGTATTCCCAAGGCCGTCACGGCCATTATCGTGGGAACTTTTCTTTTACATGTCGGGGTGGATATCGCCATCGCCAACCAGTGGGTGGACCCGGACTTCCGTCAAAAATCGATGAGTTTTCATTTTGAGGATCCCGATTTCGGGGATTGGCTCATGTCCATTTTTTCCCACTCGGGTTATATGCATTGGTTCGGGAACATGATTTTCCTTTGGATTTTCGGGTCCATCCTGGAAGACCGGCTGGGTTCGATTAAATTCTTCCTGCTTTATCTTTTTTGCGGATTCACCGCTACCGCGCTTCATTTGGGGTTGTTGACGCTATTTTTGGCGGAGAGTAATCATCCTGCCGTGGTTAACCAGGGAAGTACCATTGGGGCTTCGGGCGCCATCATGGGCATCATGGGGTTGACCATTGTGCGCTTTTATAAGGCCAAGGTCCGCCTCTTTTTGATCCTCTTCGTGAGGCCGCTCGTGCTCAATATTCCCCTTTGGGTTTTTTGCGCCTATGAGGTCGCGAGCAATTTGCTCGGCCTTCTTTCTCGGGACCATGTAGATCATTTGGCCCATCTCGGCGGGTTCTTGGGCGCCATGGCCATCGCCCCCCTGCTCAAGTTGAAAAAAGAAGGCGATACGGAAATCAAGATGGATGAGGGAACTGAGTTTTTGAAGGCGGGTCTTTACCGCGACGCGGTCGGGGATTTTCAGCGGGTCGTCCAATTACAGCCGGGCAACGCCTTGGCTTGGGAGAAGCTGGGGTTTTCCTATTGGAACCAGAACAAGCCGGGGAAGGCCGACCTGGGTGAAATCCGAGCCGAGTCCTTGGAATGTTTTCAAAAGGCCTTGGAGCTGTATCTTCAGGCGGAAAATTACTCCGAAGGCGCGCGCCTTTACGAGAACTTGATGAAATTTTTTACCGACCAAGATTTTCCCGAGAAAATCCCATTTCTTTTAAAGGCGCACGAGGAAAAGGGTGGGATTGCCCAGGCGGTTTTGACTTCCAATCCGATCGAGAGAGTGAAATTGTTAAAGGAAAACTTCACGGGCTTTTCAGGACGGGGAATGTATTCCATGGCTTATGAAACCCTTAAAGAGTTGGAGAAGCTGGTTCCCTTGGGAGACATGGGCCCCTCTCAGTTGGAAGCCGCGGGGGAGGTCTGCCTCCGGGTTGAGCCGAATGACGCGGTGCCTTATTTCCGTTCGCTGGCGGAGACAGGGGATGAGAACCAAACGGTCCGTGCCCTCTCGGTTTTATCCCGGGCCTGGCTTGGCACACACCGGCAGGATGAGTTGGGGTTCCTTCACCAAAAGGCGGGGGAAAGGCTGGCGAAACTGGGTTTGTTCGATGATTGGATTCGTTTAGGGGAAGCCTTAAAAACGACCGCGGTTTCGGCGGAAAAGGTTCCCGGTTTTCCGCCCCGGGTTTCCGAAAGTGAAAAAGCGGGAGATTCCTTGGCCGATTCGGAACCCAAGAAAGGAAAAAAAGGAGTTTGGACCTGGAGCGGCATTCTGATGGTCCTGGCGGTCAATTGTTTCTTCGCGGCTTTTAAAATTGGATCGACCAACGACCAGTTTATCGAAAAGGCGGTGATGGTTCCGGGCACGATTAAGGAAGTGCATACCAGTCAAAAAAACGGGAAAAATTACTATTGGAGTGAAGTGAAAATCCCCTACCCGGAAGCCATGGCTCAAGCGAACATTCCCCACGATCCCGAAATCATCTTGAAAGTCAGGGAGCTCGGGACCCAAGCCGGTCCGCTTCACAGCGCGGACGAGCCTGTCAGCCTTTATTACCGGATGGAAAAGCGGCAGGGTAAGTTTCTTTTCGAAGTTAAATGGCCGGAGGAGTTGAATGTGTACCAGACGGTGATTTCAATCCTTTATGGCGCGGCCGTATTCACCTTTTTGGCTTCGGTCCTTGTGTTTGTTCTTTGGGGCGTCAAGAAAACGGACGCGGCGGCTTGAGAGGCCTCTTCCTCAGAGACGGCTGATCAAACCCAGAAGCGAAAAAAGATGATCTTGTAGGGGCCGGACCGATCGATACCACGATAGGCCTGGCCCCTTCGACCTTACGCCGCTTTGGCTGGCGCGGGAGTCTTGCGTAGCGCCATTTGAATTAAGGCACCTACCACACCCAAACCAAAGGCGCCTAAACCCCAATAGAGATTGCCGAAATCCAATCCCAAGAGGGCGTCCAACGAATAGGAGCCCGGTCCGGTAAAGGCTAAGCTTAATCCCCCGAGTCCCAAGACGAAGTTATATTCGTAGCCGCCGCCCTGGATGAAAAATCCCTTTTTAATATGCACGGCTAGGGCCGCTACCAGCATCACGGAAAACACGAACATGGCCCCGACTGGTGTTACCAGGCCCAACACTAACAACAGCCCGCCGCCGCCCTCCGTTACCGCTGCCAGGAAGGCCGTGAGCTTGGCGGGCACGAAGCCCAGCTGTTCAAACATTTTCGCGGTTCCTTCCAGGCCGTGGCCCTTGAACCAGCCGAACAGCTTCTGCGCGCCATGGCCCGCTATGGTCAAACCGACCGCTATACGCAGAATCAGTAATCCGATACTAATCGCCATGATCCACCTCTTTTTATTTTTTTGGTTAAACCCTGCCAGCCGCCACGACTAAACTTAACACCAAAAGCACCAAAGCGGGAACGGCTTTGGAGAAGGGGTCTTTCAAGCGCAGGTGATATCCCACTCCCAGAACCATCACGAGAGCTAAGGCGAAAGCCGCCGTGGGGGTTAGAAAAGCCGCAACCCCTGTGGCTAAAGGCAGGACCAAACCCAAGGCCCCCGCGATTTCGGCGCTTCCAATAAAAGCCGCCCAAGGCTTGGAGACCGCGTGTTCTCCCGCCTGCTGCTTAAATTTCGCGTAATTGAATGCCTTCATGCTTCCCGCCATCAAAAACATCCCCGCTAACAAACCCTGCAAGACCCATAAAGCGATATTCATTTTCTTCTCCTCGTCCCGTTGAATTACAATCCCTTGATGCTCAAATTAGGGTGTAATAGCTTATAAGGGAAGTAGATACAAAAAGGATAGGTAGGTACAAAAATGAAACCGACCCGCGCCAGCAAGGTTCTCGCGTTTAAAAAAGAGAAAAACAACGCCAAGTTTATCGTTGGGGGATGCCCGAAAGAAGCCAGGCTGGAAAACGCGTCCGTGATCGAGGATGTCCTGAAAATCATCGGGGGGAAATGGAAGGTTCTGATCGTTTTCCATCTGGCCCATAACGACATTGTGCGGTTTGGGGAATTGAAGAAAAAGATTCCAGGGGTGACCCAAAGGATTCTCACGAACCAACTGCGGGAAATGGAGGCCGACGGCCTCATCCTGCGTAAGGTTTACGCTGAGGTTCCGCCCAAGGTGGAATATTCCCTGAGCGAGGTAGGCCGGGAACTTAAGGCGGTCTATACCGAGATGCGCAAATGGGGAGATAAAAACGCCAAGCTTTTGGCCCGGGTTCAGAAAGCCCATGAGGCGGAATTAAAGGTTTCTCAAGCCTAAGCCGAACCGAAAGTCCCGTCCGGGAGAAGTGACTAGAGAAGGCCCCCGTAAAAACGGCCAAAGGCGCGGGCCGACAGCAAGGCGATCAGCAAGACGCCCAGCCCGGCCAAGAGAGCGTGGCTGTTCTTGCGCAGGTCAAAGTTTCCGACCTTGTCCAAAAGCAGATAGGCGATAAAAAAGTTAAAGGACCCCCACAGCACATTGATGGTCGAGGAAGACAAGCCTTCTCCCGGCGGGGAAGCGAAGGGGCTTTGAAAAGGGTGGCCCGTCACGCCGCTGACAAAATGGGGAACGGCATTGCAGAGAAAAGCGCCGCCGAAAAAGTAAGCTATCGCGTGATACCAGCGCATAGGTTGTCCTCCCTGAAAGGTTTGATCACAAAGACGTTCGTAGCGTAAATCAACGGAAGTTAAAAATATAGTCCTCTCCCTTTCCATTCTTGATTCTTTTCAAAGTAGTCGGTAATCTATAAAAGTAATACTTATTGATTAAAAGTAAGGGAGTCCACCCATGTTCGGAAGCGGCATTACATCCAAAGGACAAGTGACAATCCCCAAGGACATCCGCAAGGCCCTGGGTTTGAAAGCCGGGGACCGGGTGACTTTTGTGGCGGATGGCGATAAGGCCATTTTACTGCCGGTGCACGGCGACATTCTCGGGTTGAAGGGGGTATTGAAACCCTACTTCAAGAATAAGAAAACCGTCAGCGTTGGGGAAATGCACGAGGCGGCCAAGGCCTATGTGGTGGAAAGCTTCAAGAAGCATCGGCGGGGACGGTAAAAGATGAAGCTGGTCGATACCAATATTCTGCTAAGACTGTTCCTGGGGGATGACCCGGGCCAAACTGACGCTGTGGAGCGGCTTTTTCGAAAGGCTTTCCAGGAGAAAACGAAATTATTCGTTTCCGATATGGCGATCGCCGAGATCGTCTGGTTTCTCGAGAAAAGGGAATCCCTTCCGGAAGAAGTCATCGCCGGGGTTCTGCGCTCCGCGCTGGACGATGAGCGGCTTCATTTTGAGAACCGAGAGAGGCTGGGCGCGGCCCTGGCCTTGTATGAGTACCATGGCGTGGATTTCATCGACGCCTATCAGGCGGCCCTCGTTCAAGAAAAAAAGCTGGAGTCTATCATTTCTTTTGATCATGATTTTTCACGTCTGCCGGTCAAATGGGAAAATCCGGGGACGCGGTAAAAGAGAGCCTTGAATTCTAAAGGGAAAATGATAAAAACCATTCCCGGTTGTATTTTGCGAGCGTTTTTTTCTTGGGGCGCGGGACGACGAGTGCCGGGGGATTAGCGGCTTTTGGCTGGGTCAAACCGATTCCGAACAAAACCATCAGGGTCATGAGGGTCAAAGCCATCAGCCTACGCAAGGGTTTCCCGGTAATCGTTCTTTCCGCCCTTTTTTATAAAGGACAAGTTTTTAAGCTTTCTAATACAGACAAAACAGTCCGAAAAAGGGGTTGGGAGAGTTTCTGTAAAATGGATGAGACTGGACTTGCCTGTATTAATGGATCAGCAGGACTCTTTTCAATTTTTTCCCAAAAGGCTCAATCAGATAAAGAATGTAGACCCCGCTGGCGCATTTGGCCTTCTCCTGGTTGGTTCCATCCCATAAATAGGACTGGCTTACGGGCTGGCTCAAAACCCGTTTATCCAGGTTCTTGATGAGCTCCCCCGCGCTGTTATAAATCTGCAGGCTGTAGTTTCCCGGATACTGGGTATATTCCACAAAAATAGAGACGGAACCCTGGCTGGGATTGAAAACATTTTTGGAGACATAAAAATCATCCACGTTCGAGGGAAAAGTCGCGGTGGGCATCGGCGTGTAGGTAATGGTCGGGGTCAGGGTGATGGTGGGTGTCCGGGTGATAGTGGGGGTCGAGGTCGCGGTGAAAGTGGCCGTGGCGGTTGGGGTAGCGGTGTTGGTGGGGCAGCTATAAACGGGTGTGTTGGCGGGGGTGGGGGTCGGATTGGTGATCGAACCGAGAAAAGAAATCGGCCCATAGTGGGTGGTTTCGGAAAGCGCGCCTCCCGGAAGGGCAGCGGAGCAGGGGGGCGCGATGGCGTCAATGAAGACCTGGGTGATTTCGGAGAAATTAACGAAACTTAAATTGGAGTCCCAATAGGTCGAGTTCAGGGGCACGGTTACATTCGTCCAGATTCCCGCGGGGATGGTAACCGGATTGAGAATTTCGGTTTCCTCGGATCCTCCCGTATGGCCCGGGCCACAGGAACAGGTGTTATTAACGTCCCCCAGGAAGAGATAAAAACTGGTCGTGGTGGAGGCGTAAAGTTCCAGACTAATGGCGGCGGGCGCCGAACCGCCGATGAGGGCGTTGAAAGGCTCCACTGAACCAGTGCCGGCGTTATTGGCCCCCGGGGCGTACTGGGACGCGACCACGATCTGAGCCACTCCGTTGGCGAGGGGTTGGGTGAAGGGAGCGGTGAAAGTGATATTCAGACCCAGACTTTGGGTGGTTCCCGGAGGAAAGATAGTCGTATCGTTAAAGCCCGTTTCGGTGGCGCCGGGATGGTAAAAGGGCGCGTACATGGCGGTTTGGGGCGGGTTATAAATCGCCCCCTGGAAATCCTCATAAAGCAGATTTTGCGCGAGGGCGGGGAGGACGGACAGGAATAAAAAGATCATTCCGAGAAAAAGCGGTTTCACGAAAAAAGACGCGGGGCAGTTTTGAGTTTTCGTTCGCGGCATGCGTCTTCCTGAATGGGGGAGATGGCGTTACTTTCTAATCCTGGAAGTTTACACCCCTATTCCCCGAAAAATAAGGAAGCAGGATAAAAATCTTATTCTGAAACTTGAAAAAAATCAGGCTTCTTTGGCGAAAAACGCTTCAGGGTCGTTGCCGAGAGCGGTCCAATCCACCAGTTCTTCCAGGTCTTCCAAATACAGCTCATATTGAATGGCGGTTTCCACGGTTTTTTGGACGAGGGTTTGAATCTCTTCCAAAGTAGGAGCCGCTTTTTCCAGGCGGGCCAGGGGGATGGCGAGAGCCTGACCAAAACGGTAGCCGCCTTTATCGATTCGGCCCTCATGGCAATGGTGGACGCTTTCCCCAATCATTTTCCGGGAGGCTTCATTGAGCAGTCTCAGGGACCGCATCACTTTTTTCGCCTCCCCGGGATTTTCCTGAAAGCGGATGGCCAGCTGTTCCGCCGAGGAATCCGGGTTGTCCGCCAAGATTTTTTCAACGATGCCATAAACCTCTACCCAAGTCAGAGGCGTGGAATGGTGGAGGTCGACGGAATAATGTTTCAGCGCCTCTATTTCGGTGAACTCGTAGTAAAAGGCCTCCAAGGTTGGCCATCCCAACAGTTCGGCTCCCGCCAGGGTGAGGGCGTCCCCGAAAAGCTCGTAATCATGCCGCGGGTCGGCGGCTTTTTCCGCCCGTGAAAGGGGGCGGACCTTGATGGGGTTGATAAATGAAGCGGCTCTCATGGACAGAGCTTTTCGTTCTACGGCGTCCGGGTCCCGGGCGGGCGGGATGTACCGCATGACCCGGATACGGTTGAGTGGAATTCTTTTTAGGGTTGGATTTTTGCTTTGGGTGTTTTCGATCACAGTGGAATATTTTATCGCAAGGCGTGTGGGGGAGGGCAGGGAGAAGTTTTCTCCGGGAGTTCCTGGGCTCTAATATTTTTGTGACTTTTTAAAAGTGGACAGAAATCCAACGGAAATTAATAGGTGAATTGGCAAAAATCCCCGGGTCAGGAGCGGGGAGAAGTAAAGAAGCCTGGCCCCGTGGTTAATTCCTTGGTTTTCGCAAAAGATTAAAACCGCTGGGTCATTTGTAAAACGGGTATATCGGAATGAGGCAGCAAGATCATTGAGAAGCCCGGGTCCGAATCGATTAAGTGGTTGTAACGGGTTACGGCATTTTTGCGGTTTTGCTCAGCGCCATCAACTATTGTGAATCCCAGGAGGTCCAACGCAAGTCCCGCTCCGCCCAATACCCAAGCCAGGGTTGTGTCGGCAGGAGTCGTGGTCGTATTACTGAAGGTAAGACCGGACCCGGTGCTTCCAGGGGGACCTTCGAATGGAAGGGTAGTCGTATGGGTCTGAGTTGATCCTGTGGCTGTGAGTCCGTAAAGGATACCGCTCCCCACTAAAAGACATCCGCCTACAATCACCACCACACCTAACGTTTCCTGGCTCGAGGAAGCACCTAGGAGGCGGTTCGCTTCTGTATCGTTCAGGGGGGTGAGGATCGTCTTGAAATCCTGATAACTCTTCAACTGTTTGCCTTCATAGTAATATTCTTGGGCCGGTTTCTTATCTGTGCCCACCTGACGAATTTCAATCAGGGACGGTTTTTGTTGGACATCAGGGGCGTCCGGTTTTTTCTCAGGGTTGACGGGACTGGGATTTAGTTTTTGATCCGCATTATCTTGGGCGTTGCCGATTCCCCAGGTCGCCATTACGGCAACTAAAACCAAAACCATTAATTCCCGCATTTATTTCTCCCTTTTGCCTTTACCCAGTCTTTTTGCGGGCACTATAGTACTGCTCCCCGCGGTTCCTCCGGTAACCTTTTCGCCGGAATGGTTCACTTACCTGCAGAAAGGCGCACTTGGTGAGGTTCCGCCCTTATGCTAACCTTGAGTCAAACCTGTTCGGAGCGCACCTATGACTGACATCCCCAGCGGACTTCGCATTGACGAACAAGAACTCAATCTCGTCGACCGGTTCCGGCAGAGCCGGAACACTTCAGTCCTTACTATTATGTTCACGGACATTCAGGGCTTTACCAAGCTCACCGAAGACCGGGGGGACGCCTATTCCAACGAAGTCCGCCAGGCCCATGACGCCCTGCTGGTTCCTATCATTGAAAGGGATGGCTCGGGGCGGGTGATCAAGCATATCGGGGACGCGGTCATGGCGGTTTTCGCCGAGCCTTCCGCGGCGGTGGCCCGGGCTTTGGAAATTCAGGAGGCTCTTCGCCGGTACAGCGCGGCCCACGCGGATCAACCGCCGATTCTCGTGCGCATCGGACTGCACATGGGGCAGGTGACGGTGGAAGACAAAATGAACCTGGACGTTTTCGGCCGCCACGTGAACCGGGCTTCCCGGGTGGAGGGACTGGCAGGGGGCGGCCATGTTTACATGACCTACAGCGTGTTCGATTCCGCCAAGGGCTGGCTGTCGGGCAAGGGCGGGGAATCGGCCTGGGTTTCCCACGGGCGCTATCAAGTCAAAGGCATTGATGAGCCTTTGGAAATCTACGAGGCTTACAGCCCCTCCGGCGTCAAACCCCAAGCGCCCCAGGGCGGCAAAAAGCAAACGACTTGGCCCCGCTTTCTGCCGGCGGCCTCCCTCGTATTGGCCGGGGCCCTGGGAGTTTTAGTGTTAATGGGTTTAAAGCCTTCGGTGATTTTTGAGGACCTGGGCGTGCGCACCGACACCACGGACTTAATACTGGACCACAAGACTCGGCTCCAATTGGATGGGGTTCCCGAGGATCATCTGAGAAAGTGCCTCACCCGCATCAAACCCGGCAACCACCTTCTTTCCTACGATGTGAGTTATGTTACGCGCTATTACGCCCCGATCGCCGTCAAAGGGGGGAAGAACATTATCCGCCCCAAGTTTGATTACTTCGGTCTTCCCGGTTTGGAGCGGAACGTCAGCTTCGAGAAACAGGGAAAAAACGAGGAGACCTTCTCCAACTCCACCGACTACGCTACCTACGATGACGCTGGGATAAAGCATGACCATAAGGCGGTTATTACTCTCACGCTCAAGTCCGCCCAAGGATCGGCTTCCTCCTCCACGCAAGGAGTGAAGAGCCGCAAGACGCTTTTTTGGACCCTGGATTGGTCGGCTGTCCTGGATGGGAATAATATCTCCACCGACAAGCTGATCGTCGAGCATGATCCTTCCGCCGCCGATGCCACCGAGGGAAAGAAGGAGCTTTGGGGGGACAGCCGGCACAAGTACGTGCTTTCCTACCGCTTATCCGGCACGGGCGCCCAGGCGGGAATCCAAGCGCAGTACGCCGAGTACAAATAATCCAGCCGCACAGTGTAAAACATCAGGATTCAGCGATTGGGCTTATGAAACCCGTTTAAATTTCACTTCAGGTTTTAGACCGGTGTGAGACCCCAAAACCGAAGCCATTTTCCAAACTCCGCCTGCAAAGCATTTACGCAAATTTATTCTCGTGAGCCCTCAAGAAAAATTCTTTCCTGTCGTTAGGAGATATATCAGGCGAATCCCGCGGGGGGTCTTTTATGAACGTGAATAATGTCAATTCTTCCCAGGCTTATAACAATACGCAACTAGCGGGGTATTCGACTTTTTACAGCGGTGATCCCACCAAGGCGCAAGTGACCGCGGCTTGGAAATGGCTTTTAAATGAAGCCCAGAACCCGTCGGAAGTAGCCGATGTTGAAGGGGAGGAGGCCCGTTATGAGGCCGATCCAAGCGGACAGCCAACCGCTCAATATTCGATCACGGGGACCCTGCTTCTCAATTCGGCCTTGAACGGCGTGGACCCATTTCAGCCCGCTGGATTGCCGGAATACAACCTTCAGGAATCCATTCAAAATATGGTGAACAGCGCCAATCAGACAATGGTGGAAAAAGCCGCGCTGTTACGGGCGAAACAGGATTCCCTTTTAGCCCAGAACGACTCGAATTCGAAAACTACTTCCGGTAACGGCGTTTCTCTCCTCGGTTAATCCGAAAATAATGGTTTTTAACTTCAAAGGTCATGTCATTCTTATCTATTTAAGTTAAGGGCTGATTCTTCTTTGGCTTAAACCCGGATACCGTCCCCTAAAAGTCCTCTGTTTAACATTTTTGAGCGTCCCGCTTAACTCGTTTTAGGCGGCTTTTCACCTTGGTTGAAAAGAGGATCCGCGGGATGAACCGCCGCTGAGCCGTAGAAAACCCATCTTTATCCATTCTTGAGAAGCGCCACTCCGTTACAATGTTTTTGTGTTGGTTGAAAATGGGTCCGTAATAAATATATTCAACGGAGGGTTTCATGAAACGGTTGAATCTTTTGGGAATCGTCTTATTGATGGTTTGCTTTTTCTCGAACATCGCTGGAGCCGCGGGCACCGACGCGGTGAACGGACGTTTCATCGGTGGAGTGGGACTGGGAGGAGCCGCGCCGGTCAACGGGTTTGGCAGCGCTTATAGCGGTGGAGGCGGGGTGGACGGATACCTCGGATTCATGATCGACAAGCATTTATCCGCTTTACTCGCGATCGATAGTTTTATTTTCAACACCAGCGATTCCAATGTTTACGTCGGTGAGGTCAATTTCGCTCCGAGCCTAAAATACGCCTTTGGCGATTCCGGGACACGGTTTTATCTTATCGGCGGATTGGGCTTGAACGACGACATCGCTTATTTTCAAGGTCCGTCGGGAACGGTGACGGTTAGCGACAAAAACTTCGTGGTGGAGCCCGGCGCGGGAGTGGAGATTTTCCTCAATGGGGCCCTCGACCTTTATATTCAGGCCAAGTACATTAACGTTTTCGCGGCCGACGACTTTTCCTATATTCCCATTTCGATCGGTCTCTGCTTTAAATAAGCGGATAACAGCGGTTTGATGGGACGCGCAGTCTAACCTTTTAGGCGCAAATAAAAGAACCCGGCTTGGGGATGAGCCGGGCTCTTTTATTTTACCGAAAATAATGATTCTGCGGCGAGCCGCCGTAACGGCCCCTTCTCATACAACTTTAAAGGTTTTCATGAGGGCTCAAAGTCGCCTGTTTAACCTTAATCAGCGTCCTGATAAACTTGTCCCAGTCGGCTTTTCACTTTGGTTGAAAAGAGGATCCATGGAAAGTCTCTGGTTCTTCGCGATCGGGTTGTTTTTAGTTATTTTACTTTTTGTTTTTTTGAGATCGTTCTCTCGTTCCGGCGGGAGAATTCTGGTTTCCTCCTGGGGTGAGCTTCAGGAAAACCAGATCCTCATTGATCTCCTTCATGATTACGAAACGAAGAACCCCGGGGTTTGGGTGGAGCTGGAGCGGCACGCTTACACCGAATACCTGCGGGAAATTTTGGGGCAGATCAACCGGGGGCAGAAGCTCGACGTCCTTTTTGTGGAAGTGAATAACTTCGTGGACTTTTACTTCAACGGCCTGCTGGAGCCGCTGGATTCCTACATCAAAGCCGACGGCCTGGATTTAAAAACCTTTTATCCCGACGTGATGAAACGCTTCACGGTTCAAAACCAAACTTATGCCATTCCCCGGGACACCGCGCCCTGGTGCCTGCTTTATTACAACCAGGCGGCGTTTGACGGGGCGGGTGTGCCTTATCCGAAGGCGGACTGGACCTGGAACCAATTCGTGGAAGCCGCCAAAGCCCTCACTAAAACCGATCTGCATGGGAAGGTGGTGCGCTGGGGATTCGTGGAGGACCGGACGGGAACCGATCTGTGGGTCTATCACTCCGGCGGAAGCTACGCGGACAACGTGAACCGCCCCACCCAATGGACCTTTACCACCGATCCCAACACCCGCAAGGGCCTGGACCGCCGGGCGGAACTGATATTCCAGCACCGGGTCTCCCCGCCTTCCTCGGTGATGGAATTCCGGACCGACGAGAATGTCAGTGATTTTTTCTACGAGGGAAAGGCCGCGATGTTCTATTCCGGGCTCGTCTGGACGCCCCGTTTCCGCGAGATCAAAAACTTTAAGTGGGATGCAGCCCTCTTTCCCCCAGGCCCCACGGGCCAGCGGACTTTTCCCACGGGCGGGTCGGGTTACGGCATCCTCAAATCCTCCCGGAACAAAAAAGAGGCCTGGAAGTTCATCCGCCACCTCACCAGCATGGAAGGGGCCAGTAAGATGGCCGCCAACGGCCTGGTCCAGCCGGCTCTGGTGGAACTGGCCCATTCCGAGGTGTTTCTGGATCAAAAGCCCCCGCTGAACAAGAAGGTCCTTCTGGACGCGGTTTCCCAAGTGCAATATTCGCCCTTTTGCTCCAATTGGGCGCAAGTCCATGACCACTTAATGAAAGAGATGGAAGGGGTTTGGGCCGGACGGGAAAAAATGGAGGATGTGATGAAACGGCTGGAACCCTTCCTGAAACAGAACCCGCCTTTGGTCGGAAAGCCGGAGAGGGCTTCATAGGACAGTGGGCGATGAGATACTGGCCCGATTAATTTTTCTTCTTTTTCAAATTCTCTTTTACCCGAAACTTTACAATCCGGCTGACCAGGGCCAGCGGGAGAGGTTTGTCCAATGGAAATTGGACCGATCCTTTGGCGCCTTTATAGACGGAGAGTTCCTTCTGAAACGCGGCGATTCCCGATGATTTAGGATAAAAGCCGATATGGGCTTTGAAGGCCGCGAACCAAACCAGGCTTCCATTTAATGTGAAAGAAGGAATGCGGTAGCTGATGGTTTCTTTGGCCTGGGGCGCGGCTTTTTGGATGGTGAGCCGCATTTGTCTTAAAAGCCGCTGAACTTCTTTCGGATGGCGGTCAATATAGTTCTGGATTGGATTGAGGTTTTTTGTCCGGAGAGTCATGTTTTGATTATATCCTCCAGTTATTTAAACGCAAAGCGGGGCGTGGATTCATTCCGGACAGGATTAAAAACAGGCCTGGCAAGATCCGCTTGCCAGGCCTGTTTCGTTTTTGCACCCTTTGAAATCAAGAGGCTTTGAAAATCCAAACCCCATCGTTATCAATTACATAGGCCTCGCCCGACGGGGCCACGGTCAGCCAATCAATGGGATCCAGCACCTTCGAGCCTGAGTTGCCCCATTGGCAAAGGTAATCGCCATTCTCGTCGAATTCCTCGATGCGTTCATCGCAGTAATCCGTGACGTAGCAGATCCCGTGATTGTCCACACAGAGTCCGCAGGAAAGCTCGCAGAACTGGCCGGGGCCGCTGCCGCGTCCGCCGAAGCGGCAGAGGTAGTTTCCGTTGTTGTCGAACTTCTGGACATAGCAGGTGTTGTAGTCGGGAATGTAATAATTGCCGTGTTCATCGGTGCAGATACCGTCCGGGGCGGAGAACTGGCCAATCGCGGTTCCCTGGCTTCCGTAATCGGCGACGAAAGTTCCTGAGGCGGTGTATTTGTGAACGCGGTAATTATGGCTGTCCATGATGAGGACATTCCCTTTGTTATCGCAGGCCACACCCGCCGGGTAGCCGATTTGTCCCGGCCCGGTTCCCGGAGTCCCGAATTTAAGGATGAAGTTGCCCGAGGTATCGAATTTTTGGCAGTTGTTATTGCCGAAGTCGATGACATAGAGATTGTTGGAGGAATCGATCGCGATACCGCCGGGATTCGCGAATTGGCCGTTCGCGGTGCCGTAGGATCCCCATTGGGTGATCAGGGCTCCGGCCGCGGAAAACTTTTCCACGCGGCTGTTGACCTTATCCGACACGTACACATTGCCGGAGGAGTCCACCACAACCCCATCGGGTTGATTCATTTGGCCCGGGCCGGAACCCGTTCCCCCGAATTGAGACTGGTAGGTATAGTTGATCGCCGTGGGTACTGGCGTGGTGACCGTCGTGACGGCGGCCAAGGGATTGAGCCCTAAATTCTTGCTGCAAGCGACAGGCAAGGCTGATAGACAGGCCAAAATGAACAGGCCGATGATCTTTCTCATAATTCCTCCAGTAGATAAATTTTTGGTACCGCTTTTATGGGACGGCGTTTTGTTTCATAAAAAACAGCTGTTATGCGGTTTAGACGGGAAGGGGTGTTTTTAATCCAAACTATTTTGGGGCAGGATGGGAGAGGGGATGGCTCTGGACGCTGGGAAGCTAAATTTGATCCAAGGGGTCTATTTTTAGGGGGTTTTTCCATGGTTTTTGATGATGGCCCATCGGTCACAAAGGAATTATTCCGCCAAGGGGGCGAGGATATAGCGTTTGAAGAATTCCTCTTCCATCGCGAAATAAACCCCCATGCGGTAATTGCCCGCGGTCATGACGCAGACAAGGTCCGCCTGGGGCACGATGAAAATATACTGGCCGCCCCAGCCGTTGGCCTCGTAATAGGGGATGGTCTTGCCGTCCACCGGGGCGCTTTTGAGCCAGAATAAATAACCGTAGTCAAAATCCGCCGCCTGCTTGGATGAGGCTTGCTGGACCCAATCCTTCGAAAGCACCCGCTTGCCGTTCCAAAGACCCTGGTTCAAATAAAGCAGGCCAAGCTTCATCATTTCCCGGGGAGTCAGCCAGTGGCCTGTGTCCACTTTCACGATTCCGTTGGGGCCGCTTTCCCAAGGATGGGATTTAAGACCTAAAGGTTCTTCCAAGTATTTCTGGCAGAAGTCCGGTACGGTCATGCCGTTCTTTTGGACCAGCAGGCTGCTAAGGGCCAAAAGGGAAGTGCCGTTATAGGTCCAATGGGTGCCGGGATCGTGGTTGAGGGGCAGATTTAAAACATAACCCAGCCAGTCTTTCGACAGGACGGCGCCGATGGCGCAAGAATCGGCCAGATTGTCGCATTGAAAGCCCGAGGTCATGTCGAGCATCATTCCCAAAGTGATCTTATCTTTGCGCGGATCCCAATCTTTAGCGGCACGGTAGTCGGGATAGAAGTCGTAAAGTTTCTGGTCCAGGCTTAGGCGTCCCTTATCCCGGGTGATTCCAAACAAAGTGGAAAAGACCGATTTGGTTACGGAAAACAAGGCGTGGGGATCCTGGGGGCCGTAGCCGTAAAAGTAATCCTCCATGACCAGCTTGCCATGGCGGGCGACCAACAGGCTGTGAATGTCGGGGAAAGTCCGGTCTAAAATTTGATTCATGCTGCCGGTGATTTCCGGGAAGGCGGTTTTGTTTTTTCGTAAATCACCGGGTTTAAGGCCGTCTTTCAAATCCGCCGGAGGCTGATAGGCATATTGAGTGAGAGTTTTTCCTTCCGCGTCCAAACGGGGGAATCGGAAGTCTTTGCCCCGTTTCAGGGTGAAAGTACGGGTCTTGCCCCAGGCATGAATGGTGCCGGAAAGTTCGGGCGACTCCGCGTCGAGTTTGATTTCCAGATTCGCGTTGTCGTAGTCGGCCCGGAGGACGCCGTCCCGGGCGGAAAGCGCCGGTTGAGTCGTGGAAAAACCGGCCAGGTCGCTATTATCAAAAATAATCGAGGCGTGATAAACCCCTTGGGAGTCGGTATTGAGAATGACAGACAGGCGGCCGTCGGGCTGGCCTTCCTCTCCTTTCATGGAACCCTGCCAGTAGCCCGCCAGGGCGCTGGCCGAGAAAACCGGTTCGGCGGGGATTTTGGAAAGGGTCCGGTTGAATTGGAGTGTGAAGTCGTAGCTTTTCTCCTCCCCCGCTTTCCAAATCCAAATGGAGTCACTGGATTCGTTGTGCCCCAGCCAAATTAAAAGGGTCGGGGTCCAACGCCGGTTGTCTACCAGGGTCAGATGGCTTTTTCCCGGATCAAAATCCAAAGTGAGATCCTCCAGCGGAGAAGAAGCTCCCAGGGAAAGGGGTTGGGCGTCGGCTTGTGAAACAAGGCCCCAATCTCCCACCGTCCATTCCCGGACTTTCTTCTGTTCTTTTCCCAAGCCGCAGGAAGAATTCCGCCATTCCGCGTAATTTAAGTAAGTGGAGACACGCACGGACCGGACCCAGACGGTCTTTTCGGGAATGAGGACGTAATGGATATGGATTCCCTCGGCAGTCGTTTCCACGGTCGTTTTCATGTGGATTGGCTGATGATCGCCCAGGTCACAAACCGGGCCGGGGTCTTCGCCTTTTTGTGAGGGTGGAATGTCGAAAAGGTGGTATTGCCAATCTCCGGTAAAAATCTCCGGGATGATCTGGGCGATATCATGCAGGTCATCCGAGAGGACAATGGAGCCGTTTTCCAGGATGTGATAGGTCAGGGGAGCATGGGGAGGGTTGGTTTGAGCTTCAGCTTTCAGAAGGCAGGGAAAGCCCAAGAGAATGCTGTGAAAAATAAAAACGGCCGAGAGGATCGCCGCGGGTGAGAGAGCCTTCATGGGGTTCCTTTCAAAATGGAAAAATAAGGATTTTCCAAGCGACGGATTATCCCATCCGGACCGCGGATTCTCTACAAGTCGAAGTTGAGGCCGCCTTCGATGGGGAGATAGGTGGCTGTGCCGTAGCCGCCCAAGACCACATCAAACCTGGCTTCCACGAAAAGGCTCATTTCCCGGTCCAGGTTGAATTCCAGACCACCTCCGCCTTCCACGATGGGGTCGATGGTCGATCCGGAACCGGCATAGTTGAGACTTGATCCGTAGTAAGGCGCGCCGTTTTGATAGTTATAAGAGGTGCTCGATTTGGCCGAAAGAAGGGTTAAGCCCAGTCCGGTGATGAGATAAGGCCGGAAGGTCTTTCCCTCGAATTTGTATTTGAGGGAGGGCACGATCTCCAGACTGCTGACGCTTTCAGTGGTTGTGGTCGTTTCAGTCCCCTGTGTAAAACTATCAGTCGTATAACTGGAGGTCGACGAGTAAGAAGAACCAAATACATAAAGATGAACCAACCCGCCGATTCCGAATTGGGAATCGAACATATAAAAGCCGCCGCAGCCCAGACCGAATCCCAGGCCCGAACCAGCCCCGTCCAGTTCCAGGGCCGCGCCAATGGAGGGGTTTATCTCAAAGTGCGCGTCGGATATTCCGGCGGCGGTCCGTAAGATTTTTTCCTTTTCGGTTTTCGAATATTGGCTGTCGGCCGGGGTCTGGGCCTGAGCGATCGCGGTCCGAAGGGATTGGACAAAGGAAGCCAGGGCGGGATTGTCCCGGTGAAGGCTGAGGCTTTTCTGATAGTAGGAAAGAGATCCGGTTTTATCGCCTTTGGCGTAATGACAGTTTCCTAGTCCTTGGTAAGCCTGCCATTGGTTGGGATTGATCTGGATCGCCGCGTCGTAATAACGGGTCGCCTGGTCGTAATTTTTCTGGGCATAAAAGGTATTGCCGGCCTGGTAATACTGCGTTGATTGGTCTTGAGCGGCGCAAAGTCCAGTGAGTCCAAAAAACAAAAGAAATCCCCACGAACCAAACCAAGACTTTCTCATATAGGCTACCTTTTAAAATATGAAATGGATTAACAGATGGCTTTCAAAATAACCGGATTTGACCAACTGTTCCATAAAAAAGAGGAGTTGTCCTAGAAGGTTTGATGAAGTTTCGGCGTAAAAACAAAAGAACCAGGCTCATTTATCGATCCAGGTTCTTTTGTTTTATTGAAAATTTTCAGGGCATTTCGGGGGAATATCTCTCGGCGGGAAAGGGGTTGGGGCTCCGCGCTTTCGTGAAGTCGTAATAGATGATGACGGCTTGGGAGGGGGAATACATTCCCCGGTCAAAATCAAAAGCGACCTGGATTGTGGGGTTGGATTCCCGCTCGCCCATGCCGGTTCCGGCCTGGGGTTGAGATTCCGGCGCGCTGAGGTCCATCGCTTCTCCCGCCGCGCTGGCGGGCGCTTCCATCATTTTACTTTCGGTTTTGGCACGGGGGGCGGGACAGAGATAGGGGCGCTTGGTATAACGATAGATGGGATGAGAATCGTAATATTGATTCAATTCCTCTTGGCTCCAAAAGTAAGCCGCGCCGATGACGCCGCAGTTAGCCGAGAGGTCTTCACCCGTCTCGTCGCCGCGCCATTTCGCGTAAGACTTGGGTTTTTCCGTGAAGAAGAAACGACGGGCTTCGCCGCCGCTGACCTGCCAGCCGGGAATAGTGATGGAACTATAAGGCTCAATCATCCACTTCTCCCCATCCGCGATTCCGCTGGGCTGGCCGGTGATGGAATTGAGACCATCCACCGTCAGGTTGACCGCGACCCGCACCGGCAGGGGATTGTAAAGCCGCACCGAGTAGCGCTCTCCGGGGACTGCGGCCACGAAGGGCCGTCCGTTTTGATCCGTTTCGGGCTTTACGCCTTCGCTGTCGTTCACCACTTCCACCCGGAAGCCATAGTTTTGACGGCGGGTTTCGTGGACCAAACGGTCGTCCACTACCACCGCGCCCTGATATTGAACCTTGAAATCCTTGAGGGCGGCCTGGGCGCTTGAGACCGTGAAGACCATCAGTCCGGCTAATAATAAGGGTTTAAATCGCATGATATTTCTCCTGGTTTGAAGTATTGAACGGCTTACCCTCATAGGACACCGCTTGCTCGGAAAGGTTCCCGGGAACTTTTTAGAGGAAAATCACCCCTTTTTTGCACTAAAGCCCGCTTATCTCGTCTAGAAGCCGTAACGCATTCAAGCCCCGCTTCAGATGGGGTGATCGAGGAGCTTATTGTGAAGAAAAATTGGTTTTTACTGTTATCCGCTTTTTTACTGATCCTGGGCTGCGCGAAGAACACTTTGGTCCCGACCCGCCCGGCTACCACTGCCGCGGCGACCGCTTACGCTTATGAAACCCAGTGGGGCGACAGCCAGCCTTTGGCCGGCAGCGGCAATACCGAATTTAATCAGCCTCATGGCGTCGCGGTGGATGGTGCGGGGAATGTTTATGTGGCGGACACAGGTAACAACCGGATTCTGAAACTCAATTCCACAGGACAGTATCTTTCCCAATGGGGCGGTTTGGGAACCGCGGCGGGATTCCTGTCCTCGCCCTATGGGGTGGCGGTGGACAAGGCCGGATTTGTTTATGTGACGGAGACAGGCAATAACCGGGTTCAGAAATTCACGTCCAACGGGGTTTTGGTAGCCCAGTGGGGCGACAGCGCCCCCTCGGCGGGAAGCGGCTCCAACGACTTTAACCGGCCTGAGGGAATCGCGGTGGACCTTTGGGGAAATGTTTATGTCGCCGACTGCGGGAACAGCCGCGTCCAGGAACTGAACGCCGCGGGAGGCTTCCACCAAAATTGGGGAAGCCTGGGAAGCGCCACGGGCCAGTTTTACTACCCCGGATGGGTGGCGGTGGATACCCTGGGGAATTGCTACGTTTCGGACACTTACAATTACCGGATTGAGAAATGCGATAATCTGGGAAAAGTGACGAACACTTTGGCCGATTGTTCCGCTTTGTCCCCCGGCAGTGTTTGCTGGTGGTGCGTGACAAGCGGACCTTTAGGCTGTCTGGTGGAACCCAATGGAAATATTCTGGTCTGTGACGGAGGAAACTCCCGTCTTCAGGAATTCAGCCAGGACGGAACCCACCTGGGTCAAATCACCCTGCCCGTGGGTAATCTTTTCGCGGACAACTCCGGACTAGTCCTCGATGGATCTGGCCATCTCTATGTGGCGGATACCAACAACAACCGCATTGTGGTTTTGAGACAACCCTAGATAACTTCCAAGCCCGGTTCTTAAAGAAGCGAGGGATTTTCGGTTCCGTGTTGAAAAGGCAAAAGAACCACTTTTACCATCTCGTTAGAGTCCGGGTATTCGGCGGGTTGGCTGACGCCCAGGTTTTCAGGGACTTGGCCCGGTTTATAATAGAAGGTTCCAAAGACAATGTCCCAAACCGCCAGGGTGTTCCCGTAGTTCCCGGCTTCTTTCGGGTTGGCGCCATGGTGGTACCGGTGGGTCTCGGTACCGATAAAAAGATAGTTTAAAAACCCAGCTCGGATATCCACGTTGAAATGGGAGACCAGGCTTTGAAGATCCATCAGCAGGGTGGCCGCCAAGACTACTTCGGGTGAAATGCCCAGCAGGATCAGGGGAATTTGAACGATAGCGGTGGTGATGAAGGCGTTCAGGGGATTGAAGACCGCGTGCATGATGACATAAACCTTGTCCGGGAGATGATGCGCCAAATGGGTCCGCCATAAAAACCTTCCCATGGGTCCTTGGCCCTCATGGCAAAAGCGGTGGAAGGAATATTGGATCAATTCGAAAATCAGAAGATATCCAAGGAATCCCGCCAGAAAGGGAATCCCGCTGAATAGGCCGCAATGATGCCCGCTGTAATAGAGGGCGGCCAGGCCAAAAGCGCTCTTGGTGAGGGTAATAACCGGTATGTCGAGGGCGATGTATTTCAGGTCCCGCAGAAAACTGCGGCCTGTCATGGACCATTTTTCGGCCAATGGAAAAAGCCGTTCCAGCGCCATCAGCGTGAGAACCAGGGCCAGTGTCGTCAGGCCGTAGGTCTTGCCGTAATCCCAATGGTTTTGAACCGCCAGGGTGATGACCGTGAAGAGCCCTGCCAGTAAAACGGGATAGAGACCATAGGCCACCGCTTTTTTTATTCGACTTTTCATCTGAAACCTCCTATACGTTATTGAACAGCCTGTTCGGTTTCATGAATTTAAGCGGGGTCCGCGGGGAAAACCACACCGAAGGATGGGCGTTGCCGAACTCCGCGGCAGATTTGTTCGGTAAAAGGGAGAAGGGAATGGACAAGCGAATTCGAAAGACCAAGAAACTGCTTTCGCAGTCTCTGCTGAGCCTCATTTTGGAGAAGGGCTATGAGAAGGTGACGGTTCAGGACATTCTCGACCGGGCCCAAGTGGGCCGGGCCACCTTTTACTCCCATTACGAGAACAAGGAACAACTCTTCAAAGCCTGGAATGAGAACCTTGAGGTTTCCTTTTTTGGGGATGGACAGCTTTTGGGAACGGGCGGCGGGGGAATTAATTTTTTAGGATTGTTTCAGCATGCCGGAGAAAATCAACAGCTGGCGAAGGCTTTGATCGGGAGCAAGGCCGGGGATGTTATTTTGGAACATTTAAAGAACAATATTTCTGAGGAGATTATGCGCCGGTACAAGGGCGGTTTCTTCAGCCACCGCAAAGAAAAGTTGATGCTTTCTTATAACGCCCAATCCGCGGCCTCGGCGGTGACCAGTCTTCTGAGACTTTGGCTGGACGATCATCAGGTCTTTACCCCGGAAGAAATGTCACGAAAGGCGGGGAAACTGGTAGAAGCGGTGTTTAAGTAATCGCGGGCTTTTGTAAGAGATGAATTGATAAGCTCAAAGAGAATCTTTTTTTCAGGTTACCGGATGGGCTTTCGGTTTATCGGATATCCCAAAATCAGGTGAAGCTTTTTTTGGCGTTGGAGAAGCGGTGACGGTATCCGCTTCCACAAGGCCGGGTTAATATCCGCGCCTTTTTCGCTGTTTTTCTCCTCAATCCTGTGGGTCTCCCGGATCTTTTCATCGCCGCCTCCGAGGTCATGCGCGGCGGTAAAAACGCGGTCCAGCATCGAAGCCTCCCAAGGCAAGCCTAAAAAACGGAACAGGGGATCCAGGGTTTTAACCGGCTCGCGAATGAGGTCCTCGTAGCGGAGGCGGTGCGCGGGCGGATGGGCGGCCTCGAAATCGAGAATCGTTTCGGTCTGCTTGATCCATTTTTCCAGCATGTAGGAAAGAACCAACTCGGGGTGCGTTGACTCAAAGGGAGTGTAGGCGTCGTTGGGTTTTAATTCCCGGCGCATTTCCAGGCAGGAATACACCGTGTCCAGGCTGTCGCGGTGCAGACAGATATAGCGAGCGTCGGGAAAAACATCCCGCAGTTCTTCCAGGTTTTGAACATTGGCGGGGGTCTTGTCGCACCAAAGTTTCTTGCCCCGGCTCTGGGTGAACCTTGAAAGTAAGTCCGTGAGAATCCGATTCACCTCGGTCCAGGTGAACTGCTCAACCGCTTTCGGGTCATCCGTGGTGATTAAGGCGGTCGTGCGGGAAATGGTCGTGCCCAAGGCGTCGGCGAGCTTGCCTAAAAAAAGCTCTCCGGGACAGCAAATGTCAGGGTGGGTATCCAAAATATAGCGCAACAGGGTCGACCCGGAACGCTCCGGGCACAAAATAAAAACAGGGGCGTAAGAATTCGAGCTCATCCAGCGAGTTGACCATCCTTGATTTAAAACGGCGTTTTGTTTTGACGCCGGCAGGGGCGGATTGGTAATGCGGCCGGTTAAATTTTTCGTTTACCTCGAACGACTTGGCGCCCTTTTTTTGTCTATGTAATCGACAAGCCCAAATTGGACCCCCGGGGGATTGAAAAATAATAAAAATAACAGCGATCATAAAGCGTTCTTATTTTTGGGGAGGAGGCGGGAAATGACCACGATGACTCAAACCGCGGGGAAAGCGGTTGAAATTTTGATGGCCGAAGACAACCGGACCGATGTGATTCTCATGAAGGAAGTCCTGAAGCGGTGCCGGATTCCGGTGCGTCTGGGGGTGGCCTATGACGGGGAGCACGCGCTGGCTTATCTGCGCCACCAGGGAAATTACACGGACGCGCCTGATCCGGACCTAGTCCTGTTGGACTTGAACCTCCCCAAAATCAGCGGGTGGGAAGTATTAATGGAAATTAAGAGCGATTTTCAACTGAACCGTATTCCCGTTATGATCGTGACCGGCACCCACAACGATAAGGACGCCCGGCGGGCTTACTTATTAAACGCGGACTCTTACCTCGTTAAACCCCTGAACCTGATCCAATTTCCCATGCTGGTTAAATCGATTGAGCGGCTATTTCTGGATCAACCCCATTGGCCCGGGTGAAACTTCCAATCCCGCGCTAAACGATTTTACAGGGGATGAGTTCGTCCTCGTCGAAGGAATAAACCGCGCAGAGGCGGTGATAGCCGTCCGCGATAATCACTTTGCCGTTTTGAGGATCCCGGACCAGTAAGAGCGGTGAGAGGGGTTTGCCGTCCTTGATTTTTTGCTGGTCCTTGGTGACATGCGAATTGCTGATGCCCAGCAGGGACAATCCGGTGGCGCGGAAGATGTCTTTCGCCTTGAACTGGGTCACCTTGGCGTCCTTGAGTTTTTTGACGAAACCAATCGTTTCAGTTTCCGTATGAAGAAGGCTCAAATAAGATTGGGCCGCCGGATAATCCTTGTCTTCGGGTTCGGATAACCATTGGATCTTGGGTTTGTCGGGCATTCACTGCCTCCTCGATGAAGATGGTTTAATTATGACTCAAAAACGGCCGCGAGGGGAAAAGTGTTTGCCGGTATCCGATCTTTTTTCCGATTAGGTGGGTTTGTCGTCCGCCGAAAGGGCTAAGGGATGAGGGACTTCCTCATCTAAGAATACGAAGATGATTCGCTTTCGGTTTTTCCGGCTTTTGTTCTTTGCGACTATTCCGGGGCGGATATAATCGTCCGATGAAATCTATTTCGTTGAACCCTATCCTAAGATCAGAAATGACTTTCAGGCTATTTCTTTAATGCCGAGAACTTTAAAGACTGTCTCCCGCAATCCCGACCCCTCCGCCCGACCGGAATCTCTCAGCGTTATTTCCACCCTTCGGCAAGAAAAGTCCTTGGCCCTTTGGCTGGTCCTGCTGACGGTGGTTTATTCTTTCTTATCCTGTATCCGGCAATGGCGTTTTCAGACGGGGGGCGTGGATCTGGGGGTTTTTGACCAGATTGTCTGGGAATACAGCCGGTTTCAAATGCCTTCCAGCAGTTTCTTAGGGCTTCACAACGCGCTCGGAGACCATTTCAATCCGGTACTCGCCCTGATCTCACCGCTGTATTGGATTTTTCCCGGGCCGGAAATTTTATTCTTTCTTCAGTCTTTCGCGGTCACCTTGAGCGCGGTCGCGGTTTTTCGTTTCACGCGAAGAAAACTGGGAAGGAAGCCCGCTTATTTCTGGACCGTGGCTTATACCCTTTTCTGGGGAATCCAGAGGGCGATGGCCTGCGATTTCCATCCAGACCTGTTGGCGCTTCCGCTGACCGCCTTCGCGGTTGATTTTATCGACAGCGAGGATTGGACCCCGGCTTTTCTTTGCCTGGCTCTTCTTTTGACCGTCAAGGAAGACTCGGGAATTCTGATTTTCTTTTTCGGCGTTTATCTGATGATCCTGCGCCGTTGGAAACCCGGAATTATTTGTCTGGGATTGGGAGCGGCCGGGTTTTACCTGCTGGCCTTGGTTTTGGTCCCCTACCTGGCGGGAAGCGCCGGTTATCCCCATTGGGCCTATACCGAACTGGGGAGTTCGCCCGGCGAGGGACTGCGGGCGGCGCTGCATGATCCCTTTTTGGTCTTCAAGGTGGCTTTTTCGAACTCGGAGAAAATCACGACCTTGGTTTGCGGATACATGGCCTGTTCGTTAATGATTTTTCTTTCTCCGCTCTTTGTTTTGACCCTGCCGCTGTATGCCGAGCGGATGCTCTCCAATTTTGAGCATCATTATTCCATGGCCTACTATTACTCCGCGGCTATCGCCCCGATTATCTATATGGGGGGCGTGGATGGACTTTACCGTCTGTCCCAGTTTTTAAAAAGCCCGGCCCGGGCCCGGAAAACTATTCTAGCGGTTTCCCTTGGCACGCTTATCCTCAACGCGGCTGTGACGCCTATTTTCCCCTTGCGGGATCTATTGCGCGTGAAGTTCTACCGGTTCAAGCCGGAGGAAATCATGGGTCCCCGGGTTTTAGCTTTGATTCCTCCGGAGGCCTCGGTGATGGCCCAAGACACCATCGCGGCCCATTTGGCCCATCGGAAGGATATTTACGTGGCGGGGTTGAATCGTTTGAACTGGGATTGCGATTATTTCGTGGCTTGCAAGGATTTTTACCGCTGGCCTTTGGATGGATTTGAGCCGGTGGAGGCCATGATTCAAGCGGATTTGGCGAAGGGTTACCGGAAGATATTCGACGAAGGGGACTGGATCGTCCTTCAAAAGGGCGGGGAAGTTCCAAGTCCGCCCCGGAACTAACCGCCCGTCTTAAATTATGAATTGTTTATCCGTCATTTCAGGGTTATTTATGGCTATTCCAGGTGTTTAGCGGGTTAAACCTTGTTCCAAAAGCGTCAATATCATTATCATATCGACGTTTTTAAGAAGTTTCTTGTCTCTCGCGCTGTTATCCATACGAAGGCGGTCTTTATATGAAGCGGTCTCTTTACCCATTTGAAATTGTTCGCGGACTCTTTCTTTTTATCTTATTTCTCGTTCCCGGTCTTTCTTCCGCCGGGAATGATCCTCTGGATAAATCTCTCGTTAAAATTTTTACCACCATGCAGGACCCGAATTTCTATGAACCCTGGCGGATTGGATCGCCCCAGTATGTCAGCGGAAGCGGGTGCGTACTTCCCGGCAACCGAATTCTGACCAACGCTCATGTGGTTTCCAACGCGATTTTCGTCGAGGTCCTCAAGGAAGGGGACAGTAAGAAATATATCGCCAAACGGGAATTTGTCGCCCATGACTGCGACTTGGCGATTTTGAAGGTGAACGACCCGAAGTTTTTTCAGGGCACCCAGCCGGTGACGTTTGGCGACCTGCCTTTTAAACGGGATAAGGTGGCGGTTTACGGGTTTCCGGTGGGCGGGGAAGAGCTCTCCATCACGGAGGGTGTTGTCTCCCGGATTGAGGTTTCCACTTACGCGCATTCCATGCGGTCCATCCTGGATGTTCAGACGGACGCGGCGATCAACCCGGGCAATAGCGGCGGGCCGGTGTTCAAGGACAAAAAAATGGTCGGGGTCGCTTTTCAGGGTTATAACGGGGCAGTAGCCCAAAACACCGGGTTCTTCGTTCCGGTGCCCATCATCAAACGGTTCCTCACGGAAATTAAAAAAGGAAGCTACCAGGGTATCCCCACATTGGGTATCTATACGGAAACCATGGAGAATGATTCCTTGAGGGATTATTACGGGATGAAACCGGATCAGACGGGGATTCTCATCACCGAAGTCCTTTACCAATCCTCGGCCTGGAATCTTTTGAAAAAGAACGACGTGCTCTTATCCATCGACGGATATCCGATCGCCAACGACGCGACCATTTCGTTCCGTAAGGGGGAGCGGATTCATTTCCAATATCCCCTCGACCTTCGCCAGATGGGGGACAAGATCAAATTAAAAGTTCTCCGGGATAAAGCGCTTCTGGATGTGGAGGTTGTCTTAAAACCCGAACTTCGGTTGATCCCCCTGGTGCAGTATGACGTGAAACCGACCTATTTCATTTTTGACGGCCTAGTCTTTACACCGTTCAATACCAATTATCCCGGGATCACGAAAGATACCCCGACCGATTTGAAGCTCCTTTATTTCCACGGACTGCCCTCGGAAAACCGAAAGCAGGTCGTGCTTCTCAACCATGTGCTGGCCCATTCGATCAACCAGGGGTATGACTCCAAGTACAGCAACCTGATTGTCACCCAAGTGAACGGCCACAATATCTCGGAAATGAAGGATCTCATCGCGGCCTTTAACGATCCCCAGGACGGCCGCCATGTCATTAAAATTGATAAGGCCGCGGAAGTGGGAACCACGATTCTTTTGGACGCGGCCAAGTCCAAGCAGGCGTCAGATGAAATACTGGATCAATATGATATTCCCAGCGACCGATCGCCTGACTTGAAGGAGGAAAAATAATGAACTCCATCCTCTCGAAACTGAAAATAATGTTGGGATTATGCCTGGTCTTGTTTCTTTGCGTCTGCGCTTGGGCCGGGGATGACAGCCTCAAACTCTCCGTGGTGAAAGTCTTTACCACCGCGCAAAATGTCGATTATTACGAGCCTTGGAAGCCCGGGTCGCCGGTGCAGATGCAGGGATGCGGCGTGATTCTGCCGGGTAAGCGTGTTCTGACCACGGCCCACCTGATCAATAAGGGTAATTTTATTGAGGTTCAAAAATTCGGCGAAACCAAGCGCTATGTGGCGAAGGTGGAGAAACTCGGGTTTGATTTGGACTTGGCCCTCTTGAGCGTGGAGGACGATGATTTCTTCACCGGCACTAAGCCCGTGGAATTCGGCGACCTGCCGGGCCGGGGCGACAAGCTGCTGATCCAAGGGGGAAGCGAGCTTTCGATCAAGGAAGACTCCGTTTCCGGCATGGACATGGTTTGGAGCATGGAAGGGGGACGCCAAGTGCCGGCGATCCTCACCAACGGGCCGATTGACGGCATCAACGACGGCTGTCCGGTTTTTAGCGGCGGTAAGTTTGTCGGCATCCCTTTCGAGTGCACGGGAAAACCGGATAAGACCGGATCACTCATTCCGATTAACGTGATCCAGCGGTTTTTTAAGGGCATCGCGAACGGGCGCGTCTATGACGGATTTCCGGATTTAGGGTTCTATACCCAGGACTTAAAAAATCCAACCCTGCGCGCTTATTTCAAGATTCCCCCGAAACAAACGGGCGAGGTCGTCACGAAGATTCTCTACAACGGATCGGCGGATGGATTCCTGAAAGAGGGGGATGTCCTGACAGCGTTGGATGGGTATCCCGTGGACGACGAGGGCTATGTTACTTTGAAAAAGATAGGCCGAATCCCCGAATATTACCTCGCCACTTTTTACTTGATGGGTGAATCCATGACCCTGGATATTCTCCGGGACGGAAAGCCTCTAAAAGTGAAAATGCCCCTCAAGCCGATTTCGCGCCTTCTGGATTGCCGGTCGGATAACCGGCACCCCTCTTATTTCACGGCGGCCGGGTTTGTGTTTGTTCCCCTGACTATTAATTATTTCGCGACGACCAACTGGGAAAACTTCAAACCCGAGCTGCAGGATTTATTTTTTCATGGCTACACCTCGGCGAGCCGTAAACAAGTCGTCCTAATCACCCATGTCCTGCCGCATGAAATTAACAAGGGATACGATAAGTTGACCAATCTCATTGTGACCCAAGTGAATGGCCGTCCTATTTCGGAAATCAAGGATGTGGTGGACGCTTTTGACCACCCTCTGGGGAAATATGACGTGATTGAAGTCGATGATCATGAGTGGTTCGGCTCCACCATTATTCTCGACGCTGAAAAGATGAAGCAAGCCACCGATGAGATCATGGATACCTTTAAAATCACCGACGACCGTTCGGCGGATTTAAAATAAATCCACGGATTCAGTGTGTTTTGGCCGTTTGCCAGACGGGAGAATAACTTTCTTTCTTGCGGCGGTCTTCGGGATGCCGTACTATTTTAATCGTGATCACAACGGCGATGGAGTTCGCCAAAACCGCCCCTGGGGGGCTAATGACTCCTACTGGTCAAGACCGGTAGGGGTTTTTTATTTTGGGGAGGAACCGCATGGATAAATTTATTTGGATCGCCCTGGGCGCGGTGTTGGGAGCCTGGAGCCGCTATTTGATGGGATTGTGGGCGGTGGAAAAATGGGGAAGCGCCTTCGCCGTGGGAACCTTGATGATCAACGTTCTTGGTTCTTTTATCATGGCGTGGGTACTTTATATGAACACGACCCGGGGCGTTTTTTCACCCAATGTCCGGCTGTTCCTAACAGTGGGCTTTTGCGCCACTTTCACCACCTTTTCCACTTTCAGCTGGGATACCTTCCGTTATATCTCCGAGGGCAACTTCAAATACGCCAGCCTGAATATTATTTTAAGTGTGGGGGGCTGTCTTTTGGGAACCTGGGGCGGGATCATGCTAGTGAAGCTACTATAAGGAGCCGATCATGAAACTTTTAGGTAAAGCCAAAGTGCTTCGGATTTATTTGGATGAAAATATCAAACTGGGAAACCAGCTTCTCTACAGAGCCCTCCTTGAAAAACTATTGGGTTTAAAAATGGCGGGGGCGACCGTGTTCAAAGGGGTGGAAGGGTTTGGCTCCGCCGCCCATATCCATGATGCGGGCGTGTTGGAACTGAGTGAAAATCTGCCAATGATGATTGAGGTCACCGACACCTCGAAACAAATCTTAAAAGCCTTAAACGCGGTAGAACCTTTCTTGCCCAAGCATTGCCTGGTGACGGTTCAAGATACGAGGGTTCTTCATTATCGAGCGCCCCAACTTAAGCATTCCAAAACCAAGCGTTTGTAACGCTTTCGGCTTCAAATGGCCGAATGAGGGTGACTTTTTCCCTAAAAGCTTTGTATTCAAAGATATAGATTTTGATAAAATTCACCTTTCGTTTTTCTCCCGCGTCTAAAGAAGGCGGGGTATTTCAAGTGAAGAGGGTTGTTTTTGAAAAAGTTATTCCTGACATTTGGGGTTCTGAGTTCTTTAGTTCTTTTCGGCGCCGGGCCCCTTTGGGCTCAATCGGGCCGCTACGTCAAAGCCGCCACCCTGCAATTATCCGTGGGCGATTGGACGGACGTTTATTTGAACGGCCATGAGATCGTGGACCAGGATCCGAACATGAGCAAGTCCAAGGGTTACGTGACGGTTGAGTTGACGACGGATCAGCTTTGTTATTTCGTGGAGGCCAACTGCCTGGGTTTGGAATACAGCGAGACAGTGGAGCGCCGAAGCGACTCCGACGAAACGGACGTGACCGGTGACACCCTGGGAGTGGCTTATGTGTTGAACATTACCTTTTCCGATAATACCAGTGTGATGATCACCAGCAGCGATAACGGCAAGCATTTGAATTACCATAACGGGGACAAGACCGTCGCCAATCCTTCCGGATGGGCCGACCCGGATTTTGACGACAGCGCTTGGGCGCCAGCGAAGATTTCGGCCCCGTCGATGAGTTTGGCCGTTACCTTAATCGATCCTCAAACCCACAAGCCCGCTTCCTATCTTTCGACTTTTAAGAATGACGCGATGCTCGTGACGCACGTGGGTGAGAGATGGCTTTTCCGCCAGACATTTCCGCTTGAGGTTGTGAACCCGCCCGGCTGTATCCAGCCGCGGCAAAAACCCAAACCGACGCCCAAGGTTCAGCCGACGGCCACACCGGTACCTCCCCGTCCCACTTTCACGCCGGTTCCGCCCCGGCCGACCTTTACTCCCATTCCGCCGAGGCCGACGAAGACTCCGACGCCTTATATTCCTACACCTACTTCCACGCCAATTCCTATTGTCCGTCACAAGGCGCCGCCGAAAATTCCAACACCAACACCCATTGTTATTTGGACCTCGACCCCGACGAGGGTGTTCCATTACCGGCCTCGTCCCACGGCGACGCCTTTACCGCTTCCTCCGGCCCCGACCGCGACGCCGATTAGGCGTTACCGGCCCAAGCCTACGCGGGTGCCTGCCCGGGTAATCCCGACCGCCACTCGCATTCCTCAAACCGCCGCGGCCTTAACGATGCCGGAAACGATTGTGTTCGTGAATCCTCCGGTCAATATTGACGTGAGTTTCGCCGATGGTCCTGGCGAATATAAATTGGAAATTGTGGATGGACAGGGAAATCACGTGAATACGCTTTACGACAAGCATGTGGGTTATGAAAAAGAATCGTGGCTTTCCTGGGACGGAAAAAACGACCAGGGACGGCTTTTGCCTTACGGCCAGTATTACGCGCTCTTCTCCAAGGATGGAACGCTTATCCGCCGGATCGCCCTTTCTTGGATTCCGCCTGATCAGCAATAAAAATTTTTGAACCACCAAGTACACGAAGAGCACCCCTTTGGCATGATTGAAAGATAATCATGCGGGGTCGTACCGACCTCTTTATTTATCTTTGTTAAAGAGGGTGGGCACACAAAGTAAGCCAAAGAAAGATTAACTTAATCATTCTTTTCTGTACTTGGTGCTCTTCGCGTACTTGGTGGTTCAAAAGACTTATGCGGTTTTTAGAAATTGCCGATCAGGGTGACGCTGGTGCCGCTGGTGGCGTAGCTGTGCTGGTAGGAAGCGCCATCTTCTGTAATGTTGAAGGTGATGGGTGACGAGTTAGGGTCATAGGCGCTCAGATAGACGGCCGATCCCTGGTAGCTCCCTTCCGATTCGGTCCCCATGAAACTATCGCTCCAAGGCAGGTTCGCGCTGGACACCGTGACACTGCTTCCAGCCCCGCTGGGGGAGTAGATGATCGTCGTCGCGATACTGCCCGAGGCTCCGGTTATTTCATATACCCCTTGGGCTGATTTGGGCGAACTGCATCCGGAAAGAGTCCAGATTAAAAAGCCGAAGCCGATTGAAAATAAAAGAGATTTGGTTTGAAGGGAGAACTGTTTCATGGGAACCGCTTCCTTAAATTCTTTGTCGAGCAACTCTTTCATCGTATGATACTCGTCAGTTTAGACGCAAGAGGCGGTTTAAATAGACCGAGAAGGAAGAAATTGGCCTTTTTTCAGCTAAAACTTTTTATCGCCTTATTGGCCCTGGTTTTTCTTCCGCTGCTTTTAAACCAGGCTTGGGCCGGGTCCCGGAAGATCGTTTTCGCCTATTCCGCTGAATGGATGGACGGTCTTTATCCCCCCGAAGCTTATCCTTATGAAAGCCTCACCCATGTCGCTCGGTCTTTTTTAAGGCCCGATCAGGACGGTCATATTCCCGTGCCGGAAAACTATTTCAACCCGGTCTTAACCCAAAGGGCCAAGGCTCACGGGGTCAAGCTGATCGCTTCCCTCGGCGGGGCTTCCATGAAGGCTTCGACTTGGATGGAAATCACAAAAGTACCTTCCCGAAAGGAGAGGCTTTTTAACGAACTGGAAAAATTGATTGAAGACCACGGCTATGACGGCGTGGATATCGACTGGGAAGAAGGGGCCCAGACCGACGCCGAAAGGATCGCCTACACTTCTTTCATGAGAGCTTTGCGGGCCCGGTTCCCCCGCTGGATTTTGACGACCGCGGTGATGTCAGGGGACAAGTGGGCCCGGCATATTGAATGGAAAGTCATTTCCCAGTCGGTGGATTATATCAACCTGATGACCTACGATTTTTCCGGGACCTGGAGTGAATATGCCTATCATCACGCCAATCTTTATTCGGTGCCGGGGAGCAAGGCGGAAGACGGTATCTCCACCGATGAGGTGGTGCGCCGGCTGGAAAAGAAATACGGCCTCAAGCCGGGGCAGGCTCTTTTAGGTATTCCTTTTTACGGCAAACTTTTTCCCGTGGCCGCCTGGAACGATCCCGTGCCGGCGGGATGGCCCAAGATATCCGGGCTGCGCTACACCGACACGGTTTATTTGGAGCGGGCGGGTTTGTTCCACGAACAATGGGATAAGAGCGCTCAGGCGCCTTATCTTCAGAGTGCCTCTGGAACGGGCCTGGTGACTTACGACAATCCCCGATCGGTTGAGCTGAAATGCGACTACGTGAAAAGCCACGGCCTGGCGGGAATCATCATTTGGGTTTTGGGTTCGGACCTGGTGGGAAATCGGACGCCCTTAATGGAACAGGTCGGAAGAAGTTTTGGAACCGATTGTCCGGAGATTCCGGCGGAAGCGCTGGAGAAAATTGACCTGAACTTAACCCGTGCGGCGCAAAGCGCCTGGAGCGAACTGGGAGATTACGCCAAACAATTGGCGCAGAAGGGACACACTGAGCTCTTGGAAGAATTGAAATCCCATTGTCTTCCGGAAGAACCCCTTTCTCCCGCGGAGCGGCTGGGGCATATCCAGCAATTACAGGCTTTTTTAACGGATGCCCATCCTAAAATTCGGGAAGCCCGGCATCAGCTGGGTCTTGCGCCTGCCGAATAGGGCCGTGTTAAAATGACAACGCTTTAAAGTTCCTGGGGGTTTTCATGCGCAGTTCCCAATTAATGAGCCGAACCGATAGCGGTTTGCTGGTCATTGATGTTCAGGCCAAGCTGATGGACAAGATTCCCGGCGGGGACGCGGTAATTTCCCAAATCTCCAAACTGATTCAAGGAGCCGGTTTATTGAATGTACCGGTTTACGCCACCGAGCAGTATCCCAAGGGTTTGGGGCCTACGGTGCCGGAATTAGCCGACCTTCTTCCCGTTAAGCTGGAGAAGGTCTCTTTTAGCTGCGGCGTTTTGCCCGAAGTCACCGGTTTTTTCCAATCCCGAAACATTCAAAAGATATTATTGGCGGGTGTGGAAGCTCATGTGTGCGTGCTTCAAACGGCGCTGGACTTGATCGCGGCGGGGTTTCAGGTTTATCTGGCGGCGGACGCGGCGGGGAGCCGGCACGCGATGGATTTGGAGCTGGGCCTGCGGCGGATGGAGAAGTCGGGGGTGGTGCTGACCACCAGCGAGGCAGCCCTATTTGAGTGGACCGAGAAGGCGGGTACGCCGGAATTCAAGCAAGTGAGCCGGTTGATTGTGGAAGGGGATTCGGAAAAGAGGATTATTGGTTTTGAAAAAGACGCGAGCCGTTGATTTTTTGGTTTCAATTCATTTTGCGAGGTGGGAATCGTGATTAACTATATATCGGGTTTGGTTTTTGTCATTCTTCTGGTGATCGGCGGGGTTGTGGCCTTTTCCCTGGGTACGGCGAGTCCAGCTTTGGGAGTGCTGGTAGGTATTCTTTGGCTGGTAGGGGATATCGCCCTTTCCAACGGCATTCAATTGGCCGCTCAATGGGAAAGAGGTGTGGTATTCCGGTTGGGACGGTTTAGCTCGATCAAGGGGCCGGGCCTTTTCTTTATCGTCCCCCTGGTCGATCAGGTGAAATTGATTGATACCCGTATCCGGGCCATGGATATTCCGGCCCAGCAGATGATTACCAAAGACAACGTGCCGGTCAAAATCAACGGTGTCATTTTCTTTAAGGTAGATCAAGTCGCTGACGCCATCATTAAAGTTCAAGACTATAAATACGCCATCGCCCAGTACGCCCAAACGGCGTTGAGAGACGTCATCGGCCAGATGACCCTGGACCAACTTTTGAGCGAGCGCGAGCAGATCGCCAAGATGATTGAAACAGCGGTGGAAAAGGACACCCAGGGGTGGGGTCTTGAAGTTACGGGCATTAATATCCAGGATGTGGATATGCCGGAGGAACTGAAGAAGATGATGTCCCGCCAGGCCTCGGCGGAAAGAGAGAAACGCGCCACGATTACCAAGGCGGAAGGCGATAAGGAAGCGGCGTTTAATTTGGCCGCGGCGGCCACCACCATGGCGACCAGCCCCGGGGCGATGCAGTTGAGAACACTACAGACTATCGACGGATTGGGCCCCACGGCTTCCAACACGGTCGTGATCGCGGTTCCCATCGATTTAATGGATGTGGTTCATGGGTTAGCGGATAACCTAAAAGCCAAAAAGTAAAAGGTCAAAAAGATCCAAGCCCCTTCCGTTTTCGGAAGGGGCTTTTTTTATGCCGCTTTACCGGTTAAACATCTGCGTCCTTTCCCTAGCTGTTTCGCAGAATGAAATATTTTACTATTAAGTAGCTCATAGAGTGGTACGAGGCTCTCAAGCCAAAAAGGTACCATTTAAAGGCTTTTGTAGCGGTTAAAACGATTTCCACAGAACTGAGCCGGAGCTTTTGAGGTCGAGGTTTGTTTTTAGTAGAATAAATTTCGTTGGGCCGCGCCAGATTTCTTCACGCCTTTTGCTGAACCAAAGGGTTTGCACCATGGCGGGCACATTAAAAGCTAGCACTAAAAATGTTTTTAGTGCGGCGTTGATTGGAGTCAACGATGAAAATCAAGTCTTATCCCACCATCAAAGATGTGGCCAAGCAAGCCGGCGTTTCAATCACTACGGTTTCTTTTGTTATGAATAATCGCGCGGATGTGGTGATCAGCGCGGAAGTTAAGAAAAGGGTTCAAAAAGTAGCCCAAGATTTGGATTATCACCCCAGCGCCATGGCGGCGGGGCTGGCGGGAAGACGAACCCGGAATTTGGGAGTCGTTTTTTATCCCGAAGATAAAATCATTTCCAACCAATTTTATTCCTTTGTCATTGAAGGAATTGTTAAAGAAACGATTGAAAAGGGTTTCAATCTCTATTTTTCCTATTTGGCGGCCCAGCATGAGGGTTACCAAAGTTTTCCCAAAATTATCCGGGAAAAAAATGTTGACGGCGTTATTTTAATCGGTCGCAATGATCCCACGATGGCGCAGGAAATCAAAAACCGCCGGATATCCGTGGTCGCCATTGATAACTACCCGGAACTTCCAGGGATTGATACGGTTCAAATCAATAATCGTCAGGGCGGACTTCTGGCGGCGGAACATTTAATGCAACTGGGACACAAGCATATCGGCCATTTGACAATTGCTAAGGAACGGCCTAGTTTGGAGGATCGGGCTGAAGGCTGGAAGGAAGCCTACTCAAAACATTCGCTGACCTTTAACCCGGATTACCGGTTTGAGTGCTCGGAACTGAACTTGAATAGCGGTTATGAAAAAACCAAAGAAATATTGAAAAAACATAAAAAAATCACGGCGCTTTTCTGCGCCAACGACGAGATGGCCGCAGGAGCCTTGAAGGCTGCCAGGGAGATGGGCCGCCAGGTTCCCCAGGATTTGAGCGTGGTGGGTTTTGATAACGTGGCCCTAACTCATTATACCGATCCGGCCTTAACGACGGTGAATGTGCCGAAGGAACAACTGGGTAAATTAGCGGTTTTGCGGATGCTGGAACTGGTTGAAAACAAGGAAAGTCCAGCCCAGCGACAGGAAGTTTCCCTGGAACTAGTCCTGCGCAATTCCACGGCTGCAATTTAGTCTCAACTTCTGAACCGGTTAAAAGACGGGACATTAAAGGGTTCCGTTTTTGTTGGCATGGTGCCGACCATGGGCGCTTAAAACGTTCTCCCGAAAAGCGATTTAAACGAAGATACTCTTGCCATTTATAGCCAAAAAACAGAAGATAAACAAAGATGGTATCCGCTTCTTGATCGAGGGAATCTATGCCCCGAAAGAAAAAAGAAACTTCCGCTAGCTCCAGTCCGAGGCCCAAGAAACAATCAACGAGTCCATCCCCTAAAAAAACGACCGCGGTTAAAAAGTCCAAAAGTTCAAGCCGTACTAAATCTTCGGTTAAAAAAGAGAAAACCCTCAAATTGATCACCGCGTTGCCCAAGGTCTCGAAACCGGTCAGCCGGTTAAAATCTAAAAAAGCTTCCTCCGCAGCCTCCGCCGTTCCCAACGTTAAATATCAGTTTCCCCGGTATGGGGAAACCCAACTGGTGGCTTTCGTCCGGGATCCCCACTGTATTTTTACCTATTGGGAAGTGACTCCGGAAAAAATCCAGGAAGTGAAAAAGGAATTGAAAGAAGAGTTTAAGCATAGCTTTATGGTTTTAAGGGTTTTTAAGATTGGGAAGAACGGCGAACACCATTTTGTTTATGAAATCACGGTGGCGCCTGGTGAAATGAACCGCTATGTCGAGTTGGATGAGCCGGGCGGCAGTTATTTCCTCGAGATCGCGCAGAGGACTCCTGAGGGGCGCTATTGGGTTTATGCCCGGTCCAATCCCATTGGGACTCCGGAGGCCTCCGCCTCTTTTTGGTCTTCCTCAATGGATCCCGAATGGCAGCCAGCCCCGGCGCTGCTCAACTATTTTCATGAACAGGGCTACGCTTCGGACGTTTCGTTTATCCCGGGAGGGAACTCCTCCGCTGAAAGCCAAAAACGAAAACGGGGTTTTTACTCCGCCTCCCCCTTTTAAATTTCCTTAAGGATAGGCCCTTGTTGACCCCTTCCGTCGGTTCTCTCTCGCTGGTGCTTCATTGCCATTTACCCTTTGTACGTCATCCCGAGCATGATTATTTTCTGGAAGAGAATTGGTATTACGAAGCCCTCTTTGAAACGTATCTGCCTTTGCTGGAGGTCTTTGAGAAATTAGAAAAAAACAAAATTCCTTTTCGGATGACTCTTTCGGTTTCTCCCACCCTTCTTTCCATGTGTTTGGACCCGCTTTTACAAAAGAGGGCCTTACGCTATGTGGATCAGCTTCTCGCCCTGGCTCGAAAGGAAGAAAAACGGCTTCAATCCTCCGCCGAATTTCTACCCGTGGTCCGCATGTACCTTGAGAAACTGAGCCGTTACCGGGAAAACTTTGTGAATCAGTACGGCCATAACGTGGCGGGAGGGTTTAAAAAATTCCAAGATTTGGGCCGGTTGGAACTGATCACCTGCGGGGCAACTCATGGTTTTTTCCCCTTGTTGGGAATCCGGGAAGCCGCGCTTCGAGCGCAGGTGCAAACCGCGCTTCAGCTTCACGAGTCTTTTTTTGGCCAAAAGCCAGGGGGTTTTTGGCTGCCGGAATGCGGATATCAGCCCGGCCAGGATTACCTGTTAAAAGAATACGGCATCCAGTATTTCTTCCTGGAAAGCCATGGACTGCTTCAGGCCGCGCCCCGGCCCAAGTACGGTACTTTCGCTCCCGCAGTCTGTCTTTCTGGTGTGGCGGTGTTCGCCCGGGATAAGGAAAGCTCCAAGCAGGTATGGAGTTCCCAGGAAGGCTATCCTGGAGATCCCGTTTACCGGGAGTTTTACCGGGACGCGGGCTACGATCTCTCGGACAGCGAACTACATCCCTATCTTCAGCCTGAGGGGCTTCGCCGGTTTACGGGTCTCAAATATTACCGTGTTACGGGCGCCACGGAAGATAAGCGGGTCTATGAGCCTGAAGCGGCCCTGAAAAAAGCCCGGGAACACGCCGGCGACTTTCTTTCGCGCCGGCTGAAACAGGCGCGGGAGACGGCTCTTTTGATGGAGCATCCTCCGCTCATTACCTGTATGTATGACGCCGAATTGTTTGGCCATTGGTGGTACGAGGGGCCTGATTTTTTATATTTTCTTTTTGAGAAGAACCATCAGACATCGGAGTCTCTGCGGTTTTTGACACCCTTGGAATACCTGCGGGAAAATCCCCGTCTTCAGCCGACCCAGCCTGTTTTTTCTTCCTGGGGTTTAGGCGGTTATTCGGAGTTCTGGCTCAATGAAACCAATGATTGGATTTATCCTTATCTCAATAACGCCTGCGATGAACTGTCGGCTTTGGTGGAGGCCTCCGGGCTCATCCGGGGCACGGTAAAGCGGGCTTTAACCCAAGCCGCGCGCGAGCTTCTTTTGTGCCAGGCCAGCGATTGGGCCTTCATGATGAAAGCGGGTCATTACCGTTCTTACGCGGAAAAACGCTTCAAAATCCATCTGGCCCGCTTCTACCAATTGACCGAGCAAGTTCGGCGGGGTCGGGTGGATGAAAAGCTTTTATCCGACCTGGAAGAAAAAGATAATTTGTTCCCCCAGATGGATTATGAGACCTTTTTGACTCCTGAAAAATAAACTCCGAGATCCTTTCCTTTAAGCAAGTTGCGGTTTAAAAGTCTCCCTTCAATCGTTACAATAGTTTAACTTCTGGCGGAGGGTTCAGCGTGCAAACCGTTATCGGTATTGATTTGGGTGGGACAAATATTGTTTCCGCGGTGGTTGACCCTAAAGGCAAGGTGTTAGGCAAGGATAAAAGGCCTACTTTGGCTCACTTGGGCCCGGAGGCAGTGATGTTCCGCATCGCCGACAGCGCCCAGGCGGCCAGCCATAATAGCGGTTTTCCTTGGACTTCCCACCTAGCCGTCGGTTTGGGCTCCCCCGGGCCGCTTGACCGGGAACGCGGAGTGGTGATTTATACCCCCAATCTCAATTGGCGCAACGTTAAGATCGTGGCTTTTCTTCAAAAACAACTTCATAAAAAGGTATTTCTCGAGAATGACGCCAATGCCGCGGCGCTGGGAGAAAGCTGGGTCGGTGCGGGGAAGGGCGAAACGGCGGTTTTATGTGTGACACTGGGTACGGGTGTCGGGGGTGGATTGATCTTAAATGGCCGCATTTACCAAGGCGCTTGGGGTGTCAGTAATCATATCGGTCACGTGGTGGTGGATCCCTATGGACCCAAAACGGTTTATGGAAACAGAGGTATTTTAGAACAGTACGCTTCCACTTTAGGTATTGCCCGCTTAGCCAAGGAAATGCGGTTGAAACCCCTTCGGGGCCAGCCTTATGAAGCCCGGACTTTTCAAGAAATGGCCCAAAAGGGCAGTCGCAAAGCCCGTAAGGTTTTTGAGATCGCGGGCAAAATGCTGGGGGTAGGACTCACTTCCGCTATTCATTTGCTTAATCCCAGTATGATTATCTTCAGCGGAGGCGTTTCGGGCGCGGGGGATCTTTTATTCAAACCCATGCATAAAGAACTCAAGAGCCGCTGTTTTCCCTCTCATTTGAAAGGGCTCAAGTTTCGAATGGCCAAATTAGGGGACAACATGGGCGCGGTGGGCGCGGCCCGGCTTGCCTGGCAATACCATCCCGGGTTTCCCAAACCCCGCAAACGAAAATAACCGCTTGTTTTCTTAATTCAAGGCTTACCTAAAAAAGCCTTAAAACGAACCTTAAAAGTCAATAAACTCAACAAAAACAAAGGCCTTTTGATGATTAAAAATGTTGAATTCTCCATAAGCTGTGCATAGAATGTGCGCTTTAATCGACCTGACACTTGGGTGTTTGGCGATGGGTTTGTTGATAAGAATAGCGGTACCGCTATTTTTAAATTTAAGGAGGATGTGCATGAAGCGTTTTATTGCTGCTTTGATGACCGTGTTGTTCGTGGGAACTGGCGTTGCGATGGCTGATGATATGGCCGCTGCCCCTGCCACCACCCCAGTTGCGAAGGTTGCGAAGGCTAAGAAGGCTAAGAAGGCGAAGAAGGCCAAGAAGACTGCCGCTGCTACGACTGCTCCGGCTGCTTCCACGACTCCGGCCGCCAAGTAATTACGGCGCCTAGTCTGTGTTGGTTTCAGGTTTGATAACCTGAAACTTCAAAATTATCGGATGGATCCGCAAGGGTCCATCCGATTTTTTTTGCCTAAATGAAGCGTTAAAATCTCACTTTTCGTTAAAAAATACATAAAAAAAGCCGTTCCTCCCGCGAGGAACGGCTTTTTTGTTTTACAGCCTTTTTTAGCCCTCTTAAGTATTACTTTTCAACCGGATCCTCATTCCCCAAAAGGGGATTTCGGGAGCTATTTTTTAAACTCATCGGTGACCGCTCCCTCACTTGCCGAGGAAACGAGATGGACATATTTGCCCAGAACTCCTTTAGGATAAGGATTTGAGATGGGCTTCCACTTTTTACGGCGTTTCTTAAGTTCCGCCGCGGTTACGTGGAGGTCCAGCTTTTTTTTCTTGGCGTCGATAGTGATCATATCCCCGTCTTTAATCAGGCCGATGGGCCCTCCGACTTGGGCTTCGGGGGTGATATGGCCCACGACCAGGCCGTGGGTGCCTCCGGAGAAGCGGCCGTCCGTAATCAGACCGACGCTTTCGCCCAGGCCTTGCCCGACGAGAGCGGCTGTAATAGCCAGCATTTCCCTCATGCCGGGTCCGCCTTTTGGTCCCTCGTAGCGGATAACCACCACGTCTCCCGCCTTAATCTTTTTCTTCTGAATGGCCTCAAAAGAGGCTTCCTCGCCGTTAAACACCTTGGCGGGGCCGGTATGGGTAATTACCTTGAGGCCTGAAATCTTAGCGACCGCACCTTCCGGGGCCAGGTTGCCTTTCAAGATAACCATAGGACCGGTGGGGTGAAGGGGATTATTCAGGGGCCGGATAATGGGCTGGTTCTTAGAAAGAGGCGCCGCCTCCTTCAAGTTTTCCCGCACGGTTTTGCCCGTCACGGTCAGGCAGTCGCCGTGTATCATTTTAGCTTCCAGCAGCATCTTCATGACCGCTGGGATGCCGCCGATGCGGTCGAGGTCCGCAGCCACGTATTTGCCGCTGGGTTTCAAGTCCGCCAAATGAGGGACTTTTTTGCTGATGCGGTCGAAATCGTCGATGGTGAGTTTCACGCCAATGGACTTGGCGATGGCGATCAAATGCAGTACGACGTTGGTGGATCCGCCCAAGACCATGGCCACGGTGATGGCGTTCTCGAAGGCTTTTTTGGTCATGATGTCCTTGGGGCGGATATCGTTCTTGATCATCTCAATCACCGCCGCGCCGGCGCGGTCGCAAATTAAGCGTTTGGGCTCGCCTATGGCGGGTTGGCAGGAATCGTGGGGCAGGGTCATACCCAGCGCCTCAACGGCAGAGGCCATGGTGTTGGCCGTGTACATACCGCCGCAAGAACCGGCAGTAGGGCAGGCGTTGCACTCAATATCCTTGAGGCGCTGCGCGTCAATTTTTCCCGCGCTGTATTGGCCTACCGCTTCGAATACCGAGACAATATCCAGCTCTTTGCCCTGGAAATGGCCTGGCATAATGGTTCCGCCGTAAATGAAGACCGATGGGATATTGAGACGGCCGATACCCATCATGGCTCCGGGAATATTCTTGTCGCAGCCGCCGATGGTGATTACCCCATCAAAACGCTGGGCAGAGGAAACCACTTCCACGGAGTCGGCGATAACTTCCCGCGAGACTAAGGAAAACTTCATGCCCTCGTGCCCCATCGCGATACCGTCAGAAACAGTGATGGTGCCGAAGGTCTGGCCCATGCCGTTGGCGGCTTGGATTCCCGCTTTGGTTCTTTCGGCCAGTTCGTTCAGGTGCATATTGCAGGGAGTGATTTCGCTCCAGGCGGAGGCGATTCCAATAATGGGTTTCACGAAGTCCCCGTCCTTGAATCCAACGGTGCGCATCATGGCGCGGTTTGGCGCCCGCTTATCGCCTTCGGTTACCATTGAGGAGCGTTGGTTGAGTTTATTTTTCATGAGGTTGCCTTTCGGTTTTTATTTTCAAAATATTTGAACCACAAAGGTCACAAAGAACACTAAGTTCAAAAAACAGAGAGAAGAAGATTGAGACATTGTGGATCTTACTTCGTGTCCTTGGTGCCCTTCGGGGTTCGGTTTCGCTTTTATAACGCGGCTAATACTTCCTGGCTGTGCCCGTCAGGATTGACCTGGGGAAAGAACTTCTTAATCTTCCCATCCTTATCAATCACAGCGGTTACCCGGCGGCTCATTTTCTTTTCCGGATTATAAGCGTCGTAGGCCTTGGAGACTTCGCCATCCAGGTCCGACAAAAGCGGAAAGTTCAAATTAAACTTCGAAGTGAAGGCTTGGTGGCTGGTCGTATCATCAACCGAAACGCCCAAAACAACGGCGTCTTTCGCCACAATATGGGAAATATCGTCCCGGAAGCTGCAGGCTTCCTTGGTACATCCCGGAGTGTCATCCTTAGGATAAAAGTAGAGTACGACGTTCTTTTTTCCCTTAAAGCGGGAAAGTTCAACGATGCTTCCATCGGTCGATTTTAGGCTGAAATTGGGAGCGGGACTTCCTTCTTGAACGGGCACGGGAGGCCTCCTTAATAAAATTAGGAGGGCATTGTAGGTTCTTTGCTACAGGGACTCAAGCAGGCGGCGTAAAAGAAAAAAGCCGAAAGTTCCGCAAAAAACCAGGAAAAAGAAAAAGCCCAGCCGCAAACTAACAGGTTCAAATGAAAGTTCCACCCGTTGGGCCCCAACGGAGAGGGGTATGGCGGTTAAAACAAAATCGCCGCGAAGGGGTTTCACGGGAGCGTCGTTCACCCGAGCTTTCCAGCCGGGCAGGAATGTTTTTTGAAGGACAAGAAGCGAGGGTTGGGTGGTTTCCACTGTGAGGGAAATACGGGTCTCGTTCCAGCGGTTGATTTGAGGCGACGGCAAGGTTTTGGCCGGGTCGGCGGGCAGAGGGAAGTCCAGCGATGAATCCAGTATGACTTTTCGGGAGGAATTAAAATCCGGGGATTCAAAAAGATCAATGGAACCGGGCCAAGCAGCGATTTGAACTTGATCCACGAGAAAAGCTTTCGGTTGAATGCCGGAAAGCGAATAAACAAAAGGCGACTCTTTGCGGACGGTTTTAAACGCTTTCGGGAGTTTTAGAGAGGTGTCGGAAATCACCTGGTCCAGTCCCAGCGCCCGCATCAAATGAAGCCGGTGGGTAAAACCCAGATAATCGCGGTCCTTGTAAACCCAGGAGAACCAGCCCAATCGGCTGGAAAGCTCGTTGTAGCGGCCCAAGGCGGGGTTCGCGTCAAAAGGCAGGCAGGCACGGCCTGAAACCCAATTCATGTTGGGAAAGGCGAATTCACCGTATTGGGCGGGAAGGGGAGAGTTGGTATTGAAGATCAGGGGCAGAGTGCGATTGGCCGCCGCCGGCAGCTGGGTTTGGGGAATGTCCGACGGGGAATAAAAAGAATTGCCCAGCGGCATACGGAACGCCATTAGGTCCACAAACACTAAAACCAACAGAAGACTTTTTTGAAAGGAAAGATTCCAGGTTTTTCTTTTGGCAACCACTCCCGCTAATCCGACAAGAATGATCAAGGGCAAATAGATCCGGAAGTTTTGGGGATTGAGGTTTATCGCCAAGTCGCCCAGCTTTTCGGGAAGGCGGTCCAGATAAGCGGTCAGCGGCTGGGTATGAAGCGAGTCGCCCAATAAGAAATGTTGAATCATCCAAGCGCATAGCGATTGTAAAAGAGATTGGCCCCAGGTTAAAAAGACCCATCCGGCAAAGATGAAGAAGACGGAAAGAAACAAAAGTCCAAGGGATAACCGGCGTCCTTTTAAAAGAGGCGGGTTCTTCTCAAACCATTCGTCCCAGGCATAAGCCGCGCCCAGTCCTAAGGCCCAGGTGGCTAAAAACCAGTAGCGGGCCGGGTCCCGGAAGAGGGAGAAAAAGGGAAGGGATTGAATCAGAGGATAAACGAATAAAAACTTTCCAAAAGCCATGAAAAGCCCAAAAAGAGCGGTCGCGCCAAGCCAGCGGGTTTGGGGTTTGCGGGCGTGGAAAAAGAGGAGGATAAAGAAAAGGCCCACCACCGAGAAAGCCACCTGCATCTCCACAAATTGATATTGCCACCAGTAATCCGAACCCTGCCGGTCGTAGGAATCCCGGCCGAAAAACCAGGGGAAGATCAGGGTAATGAAGTTAGCGGGGGTCCAGGAATGAAAGGTGCGGTCAATGGCGCTCCATTCAAAACGAGTGCCGTCGCTTCCCAGGCATTCGCCGGTAAAAAGAATCAAAGGCGAGGCGAAAACAAAAGCCCCCAGTGCCAATTGGGAGACCGCCTTGCTCCTTTTCATTAGATTTTGAGAAGGGTAAAAGAGCGCCCAGAAAATAAAGAAAAGTCCCTCGAGAAAGAAAACCTGAGGATGACCGGAAAAGAGATTCAGTCCCCATAGAAGCGAAGCCAGTAAAAGCCAAAAAAACTTGTTTTGCTCCAGATAATGCAGGAGGGCCAGAAAGGCCCAAGGGAAGAAAGCGTGGGCCCAAGCGACATTGAGATGGTCCAATTGGGCCATTTGATGCCCGTTGTAACCCCAAAGAAAAGCCAGCAGGATGGAAGCGCCCGAGGAAAGCTTCAGCTCCCGGCCCAAGAAGTAGGCCCCAAAAACATACATGAAAAAAGGAAAAAGAAAACTTAGGTTGAAGAGAAGTGGAAAGGAAGAGAGGAGGTGAAAAAATCCTAATACAGGGGAAAGCACTCCCACCATAGAAACAGCGGCTACGGGGGCCCCATGATAGGCCCAATCGGAAATCAGGGGTAAACGGCCCTGGGTCAGGTGATCGTGAACCCAGTGAAAGAGCGGGTAATAAATAACGGTTAAATCCAACGACAGGAAAATTTTGGTTTGAAGATGCAGCCAATCTTTGAAACAAATGAAAAGAGAAAGGGTTAAAACTAAAAGCGGCAGTCCTTCTTTTTGAAAGAAGGACTGAGAGGTTTGAGAGGGCTTAGACTTTGGAGGACGCGTTTTTTTCAAGAGTGGTCAGCAGTTCTCCCGTGACGGTTCCCACGCAGATTTCTTCCACCGGACCCCGCATGGTCAAATCGAAATGCTCGCTTACTTTTAAGGATAAATCTCCGCCGGGCATGTGAAGGGTTAAATCCCCGCCGGTGCGCTTGGTCTTGACGCAGGCGGCGGCTACCGCGCAAGAGGAAGAGCCGGAGGCCAAGGTATAACCGGCGCCTCTTTCCCAAATACGGATGGAGACTTCCTTGCTGTTCTCCACTTTAGCAAACTGAACATTGCTGCGGTTGGGGAACTGGGGATGATTTTCCAATAAGGTGCCAAGAACATGGATATCCTTCTCAGCGGCCTCAATATCATCATAAAAGACCACGCAATGGGGATTGCCAACCGAAACGCAGGTAACGGTCAGTTCTTTACCCGCTTTTTCCAACTTCAGCTTTTTTTCCACCACTTCCCCGGTAAAGCCCGAAACGGGGATGATGGCCGAATCAAAAGTCGCCTTTCCCATTTCTACCGTGACCGTGGGGGCCTTGCCAAGAACCAAGTGGAGCTGGGCCTGCACTTTGCCGCCGGCGGTTTCAATCTCAAAGAAGGATTTTTCGGTATAGCCGTGCTCAAACAGGAATTTGCAAAAAATGCGAAGGCCATTACCGCTTTTTTCAGCCTCACTGCCGTCCGGATTATAAATACGGAGTTTCGCCTCAGATGAGGAGGACTTTTCCAGGGCCAGGATGCCATCGGACCCGACACCGGTGTTACGGTTGCAAATGCGGATGATATTCGCGGGGGTCAACTTAAACGAAAGGGAGGCCGGATCCATCACGATATAGTCGTTGCCCAAGCCATGGGAACGCACGAACTGGTTCTGGGTCAGCATAAGAGTCCTTTGAGATTATTTTTTAAGGCAAAACAAATTAGTGTAATCGTTACTATCGTCGGTCAAACGGCGTTTCAAGGCGGATAACCGAAAAGGCTTAATCGATTTTTCACTTTCTGAAATTTCGGAAAGTTTAAACCCCAGTTTTTGAAGGGTTTGAAGGTACTTCCAAGGGTCCTGTTTAAAGAGTTTTAGACTGCCCGGGGAAAACTCACTTACCAGCTTCAAAGGCCGATTTCGGCGGATGAGGCCTTTCATTCCGTTCAACGCGGCGGCTTCCGCGCCTTGGATATCCATTTTAATGAAATGAACCTTCTTGTCTATTTTTTTAAAAAATTCGTCCAGCCGGATCATCTGAATAGTAATCGAAGGCCGTCCGTCTTTGGAATCGTAAATGCGATGATCGCCCTTATTCGTTTCGTTCAGGTAAAGTTTTGCGGAGCCATTGCGGTCGGCGACTGCGCGGTTCACCAAGGTGACATTCTCATAGCCGTTTTGTTCGACGTTCTTTTTCAACAATTGGAAATTGGCCGGGTCCGGCTCAAAAGCGTAAACCCGTCCGCCGGGTCCTACCAGCTTCGCGGCAATCAAGGTGTAATAGCCTATGTTGGCTCCAATGTCCAAAACGGTTTGACCCGGCTTTATCTCTTGTTTAAAAATTTCAGTTTCTAAAGGCTCGTAAATTTCCCGTGTAGCCAGTTCCAATGTGTCTTTTTCGTCCAGCCACATCCGGTGGCCCTGCACCAGGACCAAGCGGGGTCTGAAGAGTTGGAAGAAAAACTCATAGGCGTCTTTGAGTATTTTTATTTTTCCCAAGCCCCGGCCGCCCAGCCGGTGATGGGTTTCTTTAAGCGCAGAAAGAAGAACATTACGCATGGTTTTTCCCGGAAGCGGATTTTGTTTTGAGAAGAAAACCTAAAGTGATGAGAAGCCAGAGAGCCGAACCCGCTTGGATCGGCCGCCACCAGAAGGGCTCGTATTTAAACTCAACCCGATGCGGTCCCGCCGGCAGATAAAGCGCCCTTAAAACGTGATCAGCGGTGAAAAGCGGGGAAGGCTGGCCGTCCACGAAAGCTTTCCATCCGGGGAACATCGTTTCGGCGAAAACCGCCACGCAATTGTGGTCAGCCTCCACCTGGTATTTTTGTTCTGAGGGTCCGTCTTGCTGAATCTGGTAACGAAGTTGAATTTTTTGGGCGGAGAGGGTTCCGGCGGCCGTGGGCGGCAGGGGTTCGGAAAGAAGAGTCAGTTGATAGGGGTCATAACCGGGATTTTTGAGCTTTTTCAGGCGGTTTTCCCGGTCCTCGACAACCTCCACGGAGCCGGGAGCGAAGACATAAAGGGGCGGCTGGTTGGTTTGGTGCAAGAAGAAAGGCGGCAGGGATTTCAAATAAAAACCGGGGATCGGGCCGTGATCCACTCCGGAAACAATGCCACCGACCGCCCCGATATGAATCAAAGCCGTGAGGGGTAAGTCCTGAAGGTCTTTCTTACTGTTTAAAATCAACGGATTATAGCCGCCGTTATCCTTGAGGCCTAAAACGCAGGAGGCATTTTGAGGATAAACCTCCACATCCATCCGTCCCTCATGGTTAATCGGGTAAGCCATATGGGCGTTGTCAAAAACGACCCGGAAAGGACCCATCTGTTTTTGAATTTGGGAAAGTGAAAAGGAATTTTTTTCATAATCAAAATTAGAAGCGGGCGCGGTTTTGAAATCGGTCAAGCCGGTGAGAAATAAGGGGAGGACGAGGGATGCCGCCAAAAGGCGGGAAGCCTTTTTAATTTGGGAGGGTTTCCAGGCCGCCAACGCTAGTGCAGCGGCGCCGAGCGCGAGTGAAACCAATTCGGCCCAAGTTTGAGCGGGGTTGATAAGCGCCGCAAGATAAGCCAGAAAAAGATAAATGCTTCCCGTGATTAACACCTTCCGCCGGTTATCCGCTTTTTTCATCGCTGTTTCCCAAGCCGCGAAGCCAAAAGCGGCCAAGGCAGCCGTGGCTAAAACGTAAAGGTAAATAAACCGAAATGGCACCCGGATCAGGGAAAATCCCGGCAAGAGGTCGCAGACCCAGCGGTGAAGAGGAGTGAATTTCCCAAAACAAAGCAGAAGTGAAAAAAGGCCAAGACCTGAAAGAAAATAAACGCTCTTTTTTTCTTTATCTTGATAAGCCAGGAAAATTAGGAAAGGAAGAAAAACTCCAAGATAACCCAAATTTCCGACAAGGGTCGGAGGGCTTTTGGGATCGCCGTGAGTATCCAGCAGAGCCTCATCAATGGTTTGATCCTTTCGAAGGCTTATCCTTGGAAGAATCAATTGATAAAGGGTGGCGGGCTTCAGCGCTAAGTTTCCATTGAACTCTTCATAAGATTGATTGGGCGTCCGGCGTTCGGTTAGAGCGGAAAATTCCAGCGTCGGTATCAATTGACCGAATAAAGGAAGAAGCCCCCAGAGTATAAACAAGGCGAGAGAGAAGCGGCTTTTGTTGGAGAAAGATTTTAAGGGTCTATTTTTCAATTGTGAGAAAAGAAAATAAAACGCGGCGGCGTAAAGGGCCCCGACGGTTATTTGAAAACTGCCGCAGAGAAAAAGCATGGCGAAAGCCAAACCGGCGTAAAAAGCGTTTCGAGGTTTGGGGTTTTGACTCAGGTTTTCCACCGACGCGAAAAGCCAGGGGAGCCAGGCGAAGGCCGCGATGACAGGCGGGTGAATGATTTCCAGCCAGAAAAAATTAGAAAAGGCGAAAAGAATCGCCCCGACCCGGCAGGCGTTGGAAGAAAGGTTGAGGGAGCGTAACCACAGATGCATTCCGCAAGCGGACCAAAAGGCGTGAAGAAAAAAGAAGACTCCCAGTCCATAAGGCACTGAAAAAGGTAGGGTCAGGTAATTAAAAGGGTAGAATGCG
>CAWKIY010000055.1:0-3873 GCA_963849245.1 candidate division FCPU426 bacterium | reverse complement strand
ATGTCTACCTTCTCGGTTCGGTTCCGTATTGCTGCTCCAATTTTCCCCGGCTTCGGGTCGGGATTGAAAAGCCTCCTCCGGGCCGGGGAGCGGATCACGTTCTTTCTTCTTTCACCCCGGAAGAGAAACCGAAAATTGATCGGGCGGTAGAAATTTGCCGGGATGGGATTGAGACTTTTATTCTAAAAGGTCCGGAAGCCGTCATGCGGGAACTCAACAGGGATATTACTTCAGTTTAAAAATATAATTTAGTGGAACGCCTTCCCGTTCCACGGCGTGAATTACTTTGGATTTATCCACCAGCAGGTCTTTTTCGCCCCGGGTGTAGGAAATATAATAGTCGGCGTCTTTGAGATCCTTCATCTCTACCCAGCGCAGATTCGGTTTGAAATAACAAAAAATTTGGTAGGAATTTCCACTGCCGGTAACGGTATAAATTCGGTTGCTGTCCTGAGTCTCGTGCCGCTGCAACCAATCCACGGCTTCCTTAAAACTGGCGCCCCAATAGTCCGTCTCAAAGTTTCCCTGCGCGCCTTTCAGACCGCCGGTAAGTTCATTGAAATAGGCATATTCGTAGGGATGAAGCCGGAAAAGATGAATTCCAACGATACCCGCGTTTAAAACCAGAGCGGACAGGGTTATTTTAAAAACAGTATTTCGTTTTGCCCTTTGCAGCCAATGGACAGCCGAAAGGGCCGCTAGGGCGGCGATTACAGGCAGAAGAAACAAAAAATGCCTTAAGCCATCATACAGCACGGGCCTTAAAAGAAGATCGAGCGCCAGATTCACACTGAGGGCACAGGCGAGCAGAATGAATAACTCATTTTTCATTTTATTTTGGACCAATATTAAAGAAGCCCCGGCAAAAAGAAGGACAAACAAAGGAGTCGTGATGAGAATCCACAAAGGCAGGTAGTACCAAGGCAATTGAGTGCTGGGAATAAATTGGCCAAGGAACAAAACCTTTTGATTCCAAGCAAAATCAGCCGAGAGGGTTAGCAATTGCCATAAGTGATTAAAGTAATTACCGCCTAAATAAGGCCAAGTAACAACCATTAAGAAATTAGAAATAAAGAAAATAACGATTAAAAGGACGCCGCTATTGAAGAGATGGGATCCCCATTCTTTGGAGGAGTGTCTCCTTTCGTGGTAATAAAAATGAAGATCAAAAAGTATATAAACAGCGTAAAGGGTAAAACCCATGATGCGGCTCGATTGGGTGAGTCCGAAAAAAATCCCTAAAATTAAAACTTTTACCAAGGGGCGGGTTTGAGGGCGGCGGTGAAAAAAATAAATCGCGGTGAGGGTTAAAAAGTAGAAGACGGCGAAGGGCATGTCCTTAGGATTCGCCGGAATATCTCCTAAAAAACGGGGAGTCAGAAAAAGAAAAATGGGTCCTAAAAGGGACAGCCAGGGTTTTTGAGTCTGGCTGAGAAGCAACTCAAACAAGGCGATAAAAAGAAATAGGGCAAAAAACAGATTGAGCCAATGGTATTGGTCCAGAGTTCCTGAAGGATTTAAAAGATGCAGGGCCGTACTATAAAAGTGATCGTAGAAATCCTGGTCATCGGTCGCGTTTCTGAGCACAAAACCGGGAAAATCGTCGTGAACCAGATAGTGGGCAAGGCCGATTCCCCGGGCATAAACTCCGGATTCATCGAAGGTCATTCCGTAATCGCGGTAAGTGAAAAGAGTAAAGAGCAGATAAAAAAAGACGAAAAAAATAAGAGGGTATTGGTTTTGGATGAAACGAGGAGTTTTAGATTTCAGGCGGGTTCTCTCCGGATTTTTGTGAGACACTTTTTTGATTATACTACTTTCAGTAGGGGCTCAAAGTCACTTTTGGACCGTTGACAATCATTTTTGATGATGAGTGGTTTAGAAGGATGTGGAATTCAGGTAGCGGCGTTTGATCAGGATTGTTCCGGATTTAAAGACAAAAACGACAATTCAGAGAGCGGGCCGATAGGTCGAAAATTAAAAAGCCTGAGGATGTTTAATCCTTAGGCTTTTTAATTGAATAACCGGGATTTTAGGCCCGGCTTTTTTTTAGCGGCTTTAAACTTTTTTTCGAATTTTTCGATTTTTTTCCATCCCCGTAATTTTCATAACCGGTGGCATGGTGGGCTTTGCGGTTTTCAAGACCCGACATCAAACTGTAAGCGCAAGGAACAACCACCAAAGTGAGAAATGTGGAGAAAAGAATTCCCCCGATAATGGCGATAGACATAGGCTGGCGGAGTTCAGCACCCGGACCTAAGGCTAAGGCCGCGGGTACGGCACCGGCAATCGTAGCGAAAGAGGTCATCAAAATGGGCCTCAGACGTATGGGGCAAGCCGCTAGCAGGGCTTCATGGACATCCATGCCTTCAGCGCGGCGTTGGTTAGTGAAATCGACAAGCATGATCGAGTTTTTCTTTACCAAACCCATGAGAAGAATAATACCGACCATACTATAAATACTTAAGGCTTGTCCCGTCACAAGGAGGGAGAAGAAAGCGCCGGTGACACTAAAGGGCAAGGCTAAAAGAATAACGATAGGATGGATGAAACTATTGAATTGGCTTCCCAAAACCATATAAGCCACCGCGATTCCTAAAATCATGACGAAAAGCAGCTGGCCGAGGGAATTTGAATTTGATTGGGAAGAGCCGGTCAAAGCGATGTTATATCCCGCCGGCAAGATGCTTTTGCAAATGCGTACGGCCTCATCCAAACATTCCTGCTGGGAAACACCGGGGCCCGGATTCGCGTAGAAAAAAACAGCTCTTTGACGCATGTCCCTGGGGATTTGTTGAAGGGATGGAACAGTTTGAAGACTGGCGACATCGGAAGTCGGCAGCACTTCCCCACGGTTATTTCGGACATAGATATCTTTAATCGAGTCGGGACCTTTACGCTGGTCGTTCGGCACACGCATGGCAATATAGTTATCGTGTCCGCCCTCATGAAAATAAGTTCCCTGAAATTGATAGGCTCCAATGGTGGCGGCGATCACATTGCCCAAGTCGTCCATGTTAACTCCCTGCTCGGCGGACTTGACCCGATTGGGGATAACCCGAAGTTCGGGCTGGCCGTTCAGGAAGTTGTCGTCCACATCAGCCAATTTGGGACTGGCATGCAGGGCTTGACGGATTTTGACCACGGAGTCTTCGAGGGTGCCCCAATCCGGTCCCGTGACTAAAAGTTCAGCGGTATAGCCTTTTCCCGCCGACCATCCCTGCATGGAAAGGTCCTGTACGGAGATCGAAATATCAGGAGAGGTCTGGGCGATAGTTTTGCGGCACCAATCGGCGAATTCTTCCTGACTCAGGTGCTGGCGGAAAATGCCTCGGTAAAGATTGACCGCCCAAGCCCACATTCCGCTAGCGGGTTCTTTTTCAGAAGCGGATACAATCGGCCGTTGGCCCGGGTCTTTCATCGTAATAAAGAAAGCCGCGGTATTCGGCGAGAAGACCGCTTCGCTTTGACCCACGCTGATATTCAATCCGCCCACAGCTGAATAAAGATTCTTGACTTCGCCTCTGGACCGAATCATGTCTTCGCATTGACGAATGACCCGGTCGGTATGGTCCAAAGAATATTGAACGGGGAGTTTTAGATTAACAATAAAAACGCCCATATCGGTTGACGGAACGAAGTCTTTTTTAACGTATTTAATTGTGAAAAGCGATAGGGCAAAAATCCCTAAGGCGATGAGAACGACAAGCCAGCGAAATTTTAAAGACCAAACCAGGCTGCGCGTATAAAAGTCCGACAGGCGGCCGAATTGGGTGTTGACGAAGTGATTAAAAGGAGTGTGTTCGTCCGCTTTGTGGACGAACTCCGCGCAACGCATGGGGGTGAGGGTGATGGCTTCTAAAAGCGAAATCA
>CAWKIY010000054.1:0-14130 GCA_963849245.1 candidate division FCPU426 bacterium | reverse complement strand
AGAACAAAAATATCTCGCGGCCTTCCAGGAAAAAGCTCCCGAAGATGGCCTTGTCCTTCTCCCGTAATTTGACGTTGTGTTTAAGAACCAGGGCTTCTACTACGCGAAATCCCACATTGTGGCGTGTCGGGCGGTAGTTTTCGCCCGGGTTGCCCAGCCCCACCACCAGCCAATTTTCCTTGTCCATGCGACCCTCTTTTTAGACCCGGCAAACCGGGGATAAAAGACCTGAAAAAAAAGAAGCCACCCAAGGAAAACCCTGGATGGCTTTTGAAAAACTTGAAGCTTCGGCTTACTTCTTGTCGGCCGGCTTCTTGTCGCCCGCTTTCGCGTCGGCTGCGCCTTCTTCTTTCTTCTTGGCCGTGAGAACTTCCGGCTCGGCGGCTGCGCCTGGAGCGGCGGCTGCGCCTTCGACGGCACCCGCGACAGCGGCTTTAACTTCTTCCGCCATCTGCTGGGCCACGGAGACCACCACATTACCAGCTCCTTGAACAGCTTTTACGCCTTCGGGCAGTTTCAAGTCCGAAACGTGGACCGAATAGCCGACGGCTAAGTTGAGGGCATCCACTTGGATGGCTTCGGGAATCTGGGTCGGCAAACATTGAACTTCCAAGGTGCGCATCAGAGTTTGCAAAACACCACCCGCCTTAACGCCTTCGCAAAGTTCGGCGTTGATGATGCGGATCGGAACCTTGATACGGATCTTCTCTTTCATGTTCACTTTATGAAAATCAGCGTGAAGAACGGTGTTGTTCACCTTGTGGAATTGGATTTCTTTCACAACGGCCAGCACGGGTTCGCCGCTCTTGGCTCCCTCGATATTCAAGGCGAAGAAAATGTTCTCGCCCTTGGCGGAGGTCAAAATCTTTCCGAATTCTTTTTCGGAGACCTCGATGGATTGGTTTTGTTCTTTGTGGCCGTAAATCTCCGCTGGAACAAATCCGCTCGAGCGCAGGCGGCGTGACCGGCTGCTGCCCCGGATAGTTCTGACTTTGGCGGCTAAGGGTACCTGTTTCATTTCAGCACAGCTCCTTCTATAACCTCAATGTTGTTGTGGGATCAAACATCGTCAAACAACGAACTGATCGACTCTTCGTTGTGAATTCGCATGATCGCTTCCCCTAAAAGGGGCGCCACCGGAAGAATCTTAATCTTGGAGACTTTCTTCTCCGGGGGAAGAGGAATAGTATCCGTTATGACGATTTCTTTCAAGGGCGAATTTTGCAGTTTTTCCACCGCATTTCCCGACAAAATACCATGGGTACAGCAGGCGTAGACCTCTTTGGCCCCGAACTTCATCAAGGCATTCACCGCCTCCACCATGGACCCGCCGGTCGAGATCATGTCGTCGGGGATGAGAACCGTGCGGCCTTTCACCTCGCCGATGAGGTTCATTGCCTCCACCTCGTTGGGGCCTGAGCGGCGCTTATCCACCACCGCTAGATCCGCGCCCAGCCCCTTGGCAAAGGTGCGGGCCATCTTGATGCCGCCCACGTCCGGAGAAACGATCATGAGGTCTTTGAGGTTTTTCTGGCGGATATAGTTGGCAATGACCGGATAGGCGTAAAGATGGTCTACCGGGATATCGAAAAAGCCCTGGATCTGCTGGGCATGTAGGTCCATCGCCAAAATACGGTCCGCTCCCGCCACCGTGATGATATTAGCCATCAGCTTAGCCGTAATGGGCACCCGGGGCTGGTCTTTGCGGTCCTGCCTTGCGTATCCATAGTAGGGAAGCACCGCGGTAATCCGGCGTGCGGAAGCCCGGCGGAAAGCGTCAATCATAATCAGAAGCTCAATCACATTGTCATTCACCGGTGGACAGGTGGGTTGCACAATAAAAATATCCCGGCCGCGGACATCCTCGTTAATCTTGATTCGGATTTCACCCTCGGAAAAACGGCTGACCATCAAATCCCCGAGGGGCACGTTTAATGATTCGCAAATGCGAAGCGCTAGTTCGCGATTGGCCGTACCGCTAAAAACTTTCAAACCGTTCGGTGCCGCGACCTTTGGATTCATTCCTGTTCCCTCGATTAATTAAAGTGTCTGCTTGAACCAGCGTCCCACCGGAGTAAAGGCGACCATGGAATTGTGGGACCCAAAGTTTAACCGAAAATAAACTGATTTTGAAATTTTTATAACGCTAGAAAAAGGGGTTATTTCTTCTTTTTATTGAAGGGTTTGGCCGGCACGCCCACCACCGTGGCTTTCGCCGGAACATCGCGGGTCACCACTGAACCGGCCCCAATGACCGCGCCGGGCCCAATCTTCACCGGAGCGACCAGGGTCGAGTTGCTTCCGAGGAAAACGCCGTTGCCGATTTGACACTCATGCTTATTCTTGCCGTCATAGTTGGCGAAAACACAGCCGGCTCCCACATTCACGTCTTTTCCCAATTGGGCGTCTCCCACGTAGGAGAAGTGACCGACTTTACTACCCGTGGCGATACGGGCGTTCTTCAATTCCGCGTTCGTTCCCACGTGAACTTTTTTATCTAACCAAGAACTGCCTCGGATATGAGCAAAAGGCCCCGCGTCACAGTCATCCCCCAATTGACTTTCGATGATACGCGAGGATCGAATCACTACCCGCTTTCCCAATTTTGTGGAAATTAAAACACTTCCGGACTCAATCCAGCTATTCGCCCCAATTTGGGTAGGGCCTTCCAGCCGCACGTTACCTTCAATGACTGTATCCTGCCCAACGATGACTTGCGGCCCAATTTCCACCGTTTCCGGATTCAAGAAGGAAACCCCGTCCCGTTGGTGTTCTTCCACCCTCCGTAAATTTAAAAGACGGTGGGCCTGGGCCAATTGGTTGCGGTTATTAATGCCTAAGACTTCCGAGCGGTCCGGCACGGTGAGAGCGTGTACTTTTTGCCCCCGGCTTAAGATGAGATCAATCGTGTCGGTCAGGTAATATTCTTTCTCAGAATTATGCGCGGTTAACTGTTTCAAAGCCTGGATCAATTCGGGTGCTTTGAAAAGACAAACCCCCGCGTTAATTTCATTAATTCGGCGTTCTTCCTCGTTGGCGTCTTTTTCCTCGACGATCTTCTGCACTTCCCCGTCCTGGCCCCTCACAATCCGGCCGTAACCGAAAGGCTCTTCCACCCGAGCGGTTAAAAGCGTCGCCGCTCCCTTTTGAAGTAAGTGAAGCTGGCGCAGCGCCTGAACCGTCTGGGGCCGGATGAGACAGGAGTCTCCATAAAGAACGAGCACATTACCTTTAAAGAACTTCAGCGAAGGCAAAACTTGTTGAACCGCGTGGCCCGTGCCCATTCGTTTTTTTTGAAGAACCGGTATCGCTCTTTTACCGATATGACGGATAACCTCTTCGGAGTGAGTTCCAACTACCGCGTAGACGCGGGAAGGGTTCAGCGCTTCGGCGTTTTGAAGGGCATAATCGATCATCGCCTGCCCCGCGACCGGATGCAGCACTTTGGGGATTTTGGAGTTCATCCTTGTTCCCTCACCCGCCGCCAGGACAATGACCACCAAAGGAGTCGCCACGCTCACCCTCCAAATGCCGAATTGAGAAAACCAGGTTCTATGATAAACGAGAACGCCTTAATTTACCCCTTCCCTGTTCTTGCCGGAGCAAGACTTCAATCGCCCTTTTCGTTGGGAAAGGTCCATTCGTAAGCCAAATAACCCGTGAAGGAATAGGTCGATTGCACAAAGTCCCGGCCCAAGGAAAAAACAATGTGATTCACCGGGTCAAAATGAATCATTCCTCCCGCGTTAAACCCCAGACCTTCCTGTTGGTCTTGCTGGGCGGCGCCATGATAAAAAACTTCTCCGCCGAAGGTGAAATTTTTAGATAAATCTCTTTGAAGTTCCCATCCTAAGAAAACCCAGTTTTTATTACCCGTTCCCGGATTGATCCAATAACCGCCGCCGCCATAAGTGGTCCAAGAACCCCAGCTTTTTTGAACCCATAAAGGCAAAAGATATTGAGCCACACCATTGCCCAAACCCCTTGCAGCGTCTCCCGTGGGAATATTAATTTGAGGAAAAAATGCCACTTGGGGAAAATCGGAAGTCTCATGGATAAAACGATATTTCACCCCCGCAAGGGTATCCCCGTAACCATAGTAGAAATTTCCTTCGGCGTTAAAATTAAAGGCCGCTTGTTCAGTGAGGCTGGCTTGCAAATCGGGCAAAGGGCCGTAATTCAACTCCAAAAAAGGGGCTGTTCCAATAAAACCTTCCTCCCGGGCCTGAATACCGGTCAACCCCAGATAGATTTCCCAATGTTGGTATTCCACCGGTTCCGGATCATCGGTCTCAAAAGGCGGACCAGCCCAAAGAGAAAGGGGTTTCGCGAACAAAAGAAAAGCAAAACCCCATCCCCAAAGAACCCGAGAGAACTTTGGCATTGAAACGGTTATCGACCCAAGACCAGCAGCGTGAATGTTCCCGGAATCATTTTGCGCCGTGGTTTCGGGTCTTCCTTCGTAGGGGTTGCCGGAGGCTGCATTTGGGCCGCGGGCAGAAATACGTGGTCCGTCTTAGCGTCATAAGCCATGGTTCGGGCGCCAAGCGCGGTCGCCGCGTTTTCGACTAGGCTGAATTGATTAGGTGTGTCTTCATGAACCACGCTTAGGGTTCCATCTCCGCAGGAATTAAAAACGGTAGCGGACGCCGGGTCAAAATAAGTCGCGTCCACATGCTCTCCTATTTTCAAAGTTTGAATCACCTTGCCGCTGACCGCGTCCATCACCGCTAAATTCCGGTTGCGGCAGCCTACAAAGAGCCGGTTATTTTTCGTATCCATCGCCAATCCTGAGGGCGATTCGCCGGGCGCCAGAGGCCAGCGGTCGGTAATTTTCAGCGTCTTCGTGTCGATCTTCAACACCAGGCTTTTATCCTCCAAATTATTAAAAACATGACCTTGACCATCCACCGCCGCGAACTCGGGCTTTCCGCCTAAGGAAAAAGTCTGAATGATTTTTCCTGTGGAAGCCTCAATCACGGTGGAATTTTCACTATCGCCATTGAAAGTAAAAACCCTTCCGGTCGCCGGATCATAAACCACCGCGTCGGCTCCTTTTTGAGCTTTCACTTCTGAGATTTTCTTGAAGGTCTTAAGATCGAAAACCACCACCGTGCCGGAGTCCCCGCTGGTGATAAATCCCCGTCCTAGTTCGGCCGCCAATGCGACTCCATGGACGCGGTGAAGCCCGTCAATGGAAGCGATCTGCTTATAGGTATCCGCGTCTAAAACCAAAACCTGGGTGTCATGGGTAATATAAAGACGCCTGGCCTGGTCATCGAGCTTGAGATAATCCCATCCGCCCTCGCCTTGCAACGGAACCTTTTGAATAACTTTGTATCCACCTGAAACCGAATCTCCCGCCGAAACTAAACCCGCTAAACCCAGTAAGAATCCCAACAGCATCCCTTGCTTGAAACCAATCATCGCTTGCCCCCTGAATGAATTGATTCTTCTTAAAAACTATCTATTTAAAAAACAGCTCTTTTATGGGAAACTCCGTCTTCCGTACCGTTAGGACGCTTTAAACCTGGGAAAGAGGTCAAAAACCATGTCTTCCATTTGGTCCCAAACCCTGCTCAGCGTTGTTGTGATTAGTCTGCTTTCTCTGCTATGTATTATCGTTTTGTGGTTAAAACCCAAAACTCTCAAAAAAGCCCTTCACCCTCTTATTAGTCTAGCGGTCGGCGCCCTCTTCGGAGACGCTTTTCTTCATTTGATTCCCGAGTCCTTTGAAACCTCTAAAAACCCCACCCGTTCCTCGCTCTTAGTACTTTTGGGCCTGTTCCTTTTCCTGATTCTGGAAAAAAGCATGCACTTCTACCACCATCATCAACATGAGCACGAGGAAAAAGATATCCATCCCTTTGGCTATCTCAGTCTCATCGCCAGCGGCCTTCACAATTTTATCGACGGTCTTTTGATTGGGGCATCCTACCTCGCCAGCTTTCCCATCGGGCTGGCCACGACCTTGGCGGTCATCCTCCACGAGGTTCCCCATGAACTGGGGGACTTTAGTATTTTGATCCACGCCGGCTTTAAACCCAAGAAGGCGCTTTTATTTAACTTTCTGTCCGCCCTGCTATCCATCGGGGGGGCGGTTTTAGCCTTAAGTCTCGCCTATAAGCCTGAATCTATCACCCAACTGATTCTTCCCATTACAGCCGGAGGCTTTATTTATATCGCCGGTTCCGACCTGGTCCCCGAGCTTCATAAAGAATCAAAACCTTTAGCTATTTTAACCCAACTACTGGCCATGGGCGCCGGGGTGGGACTGATGCTGCTATTAAAACTGATGGAATAGCCTTCCCCTTCAATCCCTTTAAAAAGAAAGCGGCTTTTGATCTTTCCCCCCTGGTAATTCTTTTTTGAAACCGCTTAAGATAAATCCCGTCTCAACTTCAACTGGAGGCTCCCATGAACGTTTACGATTTCAAAGCCAAAACTATCGAAGGCAAGGAAATTTCCCTGGCCGACTTCAAGGGGAAGACCCTTCTCATTGTGAACGTCGCCAGCAAATGCGGCTTCACTCCCCAATACGAGGGTTTGGAAAAGTTATACCAGAGCTATAAGGACAAAGGTTTTGTGATACTGGGCTTTCCCTGCAACCAATTCGGGTCCCAGGAGCCCGGGTCCGAGGCCGACATTCAAAGTTTCTGCAGTTTGACTTACGGGGTCGACTTCCCCATGTTCGCCAAAGTGGATGTGAACGGTTCCAACGCCCATCCCCTCTATAAATATTTGACGCATGACAAACCCGGCATCCTGGGAACTGAAGCCATCAAATGGAACTTCACCAAGTTCCTCATTGATAAAACCGGCGAACCAGTCAAACGTTACGGCTCCGCCGACAAGCCGGAAGAACTGGCGAAGGATGTGGAAAAAGCCCTGGCTTAGCGGGCACAATCCAAAAAGGAATCCAAATCCATATGGGTTCTGGAGCAGTTAAAAGATTCCCAATTCTTTTCCGTGATGAGCCTATCTGCCGGGGTTTTCATCGAATAAAAATTATCAAACTTTTCACGAACCATGGGGTCTGCTTTAATCTTCTCAGCCAGAGATAACAAGTTTTCAGAGTTGTAGGCGGTATAGCCATAAGCATCATCAAAGGTATATTCGAGACTCCAGGCTTCCTGGCCCGTCATATTCGCTTTTAAGTTTGGCACGATGAAAGTCGCGATGTCCTTAAAGCTTCCGTCCTTTTTGTCATAAAGCATCACTTGGAAACCAGGGTTATTCCCGTCAATCTGGCAAATGCCGGGGCAGATATGAAACAAAAGGGGATTCCCCCGAGCGGCGTCATCGACCCTAAAATCGTCCATATGGGTATGGCCCGCGAACCCTGCGTCGATTACATCCCCATAAATGCTTAGAAGTCTGGCGAAAGCCCGCTCATAATGGCGCTTCCAATAAGTTTTGGCTTCGGCTTTTTCGGGATTAATGCCCGGCGGAAGATGCATAGTCAGGGTGACGACCTTGTGATCTCTCTTAGCGGCATCAAGTGTCTTTTGAAGCCAGGCCATTTCCTCATCCCCCGGATTCCCGGGATTGTCGCCGCACCCCTCCTCATATTTTTTGGCCCAAAACACGCTGTTGAGCACCGCTATCTCATGATCCTTTAAAATGGGATGGGGCACGGCGTAATAGCCCCCATGGACAAAATTCTTCGCCGCTTCCGGATGAGAAGCCACCGTAGCCCACTCCTTTGCCAAAACTCTCCAAAGATCATCCACCGATGACATCCGGTAGTTGTCGCACTCCGAGTCGTGATTGCCAACCGCGAAATAAACCGGCACTCCCGATAGCTGACGCTGTATGGTTCGCGCGACGAAGATTTCGGTTTTCGTTGAAAAATCCTTCAGGGCTTTCTCGTTTCCGCCCACGTATTTTTGAAAAGCTTCCTTGAAATGATGCGAAAGATAATCCCCGGTCAGGATGGCGTAATCATACTTAACTCCAAGACGATTGGCTTTTTCCAAGGCTGACATCAAAAGCGCGTAATTGGGGTCCTGTTCGTAATCGGGGAACGGCTTGTGACGCGAGGTTTCCAGAATGGCAGGCCATTCTTCCACCGGGGCGGCGGCCAATTTCGGGACCAAAGCCGGATCATCAAAGGGATTCAAATGAATGTCCGACATCAAAAGGAAAACCCCTTGATGCTCATTAAGCTTCCAGGGCGGAGCCTCCTGGGCTCGGGCCGGAGGAACCGAGAGAAAACTCAAAATAAAAAATAAACCAGCCGTCAAATTCTGAAAAAAATAGACGCGCATAAATTTCCTTTCAGCCAAAATCAAAAACTACTGGACAGTCATTCCGCAAGAAAGCACCGGCACCGGCAGGTCCGCAGGGCTCATCGATAAAGTCCAATTTGACGAATTACACAAAAGCGCCCCCAGGGTCGACTCGGTTCCCGTAGTTCCATTCACGCAGTTGTAATAACCTCCATTACCGTAGCCCGAAGGAATGGCGATGGCATTCTGTCCCTCGGTCAGTCCCGGCGGCAGGTAGCTGTTGCCCTCGTGTCCATTCCCCTTTCCATAATAGGTCAAATCCCACGTGGGATTGGGTACAGGCGTCGGTGTTCCGGTGGACCAAGCCGCGCCATAATTTAAGGCTCCGATAAAAGTAACGCTGGAAGCCGAGGCACCCAAAGCCTCGGAACCCTGATAGACGATCAATTGGTCTCCTGAGGTAGACAATCCCGTAAGCCCCCCGCCCGTATTGGCTACGGTCACGACCTGGATGGGGCTGGAAGCGTTGACTGTGTAAGGGGCGCTTGAATTGGTCGTATTCGTATAAGTGACGCCGCCGCTATAAATATTGACGGCATAGGAAGTGGTGGAACTGGCGCTCCCGTTGCTGGTCGATAGCACCTGCACGATAGTCCCCGCCGGGTAGGCCTTGTCCGCGGTCCAAACAATAACGCCGCCGTCGGATTCAGAAAATTCATAACCATCCCAATTCATATCCGAAAGGTTGATCTGGGTATCCGCGCCGATGGCTCTTAGAACCACAAAGGCAAACTGGTCATTTTCCGTTCCTTTGGTCGTAAAACCCAGGATGGCGACATCCCCGGGGGAAAGAACTGTAGGACCTGAGGGCGGAGTGTTCGTGACAGTCGGGGACGACGTTGGCGTACCGGTCACCGTTAAAGTGGGTGAATACGTAATCGTATAGGTCGCGGATGCGGTGAAGGAGTTCGTCGGGGTAAAAGTAGGGGTCGGTGTATTCGTGGGCGGCAAGGTTCCGGTCATCGTCCAGGTCGGGCTAAAGGTAGGAGTACTGATATGGGTCACTGTCGCGGTAACGGTCGATGTAACCGTGGTCGTGGAACTCGGGATCAAGGTGGAAGTGGGAGTAGAAACAACGACCCGGGTCAAGGTAGGAGTGGAGGTATAAACAGCCAGATTCCCATTAGCCGCCGGAGCGGAAGGAATTTTTTGGGCGTTACAAGAAACTAGTAACGCCGCTGAAGCACACAAGAAAACGGTCACCCCCAACCACGAAAAACAAGAGGATTTCATACTTTTATCCTTAAAAAAAGAAACGTCCACCAGGCTCCAGCAAAAAGATCAATATCGATGCCGTTCTTCAAATTAAAAGTGCTAACAGCAAATGCAGTCAGTAAATAAAAAATCCCGGGCGATTCGCCCGGGATTTCAATTTTAAACCCATCCCCCGCTTATATCGTCCTAAGGCGTTACTGAAAAAGCGCAGGGAGTGCCCGCCGTGCCCACTGCCCAATTACTGTAAGTAATCAAATCGGCTAGTAATGCCGAAGCGGTACCCGTAAGAGGGGATGAGCAGCTATATAAAATTTTATCGCCTGATCCCGAAGGCACGAACATGGCGGCTCCGGACAAGCCCGCTGGAAGCGTCGTGTTATAAGGCAAAGCGGTGGGTATGGTTCCTCCGTTTGGAATCCAGGTAGTCCCTTGGGCGCTAAATTCGCCGGTCGTCTTTGAAACCCCTCCAATCGCCGCGATAAACGTGGGGCTGCTTGGTGTGCCTGTATAGGCCAAACAGAAGTCACCGGTAGATTGGAGGGCGATACCCACTGTCACCGGTGTACCAGGTGGAGTATCCGAACTGGAAGAGAAGTTCACGGTAACAGGAGCCGCGTTTCCTGTGGCCCAATCTCCCGAAGGGCCTGTCGCGCTCTGCCAGGGAGTATTGGTGAAGGAAATGGTGGTATTAGCTGGAATATCCGTCAGCGCCACGAAAGTAACATTATTACCGCTTCCCGAGTTATAACTCGTGAAATAGATGGAGCCTACACCCACCGTCGGTGTCGACGTGGCCGTCGACGTCGCCGCCGCCGTGGGAGAACTTGTTACTGTCGGTGAATTTGTCGGCGTACCGGTACTCGTCACCGTGGGTGTATCCGTCGATGTGCCCGTGCAAGTTACCGTGAACGTTGAGGTCGGCGTATTTGTGGGCGGAACGGTCCCCGTAGCGGTGGACGTAATCGTCGGGGTCACTGAGGGCGAATAGGTTTGAGTGACGGTCAACGTTAAGGTCGGCGTGCTGGTGGATGTGGAGCTGAACGTGACGGTTGGCGTATTCGTCGCCGTCGCGCTCGGCACAGGCGTTGAGGTTTTTGTGAAAGTCAAAGTCGGACCAACCGTATTCGTGATGGTAGGCGAGAAAGTCGCCGTTGCGGCCGGACCCGTCCATAAAGTTGTCGGCGCCGCGGCAACGCCGGTAAACGCGGGAAAGGAACATAAGGTGGTGCCCGTGGGTGGAACCAGGACAGTCCCGGTAGAGCTAGACCAATTATTGACGGTCACCAAATCGAAAAGAATTTGGGTAGCGGTGAGGCCGCTGGAAGTGATGCAGTTGGCCTGTAAGTTCTCCGCCGCCAGACTGCTGAGATCGACTGAATTATTCACGTTCAATGCAGGCGGAAGATAGGAATTATACTCGGACGTTACCGGACCACTGGTTTGCCAGCCGGGAGAACGAAGGAAGTGCGGAGTATTCTGTCCCTCCGTATAGTAACGATGAGGACAAACTGTTTCTAGTCTCAGATGCGACCATGGCGTTGACAACGGAAAACATGCAACGTATTCTACGCACACTTAAAGAGGAATTCGTTTGTGCTGGTAAGCTTTCACGATTTACCTACTGCGATATGGCGGAATCGCAGTACCTTCTAGTAATTCTCGACCATAACATCTTCGACCACTACGGAATTCAGATCTTGACTGCGGATATTGCATTGCTAATTGGGGGAATGCTCAACGGAAAAAATGTGGATCTTCCTCCAAAGTCGATTTCGTACAGGGCTTGGGGGCTCAAAATACAAGAGTATTTCGAAATTGACCCGGGCACTCGAAGACTTGTCGTATTGGCGCTCCCGAGAATGGCATCGTATCAAAAGAGTGCCGATTGATTTTCCTCAACATTACGCTAGCAACGAGTCCGTGAGATCGGCGAAGGTCAATCTCGCGGAGGATTCCACGAAAAAGCTAAAAACCATCGGACGTTTGCGACTACGTCCGTCCATCTTCGACGTTCATCTTCTGCTCGATACTTGTTGGATTGCGAGAAACATTTAACCTTCACGGGAGCCTCCTTGCGGTGAGTACCCTTCAGAGTGAGCGAGTTGGCCTCTTTGCGGAGCTGGATACTAGTCGATCGCTCGGCAATTTCGCAAGCCTTTGTGACATACCTATCAACATACCTCAAAGCAGGAACCCGCTGCTGGCACTGCAGGACGTTAAGAGCCAATTGAACGCCATGGCAGCTACAACTAAGACGTTTGGTATATTGAATATGCTCGACGATCCACAGTTCAGACACCGCAATTCGCGTATCTTTTTAAATGATTTGGGCAGGACTAGCTATTCTGACCCGCAATCAGGAGAATCTCCAAACTCAGATGTAGTGCGCGTTGAGCATCACGATATCAGAGGTCTCAGCGGAAGGGACGTTTTAGACGAGCCAAAGTACCGATTTGATTCCTTGATGCCGGGGGCTTCCTACTTGGTAAGAATGCACTTTGTCGAACAACATGCCAACCACGTAGATGATCGCTACTTTGACATTTGTATTAACGAGACCGTTGTCGAACGGCGGTTTGACATTCTGAAAGCGCAGGCCGCAAATTCAAGGTTGTGATAAAGCAGTACCCATGTCGCGCCGAGAAAGATGGCACTATAACCGTCAGCTTTCTTTCCTACCTAGACTGTGCCAACGTCGCTCTAATTAACGCAATCGAAGTTCTCCCAGCGCTCTCACAGGATATCGACAATACCGTCGTATCATACAGAATTAATGCCGGGGGATCGGATGTACATCCATTCAAGGCAGACGCCTACTACTCAGGCGGTGCGACAGCTCAAACACAGAACCAATTGGATTTATCTGATGTGACCAACGCGGCCCCGTACAAAGTTTATCAATCGGATCGATATGCAGTTTTTAATCATTCGCACATTAACATGTACGACATTGGTGCTGGTCTAATTAATCGATCTAAACAAAAATATAAAATTCCAAATTCTCATTTTTATTTTCTTATTGTAAAATTTTACCAATTCCTCCACGTAATCCATCTTCAGCTGCATAACGATTTAATCGTGCAAGTTGACCTGTTTCACCATTTCCACATGAATAAACATGTCCAGTTTCACTTAGAAACAAAACAAAATCATAACCACTTGCTAATTTAACAATTTTTTCTGGTAAAATTATTTCAACTGGACGTTTTAGCCATTACACCTTTTTGAACAAGACCATAAACACCAGTTGTACTTGAACGAAATGTACCCCAACCTATTCAAATCAAAAACAAATATATAATTAAAATTATTAATCAGAATTATTCTTTTTTACCATAAACTTTTCCCATATTAGATAAAATTAATGTATGACTATCTCCTGCAACAATTTGAATAATTTTTTCTTGATCTATATCTATAACTCCACTCATATCAACTAATCCAAATTGATCAGCTTGATCATCATCATCATCATTATTATCTGATTCTACCCAAAGCATGTTCATCATTACAACCAAATGTATAATATTTGATTTTTTTCTGTAAGACATACGGAATGAAGTGGACCAGCAAGCGATTTGTATAACAAGTTCAGGTAATGGAACAGGTTGAGGATTTTGTCGTTCACTTATAGCACTTTTAAGACCTAATTGTGCCATACCATTATCACCAACAGCTAATACTTGACCAGCTGTTGAAAGAGAAAATGATGGAAATGATACATTGATTACAGATGATGCTGATGGAGTTTTTGCACGAGATTTTACTTTTGTTGTATGACCATCTATAAAAATAATAATCGTTTATTTTTCTTTTTATGTATGATTAAATAAACATACTTGTCATATGAACGACTTCTGGTGCTGGTTTTGTACGTTTTTGTGGATGATTATCACCGTTTTGTAAATCTGTTAAGAAATAAAAATGAAAATTTTTCGATTTTTAAGAATTAATTTAATAATACAAACCATCATGATGATCACTGTCTTCTTCAAGTGTACGTTTTTTTGGTTTTACGGATGATCTTTGTTTGCTTTTCGGTGATAATTGACCAGTTTTTGTTCGAGCTAGAATTAAATAGTATGAAATAAAGATTGAGAAGAAAAAAATTATTTACCTGAAGTGGGCATTGTTGAGAAAAAAACGAATTAAGTTATCTGAAATTAACGATAGATGATGAAATTATAAATTTCAATATGAGCAATGAGTAATTACAAAACTTTCTGGAGTGATCAATTTATACCAAACATTTATTTCTTATACCTACCTTCGTATATTTTCATTCATCATAGACAAAGAACCGTAAGTAACGAGTAATAAATTGTCGTATTAAATAAAAGGTTCTCTAGATGTCTCTCTTCATCATTCAAAGTTTTTGTATCAGAAACGATATTTAAAAAGAATATCAAATCAAAAAGAAAATATTTTTTTTTTGTTTAAATCAAAGAAATAGACATCTTCAGACGTAAGTTATCACCTGATGCAATGAAGCGTAGATGTCTTATGACGATATACATATGTTACAAAATAAAAGAGAGAGGTGTTTTGAATTTGAGTTGACACATTTTTTTTCATTATTACGCATTATGTATTTTTACTACATCTATTATCATAGATCAAATCA
>CAWKIY010000053.1:0-11129 GCA_963849245.1 candidate division FCPU426 bacterium | reverse complement strand
GTGCTGGCCCCAGGCTCGTCCCGAACGCGGTCCGGAGGGCGTCGCGCTGCGGAGGCGCCAAATTGTCGACGTTGCCGAGCATGGGCGCGCATAACTGATGCAAGCCGGCGAACGCGAGTTCCATCTCGGACTGCACACCCGTTGCGCGCACCACCCGGCAGTCCGCCGCCTGCTCGGACAGGTAATCCAGCAAGGCCGTCTTGCCGACTCCGGGTTCGCCGGAGATCACCGCGACACGGCTCTCGCCGGCGCGGATCGAACTGACCAAGTGGTCGAGCATGCCGCATTCAGCGCGGCGGCCCATCAGCCTCATCACGCGTCCCCGCAACATGACATCCACCTGCATCTGCAGGACGGTGGCGCCCACCTTACCCCTCGGGGGCCGTGCAGAGCGCCGTTTGAGTGCCACGGTGCCCCGCCGGGCCACGCAAGGCTCGACGCCGCCCAAGATTTTACGCTTTTTACCTGTTTTTAAAGCTTCCAAGTGGAGGACGGCTTCCAGACCTTTTTTGCGGTAATCGGGATGAACACCCATGGCCATTTCACGGGTATCGTTGATCTTGCCAACACCTAAGAGGAAGGTGAATAGCGCAAAGGGAGTTTTCAACGAAAAAAGCTCTCCGTCCATTTTGTGTAAAACTTGGTTAATGTCCGGTAATACCAAATTGAAACCAATAGCTTTACCATCTACTTCTGCGATATGAACGAAGTCGGGCCAAACAATATCCTTCAGCTTTTTCGCTTGGTAAGCAAATTCGGCGGGTGTCATGGGAACGAAGCCCCAGTTCTTTTCCCAAATCAGGTTGTAAAGATCCATAACGATTTTTACATCAGCTTCAAAGGTTTTCATGTTAAGGGGCCGAACCACGATGTTTTCACGTTTTTTCGTCCGCTCGGCGATTTTGACTATGCGTTCGGCGAAGTCGGAGGTAGTGGAAAGATACCAGGCATAAAGGTCTTTCGCCTTGTGCAAGCCCGCCTTCTCCGCTAATTCAATGTAGTAAGCCGGGTTATAGGTCATGGCGATGCGGGCGGGAGAATCGAAACCTTCTAAAAGGAAACCGAAATAATCGTCATTAGAGGTAAAGCTAGAAGGTCCGCGCATGACGGTCATGCCTTGGGCTTTTAGAAAAGATTCAGCGGCTTGATACAGGGTTTTGGCGACTTCGGGATCATTGATGGATTCGTACCAGCCGTAAAAACCGACCTTTTCGTTATGAAACTGGTTGAAGTTGTCGTCCACGCTGGCGGAAATGCGGCCTACGACCTCGTTTTTGTCGTTATAAGCCAGAAATAATTGTATCTTGGCATGTTCGTGAAAAGGGTTGGACTTGGGGTTTAAAAGACTGCGCTGATCGGGGAGAAAAGGGGGAACCCAGTTGGGATCTCTTCTGCCATCAGGAGAGACGTAAATTTTCCAAGGAAGGTGAAGAAAAGTTTCGATCTCCGTCTTGTTTGCCAGATCCACAGTCTTAATGGTGACAGCCATTTTATCTCCTCCTGAATTCTTCTTTGCTTCTACGGATTCAATCGCGACGGCCATAGGGTTCCTCCTTCAAGAGAAGACAATTAAGTTGTGATGGATTAGACGTGGACACCGGAGGGAATGACCCCCATCTTTTGACCGATTTTCTTGAATTTGGTCAAAACGAAATCCAATTGGGCGTCAGTGTGAGTCGCACTGTAACTGGTGCGGATCAAAGCCATTCCGGGAGGAACACCGGGGCTCACAATCGGGGTGGCGAATACGCCTTCCTCGCCCAATTCCTTTGCCATTTGGAAAGTGACCAAATCATCACCGATGTGCAAGGGAATGATCGGGGATTCGGTAACGCCTGTTTTATAACCCATCTCTTCATAGGCTTTTTTCATTTTGTGGACAACCGTCCAAAGCTTTTCAATGCGTTCTGGTTCCCGCTGCATAATCTCAAGGGCTTTCAAGACACCGGCGACGGAGGCTGGGGGCATGGAAGCGGAGAAAATCAGCGGCCGGGAGTTATGGCGAAGATAGTCGATGACTTTATACGTGGAAGAGATGAAACCGCCCAAAGCCGCAAAAGATTTGCTGAAAGTGGCCATGATAATATCCACATCATTTTGGAGATGAAAGTGAAAGCCCGTTCCTTGGCCGTTTTTGCCTAAAACTCCGATCGAATGAGCTTCGTCAACCATAATACGGGCGTTGTATTTCTTTTTTAATTCGATCATCTTTGGCAATTTACAAATATCACCGCCCATGCTGAAAATACCATCGGTTACAATCAGCTTATTATCATCTTTGTGATTGGCTAAAAGCCTTTCTAGTTCTTCCATGTTGCTGTGTTCGTATTTGATCGTTTTAGCAAATGAAAGCTTACAGCCGTCCACGATACTGGCGTGATTTTCGCGGTCTGAAATGATGTAGTCGCCGCGAGTAGCGATAGTGGAAAGAACGCCTAAATTGGCTTGAAAGCCAGTGGAATAGACCAAGCAGGCTTCCATGCCGACGAAAGTCGCGAGTTTCCTTTCGAGTTCTTCATGAAGGTCCAAAGTTCCATTCAGAAAACGGGAACCGGTACAGCTGGAACCGTACTTTTCAATAGCGTGGATCATGGCTTCTTTGACTTCGGGGTGGTTTACAAGACCCAGGTAGTTATTCGAGCCGACCATTATCATTTTTTTTCCACCGACGATGACTTCGGTGTCTTGGCCAGATGTAATCGCCCGGAAATAAGGGTATAGACCCAGCTTTCGAACGTCGTCAGCAGCGGTCCAAGTGTTTGCCTTGTCAAAAATGTCCATATTTCCTCGAATTAACTTTGAAATGTACGGCTTCGTTTTTGCCCCACAGCACTATGAAAATATGCATAATGCGGTGAGTTCTAGGTGTAAAAGGTCCGGGCATTATAATCAAAGGACCCGGTTTTTATCAAACTTTTTGCCTTTTTTCGGCACATTTCATGCATTGACTCCTTTTTTTTAAAGGGCATGAAATTGGAGTTATCCCAACCGCTTTGTTCAATTTTAATTTGTAAGGGTCGAATGAAATTTTTATCGCCTGTTTTAATCACCGGAGCCAGCGGTTTTGTGGGAGGTCACTTAGCCGAAGCGCTTGCTCAAAATAAAGTGAAGGTCAAATTACTGGTGAGGCCTACCAGCCGGCTGCCCTTTAAACCGACTCCTCAAATGGAGTTATGCTATGGCGACGTTACGGACTTTGAATCGATTCGAAAAGCGGTTAGAGGTGTGAAAGTTATTTATCATCTCGCGGGTGTTTTGCGCGGGTCCGATTTTTCCGTCTATCGTAATGTAAATGCCGAAGGAACCCGTAATGTCTGCCATGCGGCAGAAGAAGAGGGGATTAAGCGGCTAGTTTATGTAAGCTCTTTGTCCGCGGCTGGGCCTTCTCCAGCCAACTCTGAAATCAGTGAAAGTATGCCCTGCTCGCCCGTGAGCTTTTATGGACAAAGCAAGTTAATGGGGGAAGGTATAGTTCTTTCGTATCAAAGGAAGTTCCCGGTGACTATTCTGCGGCCTGGAGCGGTTTATGGACCCCGGGAAACGGATATTTTTGAGTACTTTAAGATGGTATCTAAACGTTTGGTGGTGATCGGCGGGGATGATTCCCAAAAGATCAGCTTTATCTACATTGATGATCTGGTTACGGCTATTGTTTTAGCTGCTCGCTCGCCCAAAGCGGTAGGCCAGGTTTACTTTGTGTCCGACGGGCAGAGCTATCAATGGGGTCAGATTACGGATTTAATCGGTAAAGCGTTAAAAAGGTCGTATTTCACTGTAAAGGTTCCACTGGGTATCGTTAAAATAGCGGCAGCGGTAGGGGATGGGATTGCTAGTTTGACAGGTAAATCAATTTTGCCGCCCATTGTCAGCCGGGATAAAATCAAAGAAGCCCAGGTGCCGGGTTGGGTTTGCAGTAACGCGAAGCTTCGAAAACAATTGGGATTTAAACCCCAATGGAATATTCAAAGCGGGATTCAAGAGTCGGTTCAGTTTTATCTTTCGGCTGGTTGGATTAAATAAATCAAAAGTTAAAAGTATTTTATTTACGGGGGTTGAAATGAATTTTTCAGTTATAAAAAAAGCGCTTTTGGGGCTTGGCTTGTTTTTCATGGCTTCAGGCCTCGCTTGGGCCCAGAATCCGGGACTTGATTCTGTTCTGCCGCCTGACCACCTTTTGGAAAATCTGCCTTGGCTAGGAGAAGATGGAAAAACCACAAGTAAAGGTCTTTTTGATTTTGAGGACGTTCGCGGTTTAGGTCAGAAAGATTTAATTCTTATTTACAGGCAATCCGCTCCCGTTAACGAATTGGACAAACCGCATAATCAGACACTCATTGTCTGTTTTTATGACACGACTCAGCAAAAATACATTAAAAACTTTGAGGATGAGGGCGGCCCTATTCAATGGGTGAAATTGGTAAAGGATACGGATCGGAAAAATCCATTTTTAATTATTCAAAGAGATGATTTGAAAGGAAATCAGGTCCTAAAAGGTTATACTTTTCTTGATGGCGCTTTGAAGGAAGTTTTGGACGCTCAAGCGGTTCAAATTTTCGCCAAGTTTAATACGGGGTTTCAAGGAACTGAAATCTGGGTTTCGTCCAAAGAGATTCCAAAAGATAAAGACTCCGCAGAGCGTGCTTTTGCTTGGGATGAAAGCAAAAATCAATTTGCCGAAGCAAAACCTTCAAGCGCGACAGGTTGGACGGGTTCTTCTATAGCCGTTCCAACGCCTGTAGTTGAGGCAAAGGTTTCGAAGGGAACAAGTGATGCGCCGACGGGAGCGGTCAAAGCTTCGCATCCTTCTAAAAATGGCTGGTGGGATGAGCCGTTAGATCCGGAAGCTTCTTCTGGGAAATTAAATACCGAATTGGTGCCTCAGTACATCAAAAAAGGCGATATCGCCACCTTGGGTCAGAAAGCGAAAGCCTTTTTCGCTGAACTCCAAAAGAAAAATGTAGACACTAAGAAAATTGCTTCCTTACGTTCGGGCTATTACACGGCGGTGGCTTCCTCAGAATTGGATTTGGGTAACTCGAAAGACGCGGCTTATTACCTGAAAACAGCTTTACAGCTTCAGGCCGATAATCCAGATGCTTTGGCTTTGAAGGCAAAGTTAAAACCCTAATAAATAGAAAAACCGCAAGACCCAAAGTCTTGCGGTTTTTTACATAATGGTGCCCGAGGCGGGACTCGAACCCGCACGGGTTTCCCCATACGCACCTCAAGCGTACGTGTCTGCCATTTCACCACCCGGGCTTCCTGCAAAAAGGGGAGATTCCCCACAACGAGGAAGGCGTATTATATCCCTCGACTTTTGATTGTCAATCAAGCCCCAGCCGCTTCGAATCAAGGGCTACTAGGATGGAATCTTTGAAGAAGACCATTGTCTCTTTATTGATCTTGGCGTTATTTATTTATGGTTTGGGCACCTCCGCGTTTTTTCCAACGTTAAAAATATTGCGAGATATGAATTGGGATTTTTCCATTTGGCCCAGGTTGGGATTTAAAAAAATGGTTTGCCTCTTATGGCTGATACCGATTGGATTGGGTTTTTTTGGATGGGCACGAATACTTAAGTCGACTCTTCTTCGGGGTATGGGTGATTCTGAAACCCAATTACTAACAGTCGCTTTAAATGTCTGTTTTTTCTCATTTACGGTTTTTGGTTTGGCCATTAACCGCATTTTGTATGAGCCTCTAGTTTTAGTCTTTTTCGTCCCTTTAATGGGTTTTGGGTGGAAAAGCTTAAGCGGTTTTAAAGTTTCGTTTAAATGGCCGGGTTTTGGCCTTTTGTTATGGTTTATTGCGGGTGTTTCACTATTGGTATGGGGATTTGAATATATGTCGCCGCCTATTATTTGGGATGCCATTTTGGATCATTTTCGTTACGCGCGAGAAGTGGCCCGGCTTCATCAAATACCCTTTCATTGGACAAACCATACAGGGGAAATGCCGAAATTTGTGGAGACTCTTTTGGCTGGGTTTTGGAGTTTGGGCGGAGAAAATTTATCCAAACTCTCCAGCGCCTTAGCCGCCTTTTTGATGGCTCTTCTTATCTCTTTTTTCACCCAAGAATGGAAAGGCCGCAAAGATTTGGGGCTGCTCATATGGGGGACATGCCCGCTATTTTTGGCCCTTTTCGCTTGGGGATATGTTGAAGGATTTTTGGCATTCTATGAAACGCTGGCTTTATTTTGCTTGTGGCGGGCTTTTCAGAATCCCAAAGTAGAAGTTTGGGGTTATTTGTGGGCCTTTTTCTTAGGGGTTTCCTTTTCGATTAAATACACGGCTGTTTTGGCTATAGGCGCTTGCGGCGCGCTTTGGGTTTTTGAATGGCTTTTTTATAAGTCGCGGGTCCGTTTCAATTGGCGGTATTTAGTTTTTTTTCTTCTTCCGGTTTTGCCTTGGCTTTTAAAAAACTTACTTGCGAATAGCAATCCGGTTTACCCATTAGCGACTTTTTTATTCGGCGGACCTCCTGGATTTAACTCGGGGATGGAATCGGACTTATGGGAAGACACGGGATTACCGGGAGGCTTTTCATTCGTCGGTATTTTAAAACTACTGCGAGATGTTTTTTTTACCGCCAATAACGGCGTCGGCGCGGCTTGGACCCCATTGGTTTTTATGAGTCTGCCATGGGCTTGGAAAATTTTTAAAAGTAAAGTGGGCTTATTTTTAACTTTTTTTTCGATAGTGTTTTTTACTGAATGGATTTTTTTCTGTACGAGTTTGCGGCACGCTTCGGGAGGAGCCGCTGTTTTGGTTTTGCTGGCGGCATTGGTATGGTTTGAAGCGCTTAAAGAGAAAAGTAAGTGGCCGAAGCTTGCGTTCACGATAGGCGCCGTTATCTCACTGTGGCTTTGCCTGAGCGCCCAATGGACGGTGACAGCACCCTATGCTGCGGCGTTGGGATTGGATGATCCAAGTATGCGGTTGAAAAGAAACTACTGTTTTAATTTGGATACATTCGCGGCCTATAAAGGCATTGAAGATCAATCGAATCCCCGAGATAAGGTTTTGGCGTTCGGGGTTTATCAAACTTATCCTCTGCAAAGAACCGCTTATGTGGATTTTTTTTGGAAGAAACCCGTTTTTTTAAAATGGGCTTCTTCTTGTCGAACGGCGGAACAATTAGCGGCACGTCTTCATCAAGAGGGTGTTTCTTATTTTCTTTATCAGCGAAACGAAGCTGTAGCAATGTCTTTTCGTGAAAAGAATTTTACGTTAGAAGGAATGTCGACCGCTGAGTATGTGAAATTTTGGCGGTTTTATATGAAGCCGGTCTGCGAGTTTGAAAATACTTGGGTCTATAAGGTGTCGGATAAGCCGTTTCCGAAGGCGATGGTTTTAGGACAATTACCCGGGCTTCAAGAAAAATGGCTTGGGGCTCTTCGAAAAGCCGAATATAACCATAAAGATAAAGAGAGGGGTCAAATTATTGACCAAGCGCTGCTTCAGTACCCGTTTGTAGGGGTTTTTTGGGGTGAAAAAGCCTTTTTTGAGGGAAATCACGGTCAATATAAACAAGCGGTTTTGGCCGATTCGAAGTCAATGGCTTCTGGTTTTATTAATTTGGATGTGCTGAATGAAATGATCGAGGGTTTAAACAAAGAACAGCAACCAAACGAATCGGAAAGATGGATGAATCAAAAAAATGAAACGCAGGTGAAATTGGATAAAACTGTGGATGAATCTTTGATTTATTACCGGGATTTAGAGTAAAGATGACGGATCTATTTTTGTCCGTACAGCAGCGAGTTAGGCTTGAGTTCGCATTCAGTCGCGATTTTTAGATTTTGGATTTTACCCTGGTTTCTTAATTCGTAAAGACGTGGAACAATCTGGTCCCGCAGAGCGACCGGGGACATTGGATTGATATAAATTTTGGTTCCACCCTCAAAACCAGCCTGATTGATGGTTCTCCATTTAATTAAAATGTGCCAGGGCATAACGCTGACAGAATCTCTGGGTGAGTAGTACCACTCCTCGTTGCAGGGAATTTGATTTCCCATGGCGGCGTGGCAAGCGTGAACTAAATCTGAAAACCCTCTCAATTCTTTTTCGGAAAGTTCTTCGGGTCTTGTTTTTGGGCTTTTGGAATAAATAGCTAAGGTGGGGTAACGGTGTCCGATTTCTGAGAGGGCGATAGCGTGGTTGTTTTCGGCGAAAACCAGATGGTGTTGTATTGAAAAATTAACAATGGAGTCATTGTAGATGTTGGGGCTTTCTTGAACGATTTCCAACTCCGCTTGAATGGAAGTGCCCCACTCATCCAGTCCAACTAATTGTTTGTGAAGGTGGTCGAAAGAAGCGCCAGCGGGCTGAAGCCAGTTTTGAAAGATAGTCACGTATCTCACAAAACGGTTATTCGAATAAATATCAGACATGGCATCAATGGTGAATTGAAGATATCGATAATGGCCTTCGGGCGTTAATTCACCTGATGAAGCGAGTTCGTTATCCCACTCGGCGCCCAGCTTAAAGTGATGTCCCGCGATGATAAGTTCGTGGGCTCCGCCGAAAAAGGCATCCGCCAGCTTTATTTTTTCCTCAAAGGGCATGGCTGTTATTTCTTCGACTGATCTGCCGGAAAGCTTAAGTTTTGTATCGATGATTTGGTGGACATGCTCTAGCCCTCTTGGGTTATCGAGATAATTTTTTTTCCACTGATTTTGAGAGGGCGAAAACTGAAAACTGTGATTTTTCATCCAATAGTCAATGGTCACAATCTCAAATAAATTAGCAACTCGCCGAAAATGGGCGTAGGAGGCTTCTAGGAGATCGGGATTCAATTTTTCGATTTTTTGGTAATGTCCATCGGACGTCAGAACCAGCCGGGCTTTTTCAGGAGGAGTTCGAAAGTATTCTGATTGGCAAAAATCGCAGTAATTTTCTTTTTGAGTTGGGGAAATAGCTTTGGGGTGTTTTTGCTGGCGGTTGTAATAGGGGCGGTGAGCCCGGGCCGGTACAGTCCATACTTCGGTACCGGTTAAAGCGTTGATGTGCTTAAGGGTTCCGTCAGGAAGAGTGGAGTAGACACTTTTAAATTTAGGCATGGGCTTCTTTTGAAGGGATTTGAACTGCTATTTTAGTAGAGTAAAATTTTACCTAAAGCCCTACAATGTCGCAATCGAGTTGATCGGTTGATCTTTATTTTGACTGATTTTTACCGGAGATTCCCTTGAAGTTTTTGTGCCTGACGGATTATCACGGTGCCAGCGAACTTCTTCCCGCCTTGTCAGCGATGATACAGGCTGAGGACCCCGATATTATTTTCTATTGCGGTGGATCAATGAAAGGCGAGAAACGCCTTGCCGAATATGAAGCCGCTCGACGTTTCCACAGCAAACCCGACATTGAAAATCCTGAAATCCAACAAGAAATTATTCAGGACACAGAGTATTTAAAGCAATTTTTGCTGGCTTTAGCGGATACCCAAAAACTGATTTACGCTATTCCAGGAAATAATGATTCGCCTGAATCTCTCTATTTTAAAACCATCTATAATTATGCCCATATTTACCCTAATTTACTGCCAGCTCACGAAATGATGCATCGTGAAGACCAGTTTATGGTGGGCGGCTTCGGCGGCGGGATGACGATAAGTGATGATAATCGTGAGTTCATTTTGCAATACTCGCAAATGTGGGTTGAGTTCGCGATGCGACGATTGGAGTTTTTTCCGGGAGAAAAAATTCTTATGTTTTATACACCACCGGTTTCACGTTTGGATTCGTCGGATGGGGAACACAAAGGTGTTCTCTACTTGAATGAGTTAATTGAAAAAATCGCGCCTAAGCTGGTGATGTGCGGCATGGCCAAATCAGGACAAGGTGTTGTTAAGTTGGGACCTTCGGTTTTAGTTAATCCGGGACCTCTTTTTGAAGGTCATTACGCTTTAATTGATTATCCGACCTTGAATGTTCAGTTTAAAAATTTGAAGTCCCTCTAACATTTGATGCTTCCTGCCAACGCGATCAGAATCATTATTTAAGAAAAGGCGAAGAACGCATTTGCCAAACTTGCTTTCAGCTAAAAACCTAAAAGTTTCATTAAAAAATCCGTCTAATTCTCAGCTTGGTTTTGTGTTGAAAGGTGTTGATTTTCATATTGATGAGGGTGAGCGAGTGGCTTTGGTTGGAGAGTCTGGTTGTGGAAAAAGCATTACGGCTCTTTCGGTTCTGCATCTTTTACCGCAACCGCCCATGGAAATTGAAGAGGGCGAAATACGCTTTAAAGATGTTGATTTAGAAGGCTTTTCGGAAGCTCAATGGAGGAGCATTAGGGGTAAAGAAATCGGTATTGTTTTCCAAGATCCTATTATGTCTTTGAATCCTGTTATGCCGGTTGGTGAGCAAATTGAGGAGGTCATCCATGTTCACTTAGACATTTCGATAGGTGATGCCCGACAAAAAGCGCTAAAGCTTTTGGCAGAAGTGGGACTTCCGGATCCGGAAAGAATCGCGCGTCAATACCCGCACCAGCTTTCTGGGGGAATGTGCCAAAGAATCATGATAGCCATGGCCATTGCCTGCGAGCCGGTTTTATTAATCGCGGACGAACCTACCACAGCGCTAGATGTAACTGTTCAATCGCAAATACTCGAACTTCTTTCCGAAATGACAGAACGCTACAAATTGGCCATTTTATTGATTACACATGACCTTCGAATTGTTCGGGAGCACGCTGATCGAGTCATTATTCTTTACGCCGGACTAGTAGTAGAGGAGGGTAAACCCTCCGATTTATATGACCACCCCCAGCATCCTTATACGGAAGGTCTCTTGGCGTCTTTACCTGAATTTTCAAATAAGGGGAAACCTCTTTTAAGTATTGGGGGTGTTGTTCCTTTACCTTTTGAGGAAATTATCGGCTGTTCTTTTGCTAATAGATGCTCCCGAGTAAGCGATAAATGTCGGCTTGAAAAACCGTCATTGAACGAAATTAAGAAAGGGCATCAGGTTCGATGCTTCTATCCCTCAAAAAAGTAACCAAAAAATTTCCTGTCGCCCGTGGACTTTTGGGTAAACCAACAGCTTATTTAAAAGCTGTCGACGATATATCTTTGGATGTGGCCCCATCCGAAATAGTTGGAATCGTCGGAGAATCGGGATGTGGTAAAA
>CAWKIY010000052.1:0-12659 GCA_963849245.1 candidate division FCPU426 bacterium | reverse complement strand
ATTCGGCGATGGGGTAGCCTGTGTTTGGAATGATCCGAATTCAGACTATGACATCATTGATCATCAAGGAAAGAAAATTTTTTCTGTTCCTTTTGATCCTGAAAGCGGATTGCCGGTCTTTCAAAAAGGCGTAATCAAGAAATTTAAATACGATGCGGGGACCAAGGAAACTGATTGGGTTTTTTACGACAAAACGGGAAAAATTATACGAAAAGAGAAGTTTGATTCCAAAACTGTGGCTGAAGAATCAGGTGTCCCTTCGTCCGCGTGGAGCCCTGTTTCTATTAAGGACCAGCCGGATATTTGGAAAAGAAAAGATGCATTGGGACCCTATTTCGTCGTAACCTCGCGCCCGAAATGGGGTTACATCGATGTTTCCGGAAAGGTAAGAATTGAAGCGAAATTTGACGACGCAAAGGATTTTCAGGAAGGCGTAGCGGTTGTTACTCACGATAATGATTTTGTTTGGCTGAATTCGGAGGGGCAGGAGATTTTAAGAAAACCGGTATCGATGTATGGAGATCACGTCTTTCTTGATAGCGGTTATCACGAGGGAATACTCCGTTTTATGAACCGAGGAAAATTGTTGGACGCGGGGGGAGGCGGAGCCGCTCCTGAATATGACGACACTTATGGAGCGATGGATAAAAACGGAAATATAGTTCTGGAAAGAGTTTTTGGTGAAGTGGGAATCCCTGACGAGGGACTCATTTATACCGAGAAAAAAAGAAAAATTGAGAAAAATTTCATCAGTGGTCCTTATGACGGCGCTTATTACGACCTAAAAGGTAATAAGGTTTTTGATGTCAAACGGCATTCATGGGGTTTCTCTGAAGGTCTGGCCTCGATTTATAACAGCTTCGTCGATAAAAAGGGCCGAGTTGTTTTTACCGGCGACTTTAATTGCACGAATAAGTTTTCGGAAGATTTAGCTTCGGTTTGGATCAAACAACCCGGAACCATGGCCTCGGGTTTCATTGATTTAAAAGGCCATTGGGCAATAGCCCCCAAATTCCAACTTGCCAACGCCTTTTCAGAAGGCCTGGCCGCTGTTATGACTCATGATCAACTTTGGGGTTATATCGATAAAACAGGTGCGTTCATTATCGAACCACGTTTCGCTTGGGCAAATGCTTTTCATGATAAGCTGGCGAAAGTTCGCGATTATCCTTCCATTGGCCATTGGGGATATATCAACCCAAGCGGAAAATGGATTATTCCGCCTGTTTATGACTATAGATCAGGGGATTTTAAAGATGGTTTGGCGTTGCTTCAGCGAAATTTGATGGCGGTTTATGTCGATCAAAGTGGAAATCCAATTTTTTCATTTGTGAGGACAGAACCAGAAGACGAAACAACCAAGTTGTTTTGGCCCTAGTTTTTACGAAATATAAAAAAGGGATGGGCTAAAAAAGAAATTTCGATATAGGTTCTTTGAATCTTCTATTTTCAAGTCTGACCCATTTTGATATCACAAAATGTGATATCAATAGATCTCATTTCTTATGTTGCCGAGCCACCTTTTTACTAGCGATTTATCAATTTCTAAGACAAGGATGTTTTATGGATCTCTTGCGATGCTTGACGAATAAAAGGATCCTCTTTTTAGGGCTTCTTCTTTTACTTGCCTTTTCTAACGCCCAAGTCTGGGCCAGGGGTGGCGGCGGAGGCCATGGCGGCGGTGGTGGCGGTTTTGGTGGCGGAGGTCACTATGGGGGTATGGGATATTACGGCGGCGCTGGACGTGGTGGAGTTTATGGCGGTACCAATGATGCCTTTCTCTTGTTCATGTTGTGTTTTGTAGTTCTCGGGTTCGCTGCTTATTTTCTCCAGGGACCTTTGAAAATCCTATTTAAGACCCGAAAAGTTCAGGCCTTACTCCTGGAAATGGCGAAGCAAGACCCGGAATGGGATGAAAAACATCTTTCCCAAATGGTTCGCGATAGTTTTTTGGAGATACAAAAAGCATGGTGTAACTTGGATATGTCCAAACTCAAGGAATGCCTGGGGCCTGTCATCTATGACCATTGGGATCAGGAACTGAAGGAGTTTCATCGGCGGGACTTGCGTAATTTGATGGATCGGTTAACCGTCGACCGTATCCAATTTGTGAACGTTTGGAAACCCCGGCACCCGGAAAAGCCCTTGCTCACCGCCTGCATTGACGCTGGTGCGGTGGATTACTTCGTGGATGACAAAGGCAAAACGCTTGATTATTCCGAAAGAAGAATGGAAAAGGCGAAGCTGCCTTTCAAAAAGTTCAGGGAATTCTGGACTTTTGAAAAAGAAGGTCCCAAGACCTGGAAATTATACCGGGTCGATCAGGCTGAGGATTGGACTAGAACGGTCAACCGAACGATTGTGAATTTGGATTAACGGTAACAAGACTCCTTTATTGCGCGTCAATAAGGAATACCTAAAAGAAAGTGTCTGCTAAATTGGGGGAACTCCACCTATGTTTACCGAAAGGTTAATATGACTGAACCGAATCTTGAACCTCCTACTGGTGCTGTAGGAGATACTGCTCATCTTCTTGGGAGAGCTGGATTGAGTTTGATACCAGTTTTGGGCGGTACCGCTGTTGAAGTGTTTAATGCTTTAATTCAGCCGCCAATAGAACAAAGAAAAAATGAATGGCAAGTAAACGTGGCTGAGACTCTTAAATTATTAAAAGAACGACTGGTAAAATTAGAAGATTTAGCTAAAAAGGATTATTTTATCGACGCTGTTTTTCAAACTTCCCGAATTGCAATAGCAAATAACGAAAAAGAAAAAATCGAAGCTCTGAAAAATGCATTGTTCAATGTCGGGATTAATGACTCGCCCGATCGTGCACTTCAACAAATCTACTTTAATTACATTGACGATTTTTCTGGTCTTCATTTGAAGTTATTAAAACTAGCGAAATCCCTTCCTGAAGCTTTCAAAGCGGGTATGAGTGAGTTTAGTCCGGGCAGTGATTTTGCTAATTTTTTAGACAATAATATTCCTGAATTGAAAAATAAAAGCGATGTTCGTGATGTAATTTGGGCAGACTTGTATTCAAGAAAATTGGTTAATTTCGAAGGGTTGGTTCCTGGGAAGCGTTTAATCACAACTCATGGAGCTAATTTTGTTTTGTTTATAGAAAAATCATAAATAGTTAATTCTGGCAATGGAAAAGGGATCAGCCGGATTACTTTTTATTTCAGAAAAATTTAAAAACTTAGATGCTTAACTGGAATATGACCAAGTAATAAATATTACTCGGTCGTTGGTATAATCGGATCATGAAAAAATATACGATTGACGACCTTGTGGTTTTATTACATAAGCTGGGCGATTGTCTTTATTCGTGGAACCAGCTAATGGTTTTCGCAAAGGAAACAATGGTTCCGTTAAAAACTAAAATTGAACCCTTTGAAGCCAATGAATTCAGGATGAACTACTACAAGGATAAGTTCATGCACGAAATATCAGAACTTTACTCGTTCTTTTACAAGCATGAGGACACAACTATTCTTAGTCAGTTCAATGCTTCCGAGGATGAACGGTTAAAGCTAAGAGATGTTCGGCACCCAATTGCCCATATCGATGGTGATATTGAAAAAGTTTTAAAAGCGCAAGAAGACTTTCTATTAATCACGAATCCAACGAACCAAATTAAAGATCTTATCTTGATGATTAAACACTTACGAATGGTCGCGGCCACAATTAAAGCGGAAACGTATTTGCTTAATCATTTGAAGATGGTTCAAGATATATTCCCTCGTGAAATCATTGCGGAGAATATACGCAGGGACATTTTTGAATAAAGCCTATATTTTTTCTTATTGTTTCCTCAATGAAATTCACTCTTTATCCCGCCGAATAAATATTTTTTAAAACTTCGTTGACATTAAAAAAACCAAGAAGTATAGTTTCAAAAGTTTCAAACGCGGGCTTTAAGTTCCAACTTGCCCCGGCGTGTTTCTCGAAAGAGAACGAACAGGGTGCTAAAGCGGTAACAGGTTAAGAGAACTCTCCCAAACCCGGACCGCTCCAAAAGCGGCCCGGGTTTTTTGTTTTAGGGCAAAAAAGCCGGTTTTTAAGGGTTTTTGCAGTGTTTCGAAGGTGTGTTCACACCAAGATTCTCACGAATCTTGGTACTGGCAAACAGATTCTGTTTGCCGCTGGTGAGGCTTTAATTGGCGGAAGACCTGAACAAGGGCTTCCGGCGATCCACGAGAGTGGATTGACCAACTTGCCCCGACCAGTTTCTCTCCCGTCATTGGGGAAAGAAAGAACTGGGGGCTAAAGCGGCACACGATTTCCGTCATTGGGAAACCCGAGCCGCCTTCGAAGCGGTCTCGGGTTTTTTGTTATCCGGGGCCGCTTCCAAAATTTTAAAAATTTTAGGAGGCAGGATATGTCACTTCGATTAGGCGATGTCGCACCGGATTTTACGCAGGATTCCAGCGAAGGAAAAATTCACTTTCATGAGTGGGCGGGGAAGAACTGGGTGGTTCTTTTCTCCCATCCGGCGGATTTTACGCCGGTTTGCACCACCGAATTGGGCGCCACGGCGAAGCTGAAAGACGAGTTCGCGAAAAGGGGCGCGAAGGCGATCGCCTTGTCCGTGGATACGGTGGAAAACCACCAAAAGTGGATTCCCGATATCAACGAGACTCAAAACACCACTGTCAATTTCCCTATTTTGGCCGATGGAAACCACACGGTTTCCCTGTTGTATGACCTGATCCATCCGAATTCCCTGGCGAACGCCACGGTCCGGTCGGTGTTTATCATCGACCCGGATAAGAAGATTCGGGCCACGATTACCTACCCGGCTTCCACGGGCCGAAATTTCACCGAGATTTTACGGGTCATTGATTCACTCCAATTGACGGACAACTATAAAGTGGCGACCCCGGTGAATTGGAAAGAAGGAGACGATGTGGTGATCGTTCCGGCTTTGAAGGATGAGGACGAGATCCGCCAGCGTTTCCCGCTGGGCTTTAAGGCCGTGAAGCCCTATCTGCGCCTGACGCCCCAGCCGAACAAAGCCGAAAAGCTGGTAAGCAAAAACTAAAACATTTTTGAACCACGAAGTTGCACAAAGAGCACAAAGGTTTAAGCCACAAAGTAAGACGGGAAAATGTTTTGTAAAAAGATTTAACTTTGTGCTCTTAGTGTCCTTTGTGGTTCAAATTCTTAGTTCAGATTCTGGTAAGGGGAGATTTCATGGGTGAGGTTCGGGAGGGGTTCGCGGATTTGAGCGGGTTGGTGAAGACGGAGGAACTGGAAACAGTCGTTTCCCGGCTTCGGACCATCCGGCTGGAATGGCGCCAAAAGCATGGCAACAAGCGCGAAGCGGGGGGGCGGGAATTGCCTTCCCGGGAGGGACTGGGGTTCGTCGTGAAGTCCCTTTGCGGGGCGCTTTTCCCCATGAGGCTGGGGCCGCCGGATTTGCGGGTGGAGAGCGAGGACTTTTTCGTGGGCCACACGCTGGACTTGGCTTTGAGCGCCTTGGCCCACCAGGTAAGGCTGGAGCTTTCTTACGCGGTGCGCCATTCGCAATGGGCCTTTCCGGATATTGAGGAATCGACCGCGAGGATCATCCGGGAACTGGCCGGGGCCTTGCCGGCCATCCGCCAAACCCTGGACAGCGACATTTTGGCCGCCTTTCAGGGAGACCCGGCGGCCCGCAGTGTGGATGAGGTTTTGATCTGCTATCCCGGCATCCGGGCGGTGATTCATTACCGGCTGGCCCATCAGCTTCACCTTTCGGGCGCACCATTATTGGCGCGGATTGTTTCGGAAATCGCCCATTCGGAAACGGGAATCGACATTCACCCCGGGGCGCAGATCGGCGGCGGTTTTTTTATCGATCACGGGACGGGAGTGGTCATCGGCGAGACTACTGTGATCGGCGAGAGGGTGAGGCTGTACCAGGCGGTCACCTTGGGGGCGAAACGCTTCCGGGCGCAAAAGACGGGAGAGTTGGTGAAGGGCAAAGTGCGGCATCCGGTGGTGGAGGATGACGTGGTGATTTACGCGGGGGCCACGGTGTTGGGCCACATCACTATCGGCAAGGGTTCGACGGTGGGAGGCAATGTTTGGCTGACCCGCAGTGTGCCGCCGGGAAGCCGGGTAACCCAAGCCCACGCCCAGGAGGAATTGCTGGAGAACGAAACGGGGATTTAAAACGAACGGCTTTTGAACCACAAAGGACACAAAGAGCACAAAGGTTAAACATTTTTTGAACCATTTTCTCGTCTAACTTTGTGGCTTTTAACCTTTGTGCTCTTTGTGCAACTTCGTGGTTCAAGTTTATGTCTCTGTGATTGACGAAGGAAACTAGAGGGGAAGGTTTTTGAACCACAAAAGACACGAAGAGCACGAAGGTTCAAAACACGAAGTGAGACAACAAATGGTTCGAAAAAAATTGAGTTTACTTTGTGGCTTTTAACCTTCGTGCTCTTTGTGCAACTTCGTGGTTCAAATTTGTAGTTCGCATTCGGTATTAAAGGCTTTGACGAGGAGGGGGATATGAAATTAAAAGTCGCGATTGTGGGAGCCAGCGGGGTTCTGGGGAGAAACCTGACGGCACAGTTTCAAAACGAGGGGAGGGCGGTGCGGGCTTTCGTCCGGGACCCCGGAAAAATGGCGGGAATGCTGACGGATGATTCGGAAGCTTTGCCCTGCGATCTGCTGAGAATTCCGAGTTCTTTGCTCACCGAATTTTTAAAGGGTTGTGACGTGGTGATTCACGCGGCGACCGCCCTGCCGGCCTATCCGCTGGAAAAACGGGGCTGGGAATGGCAGGAGAACAACCGGCTTCGCATGGAAGGCACGGCCAAACTGCTGACCTCGGCTTGGCTAGCGGGAGTAGGGCTTTACCTTCAGCAGAGCGTGGTTTCCGCTTACATCGGCGGCGGCGAGGGTTGGCAGGATGAAAATACGCCCACCGACATTCTGCCCGCCCGGGCGGTGGAAACCCTGGCGGTGGCGGATATGGAGCGCCGGGTGAGGGAAATCGCCAGCTCGACGATGAGGTGGGCCATTCTGCGGGGCGGTGTTTTTACCGGGCCCGGCACGGCGGAAGACAGCTTGAAAGAAAACATCCGCAAGGGCTGGGAAGTGGTGCCGGGGGACGGGAGCCATTTTATCTCCCCGGTTCACGTGGGAGACATGGCCGCCGCTTTCGTGAAGTCTGCGAAGGTGAAACCCCAGGGCCGGGTTTTCAACATTGTGGATGAGCCGGTGAGGTATGGGGATTACGTGGATGGGCTGGCCGACGCGCAACGGGCGCCCCGGCCCCGCAGGGATTTATTAAAAGGAAAAGCCTTGTCGCACCGTTGTTCCAACGAGGCGGCCAGGAAAGAGCTGGGCTGGAACCCGACCCGGGGCCTTTATTCCTCGGTCCGGGCGGCCAGCGCGTAAGGAAACAGATTTGAACCACAAAGTGACACAAAGAGCACGAAGTTCAATCAACACTAAGTAAAACATTTCTTCGAAAGGGAGATGCAAAACAAGGCTAAAGAATTTTTTCATTACTTTGTGGCCTCTGTACTTAGTGCTCTTTGTGCAACTTTGTCCCACATCTCATTGGAGATTAAAAAGAATGTGGGACTATGCTGATTTCCTTAACCCTTAAAGGTTAAGGAGCATGTGGTTCAAAAGGTTTTGAATTTAAATTTTTAGGAGGATTCGTGATGAGTGAAGCAACGGTTGAGAGACGCAGTACCCTGGGGGAGAACGCGGCAACGCAGTTAGCCAATGTGACCAAAACCAACGCCCAATGGGCGGGCATTACGCCGCGCTGGCTGGTTTCCTTTTTACAGTGGGTGCCGGTGGAATCGGGCATCTTCCGCCTGAACAAGGTGAAAGAAAACGGCGTGGACAACGCGGTGGAGTGCAGTCCCCGGGGCGATGAGGAACTGCCGGAAACCTTCGTCAATTATGACGAGCATCCCCAGGAACTGTGGCTGAACGCGGTGACTTCGGTGCTTCATGTGCAGACCCGCGTTTCCGATCTCTACAGCAAACCTTACGACCAGATTCAGGAACAGCTTCGCCTGCTCATTGAAAAGGTAAAAGAACGCCAGGAAGGGGAGCTCATCAACAATAAAGATTACGGATTGTTGACCACCGCGCCCGCTTCCCAGCGTGTTAAAACCCGTAAAGGCGCGCCGACCCCGGACGATTTGGACGAGCTGATTACGAAAGTCTGGAAAGAGCCTTCGTTCTTCCTGGCCCATCCCCGCACGGTGGCGGCTATCGGACGCGAATTCACCCGCCGGGGCGTTCCGCCTCCGACCGTGAACCAATTCGGAAACCCTTTCCTGACATGGCGGGGTATTCCCATCGTGTCCAGCGATAAGGTTTTGATCGACGATAAAAATAAGTCCAACGTTCTTTTGGTGCGCACGGGTCAAAAGAAGCAGGGCGTTATCGGCCTCTTCCAACCAGGCCTGCCGGGAGAAGTAAGCCCCAGCTTGTCCGTGCGTTTTATGGGGATTAACACGAAAGCCATCGCCTCCTATCTGATTTCCCTTTATTGCTCTTTGGCGGTTTTAACCGAGGACGCGGTGGGGGTTTTGGAGGATGTGGACGTGAGCCAATACCATGAGTACAAGTAATCCCGTTCCGGGCGCGCCGGTTTCGGCTTTGGCTCCGGACCCGGCTTTGATCGCCCAATGGGCCAATCAATTCTTCTCGGCTTTGCCGGGAGAAACCCCGGCAACGGTGGCAACGCTGGCGCCAGCCCCCTTGGAACCCGCGGGGGCGGTGCCGCCGATCCGGCCGTCAAGTCCGGATCCCCGGCCTTTGACCGCGGCGCCTTTAGCGCTTTCGCCCTTTTCGGCGGAACCTTCTTTTACGGCGTTGGATTCGGGAGCTTTTTCTTTTCCGTCGGCCCAGCCGACGGTCGAGGGGCCTCACCGGGAAGCCAATGAATTGAAGCGCAATCCCGGCGTCTCGGAGGAAAAGCCCTCGGCGGAAAAGAGTCAGGTGGAGGAATTGAAGGCGCCGTTTTTGAACCAGGAGAGTTCGGGTTTTCCTTCCTATTCTTTTGTGCCCGTGGTGGCTCCACAAGGACTGACAAATGACGCTCATCCAGCTTTTGACGCGGCTTGGCTGAAGCGGGATTTTCCGATTCTGCAGCAGAAGATTAATGGGAAACCCCTCATCTGGCTGGATAACGCCGCGACGACGCAAAAGCCCCGGCAGGTGATCGACCGTTTGACTTATTTCTACGAGAACGAGAATTCGAACGTGCACCGGGCGGCGCATGTTTTGGCGGCCAGGGCTACGGACGCCTACGAGGGCGCCCGGGACAAGGTTCGGCGTTTTCTGGGGGCCTCATCGGCCCGGGAAATTATCTTTACCCGGGGAGCGACCGAGGCCATCAATCTGGTGGCGAAGGCCTGGGGCGACCAGCACATCAACGAGGGAGACGAGATTGTCATCACCTGGCTGGAGCACCACGCCAACATTGTGCCCTGGCAGCAGCTTTGCGCCCGCAAGGGAGCGAAATTGCGGGTGGCGCCGGTGGACGATCAGGGGCAAGTGATTCTTTCCGAATACGAAAGGCTTTTTACCAGCCGCACGAAGCTGGCGTCGGTGACCCAGGTTTCCAACGCGCTGGGGACCATTACCCCGGTGAAAGAGCTGGTGGAAATCGCCCACCGCCATGGGGCGAAGGTGTTGGTGGACGGCGCCCAGGCGGTGTCGCATTTGCGGGTGAATGTGGCGGCGCTGGACTGCGACTTTTATGTTTTCTCCGGTCATAAAGTATTCGGGCCCACGGGCATTGGAGCGCTTTATGGCAAAGAGGAAATCCTTAACGCGACCCAGCCCTGGCAGGGCGGCGGCAACATGATCTCGGACGTGACTTTTGAGAAGACCCTGTACCAAGCGGCCCCGGCCCGGTTTGAGGCGGGAACCGGCAATATCGCCGACGCGGTAGGGTTAGGCGCGGCGCTGGATTATCTGGAACAGGCGGGACTCGAGAATGTTTCTAAGTACGAGCACGATCTTTTGGTTTACGGAACCGAACTGCTTCGGAAAGTTCCTGGATTGCGTTTGATCGGCAAAGCGCCGGAGAAGGCGGGCGTTCTTTCTTTCGTCATCGACGGACATAAGAACGAGGACATCGGCGCGGCCTTGAATAAAGAAGGCATCGCGGTGAGGTCGGGCCATCATTGCGCCCAGCCTATTTTGCGCCGGTACGGGTTGGAAGGCACGGTCAGGGCTTCTTTGGCTCTGTATAACCTGCCGGAAGATTTGGAAGCGCTGGCGAGAGTGCTTTGTGATTTGACGAGAAGGGTTTAAAACAGGAAAGGATAAATTTGTTAACCACAGATACACACAGATAAAAATAAAAAATGGCTTTGAAATCAGTGGTTAAACATCCGTGTTTATCTGTGTTCATCTGTGGTGAAAATTGTTTTTTTGATGTTGACATGATCGGACAGTTTCGATACTATTTGGCCCATCAAACGCGGGCTTTAAGTTCCAACTTGCTCCGGCGTGTTTCTCGAAAGAGGACGAACAGTGAGCTAAAGCGGCTAGAAGTGTTTAAGAGATTCCTCCTAAACCCGAACCGCTCCAAAAGCGGTTCGGGTTTTTTGTTTTCCGGACCTTTTTAGGCTGAAAGGCTTAAAAACGGCTTAAACAAAGGGAATTTTGCGATGGACGGCGAGGCTTTAACGACCAACTTGCCCCGGCCGGCTTCACTTCAAAAGGTTTGAAGTGAAGGAACAGGGACTAAAGCGGTGGAAGATTATTGATCCTCTAATAATCCCAAACCGCTCGCACAAGTGGTTTGGGATTTTTTTTTGGTTTCAAAGAGTGACGTAAGTTTTAGACAACTGAACGATCCCAAGGTCTTTGAAAAACCTTGGGATGTGACAAGTTCCGATTTGTGAATTGTTTTGGAAAACTTGTCCACGGTGAGGCTTTAAAAACCAACTTGCCCCTACCGTTGTCCCGCGAGGGACTAAAAAGGGCGCTAAAGCGGTGTTGTGATTATGAACTCCATAATCCCGGCCCGCTGAATGTAGCGGGGTCCGGGATTTTTTATTTCGACCCCAGCGGCACTCCAGCCGCTGAAAACAACCGGAGAATAATTTATTAAGGGGTTTTGAAATGAAAAAGATTCGATTGGCTTGGTTATTCGCGGCGGCCCTGTTGAGTTTGGCGGGCACGCAGGTTTGGGCGCAGGATGATTCCGCCAGCTTGCAGGATAAGTTGAACGCTTTGGAAGCGCGGTTGGATAGTTTGGAAGGCAAGGGGACAACCTCTACCGCCTCGACCGACAAGGTGCCGGTATTGTTGGGTTTGGAGCATAACTACTTGGATCTGTCTACGCCGGATGGACGGGTGGTTTTCAAAATTGGCGGCGTGGTGCAGGGGGATTACCGTTCTTATTTTGGACCGGGGACGACTTATAGTGACTATCTGCCAATTGGCAGTACGGCCAATCCGGAGCAGGGAGCGACCGGGGCAACCGCAAACAAATCCAGCAGCACCTTTTTAGACCGCAAGGTTCGTTTGGATTTGATTGGTCTTTTTGACCAGTTTGTGGGTTTCCGGTATCAGGTGGAGTTTGGCGCGACGGGTTACGCCATTCAGGACGCCTATGCTTTCTTGAAGGCTGATCCGGCGCTTCAATTTCAAGTAGGTAAATTCAAGGTGCCGGTTGGTTTGGAACGCTTGCAGAATGACACCGATACTTTGTTCGCCGAACGCTCTTTGGTGACCGACTTGGTCCCGAACCGGGACTTGGGAAGCTTGATTGGCGGAACGGTCGCGAATTCCGGGACTTACGCGGTGGCCTTGACGAACGGAACGCCGGATAACTACACGCCCAACAACGCCGACGATCAGAGTTTGACGGGCGGCAAGGAATTATCAGGAAGATTGTTCCTGACGCCTTTCCTACCGACGGATTCCTTCCTCAAAGGTTTGGGAGTGGGTATTTCGGGATCTTGGGCTTGGAACGTGAACTGGAATACCAACGCTTATCCCAACTACTTTATCACTTCGCTGGGCCAAAGCCAGTTTTTCGCCTACCGCACCGGTGTGGCGCCTCAAGGAGATTTTTATCACGTTTCACCCCAGTTTTACTTCTATAACGGTCCCTTTGGACTGCTGGGTGAGTATGTGAGTTCAACCCAAGACGTGGGAACCAGCACTAAAACCGCGGTGAATCTGAATAATCAGGCCTATCTCCTGGAAGCTTCTTGGGTCATCGGCGGAAAAGCTTCATATCAGGGAGCGACTCCGGATACGAATTTGGATCTTTCCAAGGGCCATTGGGGCGCGTTGGAAATCGCCGCCCGGGTTCATCAAGCGACGATTGACCCGAACGCCTTTAACTCCAAAGAAGCTTCGGATTTGGCGGCTACGAACTCGGCCCAGCAGGCCACGGCTTATGGTTTTGGCGTGAACTGGGTTTTCGATCCGCATTTCAAGCTGGTGTTTGATTGGGAAGAAACCGATTTCGTCGAAGGGACTCAAGTGAAGCCGACAGTGACGGGTACGGTTTTGGATCTTCATCCCGAGGATGTCTTCACGATTCGGGCGCAGGCTAACATTTAAGGAAATTTGGAATCAGGAGAAATATTATGAAAACCCTTCAACGTTTCACGATGATTCTCCTGTTGACCGCGATGGGAAGCGCCTGGGCTAAC
>CAWKIY010000051.1:0-5332 GCA_963849245.1 candidate division FCPU426 bacterium | reverse complement strand
AGTCCAAACACCCGCCAGCGAAATCAGGTAATCGGGCATAAGATAAACATTTTTTTGCTCGTGGATCACCAAAACACCGAGAGCCACTGGTGTCATAAAAAAAACTAAAGCGTAAAAAAAGCCTGGTCTTAGCCGTTTGAAAAACAAAAATCCAATTCCGCACAAAATCGAAAACCCTGGCAGCCAATGGAGAAACCCAATGGTTAAAAACTCAACGAGACTTTGAAAATAATAACTGGGCTGCCGAAGAGCCGGCTCCAACCCCGCCACTAATTGTCGGGAAACCACCCAATAAAACTCTTTTAAGCGAACCGGGTTTCCCCAAAGAGGAACTGTTTTCAGCTCGGCCCTCAGCGGGAGATATAAATAAAGGGAAAGTCCTATCAAAATGGCGGTTAAAAAAAGAAAAACATTTTTCCACCGAATAACCTGCCGCGCTTGAAAAGTCCAAAGCAAAAGAAACGGTATCCACAAAAGGTGAGTTTGCCAATGATTCGACATCCCTAACGCCCATAAAAACCAGGCCAACGGCAAAGGTGCTATTCTCAAAATTTTTTCGGGTTGTTTCGCTTTCAGCCATATCAAAAATGAAGCAAGCAAAAGGGTCATTGAATAAACACAACCCTTTGCATTCAAACATTCGGCGAACACGGAACGGCAGGACAAAAAAACAATCCCGGTCACGCCTAAAAGAATCTCAAAATAAACTCGGTCGTTTATTTTTTTTAATGGCGGCCGCGTCGCACCCCATAACCGGCAAACCGCCAGAATAAAACCCAAAGAAATCAGCATGAGTAAAGCCGAAAAAAGGTTATAGCGGAAAGCGACCGACCCCAGTGGAAGCCAGGCGAACAGATGTCCCAACAAATCAAATAAGGGATATCCAGGCGGGTGAGGCAAACCCAAACCATAGGACGCGGCGACCATTTCCCCACTGTCATCCGACATCAAACCCGGATTTTGAGCCCACAGAAGAATTTGCCATAACGCAACAAAGTAAAGAGATCCAATCCACAAAGCGGGATCGGCTCCTGCCTTCGCATGTCCCCTCATGGGTTTATCCATCCGTCATCCTATTCCAATGAAACTCACGGTTTATTCAGTAACTTCCATATCTCCAACTGGGCTTCTTTATTTTCGGGGTTAATTGCCAAAACCGCTCTAAAAGCCTCTTCGGCACCGATGCGGTTTCCAACTTGGGCCATGACACGCCCTAAGGTCATCTGAGCCTCGATTTGTTTAGGATTAAGTTGAACAGAGGATTCCAACAAAACTTTGGATTCCTGGGTGCGGCCTTGCTTGTCATATATCTTTGATAGCTGATATTGAGCGTCTGCCAATTCGGTATTTAATTGAATCATTTGATCCAACAACATCATGGTTCTGGCGTCATTTTTGTCCTTTTTAGCTGATTCTAACGCCGCCATGAGTCCATCAATTTTTTCTGGATTTGTTTTTATCGTTTTTTCAAACTCTAATTGGGCCGCTTCTAAGATGTTTTGTTGGGAATACATTTGAGAAAGATAGGTTTGCGGCTCCGAGTAGGCCGGATCAATTTTTACAGCCCGCTCAAAAGCATGAATCGAAGCGGAATAACGCCCCTCGTTCATTAAACTCTTTCCCAATTCATTGAAGCCCTGAATATAACGAAAAAGGTAACGATTCGATTCCGGATCAATTCCCGAACGCAATTGCGGAAGCGCGGTTAAGTCATAACGGTATTGAAAACTCTCGGGATCCACCGGTATGTCCCCTTGTCCTTCAAAAAGCTGGGTTAAAACCGTTGGAAAAGCTTTGGGCTCTATCCAATCACCCGGAAGCGCTGTGCGGGACCATTGAATAGTCCAATGATCCCGGTTATTTAAAATAAGGCTTTTTAGCACTTTATCTGATGATCCCGTAATGTCAGAGAAAAGCAATTCCGGATTTTGCTCAATGCACTGGGCGATGTACCATTTTTTATCCAAATAGTTTTTTTGCAGAACAAACGAAGTCGCCGTAGAAGGCTCCATCAACCGCGCTTCCAAACAAGCGTTAAACTCAAACGGTTCTTCACAAATGAGCAAATTATTTTTATCCAACGAGTGAATAAGATTCAACGCGTGTTGCTGAGGAAAATAAGCCGTCCTGCGGGCATAACTCTGCCCGGGAATCCAAGCCAATCCCGCGGCCAGACAAATCGCGCCCATAGCGATAATCGTGAGTCGGCTGCCTGAAAAAGCTATCGGCGTTTTTTTGCCGATTCCCTTTTCAAGAACTTTTAAAAGAAACGCCGCTAGCCCCATCACAAACCACAAAACTAAGGGGCCCAACATTTCACTCGAGGCCGAAAAAAATAAAATCGCCGCGACTCCGGAAAGAAACCATGTCCAAAAATCGAGCGCCGATAAAAGACTTTTGTTTCCACCGCTCCAATAAAGAAAGTTTAAAAAGGCCAAAAAAATCGTCAATAAACCGATGAGAGCCACGGTCCATCCAAGCGCTTCAATCGATCCCAAGAATAGGCCGTCCTTCGGAGAAAAATCCCAAATAACCTTCCAATTTTTAAATAATTCTAAAAAGGGATGGCGACCACCCCACGAGGGGAAAAAATGGCCGGCCCTGAAAAGTATCCACAAATAAGGGTTCAAACCTAAAAAGAAAGGGAAAATATATTTTTTAAACTCTTTTCCCTCAACATCTATATGTCCCCAGTGGCACATCAGCCCCAATAATCCCCACAAAGGATGAACGCACCATAAAAGAGCTAAAATAAAATAAAGCGCCTTCCATGGCCTATCATCCAGATGCAAAAGCGCCCGCTGAAAAAGGAATAATAAGAAACCTAGCGAGGAAACCAGTCCCATTCCAAGAATACCCGCGTTCCAAAAGGGACGGCTAAAACTCAAGGCCCCGCAAACCAATAACCCCAAAACGGCGTTGAGTATAGTTTTATTTTTAAACTGGATGAAAAAATCCTGTGAAACGAAGAAAAAAGCGAAGGCCATGACCAACCCCGAAAGTTCCGGCAGAAGAGTAAATTGTCTGGCTGGGAAAACAAAATCGACTGCTTGGCCCAAAAGATAACTCAACGGCGACCAAACCGGTTCCACCACCGCTCCCCCATGAACTGACAGCCAAAAAGCGGGATCGTTTCCCCAATAAAATGAGGGAAGGCGGGTCATCCAATAAAGCAGCAGGGCAAAAACCGAGGCCGTCAATCCGATCAAAAAAGATGGAATCGATGGTTGAAAAATTTTGATAATTCCCCAGCTTAAAGCGAATAACCCCAATGAAAGAACCACACTGAATGCCCCGGCGGTCATCCCGCCTTTATAAAAAGTGAACCAGCCCCATAAGCCGCTTCCCCAGGCCAAAACAAAAAGAACCCGCCGAAATCTTTCTTGAAAAACGATTTGAATTCGCGCTTCTTCTTCCGCGGCCAAGTCCTCAATATTACGCATGGGTCTTCCGCCAAATCATCGTGATTCCTTTGAGTGTCAGGTCCGCCTCAATCTGTTGAAAAAGATTTGTGTCCCGAAACACCCCGCAATAACCGCCGGTAGCAATCGCCGGCGCCTTGACGCCCAGCTCTTTTCGGATACGGGCCAGTAATTCCCGGGTAGTTCCAATGGCCCCGTGATAAATGCCTGAACGGACCGCCTCTTCCGTACTCCGCCCAATGGCGTAATTGATTTTCTCAAACTGAACCAAAGGAATCTTCGCCGTATAATCATGCAGGGCTCGCATTGAGATGCCCAGTCCGGGGAGAATCGCGCCGCCACAGTAATTACCCTGGCTGTCCACCACGTCAAAAGTGGTACCCGTTCCATAATCCACCACGATGGCTGGGGCACCGTAAAGTTCTTTGGCCGCTACCGCGTTCGCCAGCCGGTCCGCTCCTACTTGCGAAGGCTTTTTTACTTTAACGCCAACGCCTAAAAGACTTTTAGCCGTCACGAACAAGGGGGCTTTCCCAAAGGTTTTTTGAATGGCTTTGCGGATGTTGCCATCCACCGGCGGGACCACACTGGCTGCCATGACGCCTTCAACCGGGGCTATTTTTTGAAGGGATTTAGCCCAGGCAAATGCCTGAACCGCTGACTGTAAAGCGGTGGTCGGAAGAATAACCCGTTTCACCACATGATGAGCGTGCATCAAAGCCGCGACCGTACGAGTATTGCCGGTTAAAACCGCCCAAATCATGAACGCCTCTTTCGTTGAAGCGACTTTTTCTTTCGCGCGGAAGCGGCTTTTAAAACTTCCACATCGCCCGAAACCACCCGCTCCACTATTCCCACATCGCTCCGCACCAAGAGCGCTCCCTTTTCATCCAGGTCCACGACCTGACCATAAAAAAACTTGTCCGCCTGAGTGACTTTCACTTGCTCTCCCAGCGTCACCGCTCTTTTTCGCCACTCCACTAACACTTTCGAGAATTTACGGACGGACACCCATCCGTAAGTTTCTTCCAGACGACCCAACAAGGTTTGAAAAAAATGGGTTCGGTCGATTTTCTTTCCCGAAACCCGATAAAAACTGGTGGCAATCTCCCGCAGGTCCGCCGGAAAATCCCGAGTGCCCTGGTTTAAGTTCATCCCCATTCCTAGGATCACTGAGAGTATTTTATCTTTTTTGGGACCCAATTCAGTCAAAATGCCGCAGACTTTCTTACCATCTAAAAGAATATCGTTCGGCCACTTAATCCGGGGCTTAAGTCCGTAATCTTCCAGGGTTTTAGCCGCCGCTACCGCCGCCGCCAGGGTGATCTCCGCCAGTTCGTCCGGATGAAGCCTTGGCCGAAGAATGAGGGAAAAAGCCAAAGAAAGCCCAGGGGTCATGGTCCAGCGTCTCCCTTGACGCCCCCTTCCCTTGGTTTGAACCTCGGCGGAAACAACCGTTCCCTCGAGCGCGCCTTCCACCGCCATGGCCAAAGCCGCGTCGTTAGTCGAAGCGATTTTTGAAAATATAAAGATGGGTCGGCCAAAGCTTTTAGTTTTTAATCCCGCCTGGAATGTTTCAGCGTTGAGAGGCTTGATCAACTTAGGAGAATGGGCCATTAACGGGGGTAAAGCTCAATGGAAAAATCAATCGCGGGCGCTGAATGAGTTAAGGCGCCGGAAGAAAAGCGGTCCACGGGCAGTTTGGAATAACGGTCGATATTCTTCAGGGTCAGCCCCCCGGAAGTTTCTACCTGCATTTTGCCTTTCACCAGGGCCAAAATATTTTCAAAATCCCTGGGGTCGGTGTTGTCGACGAGAATAATATCCGCCCCGGCTCTTAAAGCTTCCGAGGCTTGGCGGCCGACTTCCACTCGCTGTTGATTGAAACATCACCCCATCATACTTTCCAC
>CAWKIY010000050.1:0-9522 GCA_963849245.1 candidate division FCPU426 bacterium | reverse complement strand
CGAGGTCAAAGATCAGAAAAAACCCCTATTTTTCGTCCTCAAAACCACCCTTGAGGAAAAGGGGTATTCGGCGCGACCCGAATATGGTCCTGAACATACCGGACCCCCAAAACCCCCTCAACTAACGCCCGAATCTGTTTTTTTGTTTCAAAATCTTCCACGTCGCCCGAAAGATTAATCCCTCCATCCATAGCCACAACATAAACATGCTGACCCTTAGGACTAATCGCCTTCCGAATAAATTCTTCTATATCACTGCCGTTCTGTGTTGAAATCTCGGAAGTTACCATGACAGCCCCCTTCACCATCCAGTTTTTATAACCGGCCTATTTCAAGGGCCGGAACAGTTTGTGAACATCGGTTTAAACCCTCCCGCTTGTAGTTTGCAATGACGGACGGAAATTAAATATGATTTAGTTCATAAAAGGGATCGAAAAAACAAAATAACGATTTCCTTAATCTTTTGAGGGGAAGGTCCGGCCGATTTCGTGAATTTGCTCGCGGGTCAATCCCTGGGGCGCGGCGCCGGTTTGCTTGCACAACAAGTACAAAGTCGCCGCTTTGTTCATGGCGTCGATCAAATCAAAAGCCTCCAGCGGGTCCCGGCCCACCGCCAAAGCGCCGTGTTTTTCCCACATCACGACTTTATGTTTCCGCTCCAGGGCTTTCACGGTTTCCTGAGCCAGGCTTTCCGAAGCCGTCAGGCGGTACGGCACCAGGCCGATTCCGTTGGGAACATAAATCTTGGCCTCGGGGATCATTCCCCAGAGCGCGTAGTTCAAGGCTTCCTCGTTATTGGTCTCCGGCAAATGGGTGAGAGCGATCAATTCATTCGGATGGGTATGAAGCACTACCTTTTCCTTGGAGCCATGCTTTAGCAAAGAAGCCTGCATTTGAAGATGGGAGGGCAGCTCGGAAGTCGTCTTGAACCCCGGCTTCTTCCCGCCCCACAAAAGGTGAAACCCTTTCCCGTCTTCGGACAGGCGCAGGACGCAAAGACACTGGGCCGGGTTCTTTTGAATATCCCGGTAGCGGATACCCGTACCCGTCACCAAATAACTGCGGCCCTGAAGCGCTGATAAAGCGGTGGTATGGGGATAAAAAGGAAAGCCTTTGGTTTTACCAGCCTTCACCGAAACCCAGTCCGTTATATCCGCTGAAAGGTTCCCCGCGTTTTTCTCCGCCCAACCCTTTTGCCATAAAAACTGGCCGACCGTTCCGGCGTCCTCAATGATTTGTTTTAGGTTTTTATTTAAAGAAAGAGGCATGGTCCACTCCCGCAATAAAAGCGATTTCGCCACGAATTATAACAGCCGGCCTCGCACGCACCCAAAAGAAGTAAGAACAAGGCAAAGTTGACACCCATTCTTGCCCTGATAAGATGCCCTCTATATAGAAGACCCTATTTAAGGAACCTCGTCATGGAAACCGCTCTTTACGTCGAAAACCTCACTAAAAGCTATAAACGCCGCATACGCCAACCAGGTTTGATGGGTGCCGTAAAAGGCCTTTTCTCTTCTAAAACCCAGGAACTTCAAGCCGTAAAAGGCGTTTCCTTTTCAATAAAGCGAGGTGAAAGAGTCGGCCTCATCGGCGAAAACGGGGCGGGCAAATCCACGACCCTCAAAATGCTCACCGGCATCATTGTTCCGACCCAAGGAAGCTTGGAAGTTTTGGGACTGGTTCCCTGGAAACAACGCCGTCAATTGGCCCTCAATATCGGAGTGGTCTTCGGACAAAGACCCCAGCTTTTGTGGGATATTCCGGTGCGGGAAACCTTCAAGCTTTTGAAAGCCATGTACCACGTGCCCGACGAGGTATTTCAAATCACTTATCAGGAAGCGGTCCGCCGCCTGGACCTGGAACCGCTTTTGGGAACGCCCGTCCGCCTGCTGTCTCTGGGCCAAAGGATGCGCTGCGACCTGGCGGCCTCCCTCCTTCACGCACCTGCCATCGCTTTTTTGGATGAGCCCACCATCGGCCTGGACCTTTCGGTCAAGGAGCAAGTGCGGGAATTCATCCGGGACATGCAAAACAAATTCGGTACCACCCTGCTGATCACGACCCATGACCTGAAGGACATCACCGAAACCTGCGACCGTTTATTATTGCTGGATAAAGGCCTGCTTCTTTTCGACGGTTCCTTGAAGGATTTCGAGCGCCGGTTCGCCAATGAAAGCCGTATCGTGGCGGAACTGCATAAACCGGCCACCGCCGCGTCCATCAAAAAGTTTTCCGCTGAAATTAAAAGACACGGCGGCAAAGTCGTCGTTTCGGAAGGTCATAAACTGGTAATCGAATACCGCAAAGAAGGTTCCGCTCCCGCCCTCACCCAAATCCTCCTCAAACGCCAAAAAGTCGCGGACCTCACCCTGGAGAAAACGGATATCGAGACCATTGTCACGCGCATTTACCGCAAACCCGTCGGCGCAAAAATGAGTGAAAAGGCCCGGCCATGAGGCCGCTTCAACCCGCTTTAACCACCGGTCAAAAGTTGGAAGGCTACGCTTCTTTGCTCGTCCGCTGTATTAAGGCCAGTTTTGCCTATCGCGGCGCCACCGTGACCTCGGTTCTGACTTCCACTTTCATTTTCGCCGTGCCCATGATGGTTTGGCGCCAGGTCTACGCCCAAGGCGGCCAGCTGGCCATTTCCCAGGCCCAGATGTTTCCTTATCTGTTACTCGCCGGTTGCGTCAATTACGCCATGAGTATGAGCGTGGAATTTCGTATCGGCAACCGCATCCGCACCGGACTGATCGCCACGGACATCTTGAAACCAGCTGATTTTCAAATGACGCAGGGGATCCAATCCATCAGCGACGGCCTTTTCAATGGGACTTTGGGGATGGTAGTATTTTTATGCGGGTACCTGGTCCTGGGATCCGATATTTTTCCCGCCAGCTTTACCGCTTTTTCCCTTTTTCTGGTCAGTTTCCTTTTGGCTTTCATCATTATGTACGGCATATGTTTCGTTTTCGTCCAAGGCGCTTTTTACACTTACAGCTTTTACGGCATCCTGACCGCCCGAGGCGCCCTTCAACTGACCTTCTCCGGATTATCCGCCCCCCTCACCCTCTATCCCTCGGCGTTAAAGAACATCGGGGAATGGCTGCCCTTTCGCCATACCATTTACACGCCTTTATCCATTTACCTGGGATGGGTTCAAGGCTCGGCGGCTTTGAGCCTTATCGCCCAACAAGCGGTTTGGGCCTTGGGCTTGTTCTTCCTGGGAAAATACCTGATGAGGCTTTCGTTAAAACAATTGGAAATCCAGGGAGGCTGAGATGAAAAACCTAGGTTTTTATTGGACCGCCTTCAGCGCCGCCCTTCAAAGTAAATTCGAGTATCGGGTGGATTTTTTGCTGGGAATCGTAACCGCCTGCATGATGCAGCTTTCTTCCTTGGCTTTCGTCTGGGTTATTTTTCATCAGACCCAGGGTCTCAACGGTTGGACCGCCGATGAGGTCATCTTCCTCTTCGGGATGGCGGGCGCCGCCCTGGGGTTTTCCGAGCTTTTTTTCAACCACATCTGGTCCGTTCCCGGCTACATCGTCACGGGGGATTTAGACCGGCTCTTAACCTACCCGGTGAATTCGCTTTATTTCCTCCTGATCACACGGCCCGAGCTTCACGCCTTTGGCAATCTGGTGACCGGTCTCACCATCGCTTCGGTAGCCTTGGCCCATCTGAATGCCCCCTGGTACACCTGGATTTTGCTGCCCTTTTTCGCCTTTTGCGGCTGTCTCATCTACACCGCGGCCCTCGTTATCTTCGCTTCCATTTCATTTAAGTTTGTTGGGCCTTCCCCCCTGCACCTGATGATCCCCCATGCCCTCTTGAACGCCACCCGCTATCCCATCAGTATTTACCCTTTTCTCGTTCAGCTTTTGCTTTTGTTTTTTATTCCTTACGGGGCTTTCCACTACCTCCCCGCTGGTTTATTTTTACAAAAAGCCCTCAGCCCCTGGACCATCCTGATTTGCCCCTTGTCGGCCCTTCTTTTCTTTTGGGAAGCGGGAGTCGCTTGGCGCTGGGGTATCAACCAGTATGAAAGCACGGGTTCGTAAAATAAAAGGCCCAGGGCAGGCCGCCCCGGGCATCCGAATCGCACGGTTCTCTAAAATAAAAGGCCCGGGGATAATCCCCCGGGCCTAAAACCATATCCCTTGCTCAATATAATTTGTTTGATACCGCGAAGAAGTATCCGCTTGTCCCAAGCCCGTTGCTTTCTTCACATCCTCTGGACAGGGAAAGCGCTTTTTAGTTCAAAAATATTTCAGTTTAGCATCTCCGCCATTCAATCAATATCCGCTGCTAGGAGCCGTAGTAAAGGTGACTATTCCAGAACTATTCGCTGACGTTGTGCCAGAGAAAGAAGTTGAGTTCTCAATCAAGGATATGATTCCACCTCCGCCTGAAGAACTTTCCATGGCCACCTCACCCGTACCACCGTTGGCCTGCAGCAAACCGGATCCGGCGATCGTACTCGCTTCCAAGAGAATGGTTCCGCCCGCGCCACCGCCGCCGTCTTCTAACTCCGGACCACACTCCGAACAACCATTTCCTCCGCTCATATCAATGGTTCCATCCACCGTCACAGGAGCCACCCGATTGGCGATCGGATCATAAGCAATCACCCAGAACAGTCCACCGCCGGTTGATAGGGGAGGACAAACGGGACTGGGTGACGCTCCCGCGCTACCCATTAACGAAGGATGAACAGGATCATCATTCGCGATCCCACCAGCGGCACAATAGTTATTTTCATTACAAACCTCCGCGCTCGCTCCCCCGTGACCTCCACCTGAACTGACATATAAAGGGTTGATATTGTTCAATTGCCCGGCGCCCGGACCGGGGCCCAGGGTAGTTGCGCACGACGATATATACATCGGAGGGGACACAAAACCTTTGGCTATTCCTGTAATCGTAGCCCCCGCGCCCAGGGTGAAACATTGGGTAAAAATAGTGACCCCGCCGGAAATAGTTACCACCGCGCTGCCGGTGATATCCACACAACTGAAGTTATAAAATCCTGTCGTCAGCGTTGTCACACCCGAAGACAGGACCAGGCTTGGCATGGGAGTACCCGTGGCTGTAACCATCGGCGTCAAGGTCATCGAAAGTGTGGGTGAGGCGGTTGAAGTGGATGTAAGAGTAAACTTCATTGTCGGTGTAGGTGTTTGTGAGATGACGGATGTAGCGGTGGCGCTTAACGTAAAAGTGAGGATGGGCGTCTTCGAAACAGTGGGTACTATTATCGGGGTATAAGTTGGAGTAGCGGAAGCGACTGGCGTTTGAGTTCCCGGAACATTTTGAGGTGAAACCGGCGAATCGATGGATTTAGTGCATCCACCCACTACACCGTTGATACCTAAAGCGAAAATAAGGAAGGCTATATAAAGATTTGAGTTTTTCATGATTTCTCCTTTTCCCCTGTGTTTTCTAGACGGGAAAGGGATAAAAAAATCCAAAAGAACTCAATAATTCCATGTCATGCCGCAAGGGATTTAGCAAAAACCCCAAAAAGCCTGATCTTTTCGAAGTCGGAAGGAGCAACCCAATGCCCTACTTAAAATGGTCCAGCCATTCCCGCAGCTGCACATTCTCGGGTTCCAATTGCAGGACTTTGCGGTAGGAATCCATGGATTCATCAAAATAAAGACGGGCCAGCCGGGACCAAGCCTTGTCAAAATTGGGATCTTTTTGAACAACTTGCAAATAGAGGTCCTGCGCTTCTTTCTTCAAGCCTAATTTCAATTTATCCTCAGCCTGGTCAAACAACTGTTGGGCCGTCATATCATCCTGGGAGGTGATTTGAAACTTTAACATCACCGGCCTTTTATCGTCGTCACCCGAGACAGAATTCGTAACCGCGCCGGAGGAAAGTCCCGGCTGCCCGTTCAAGCCCGAGGCCAAAGTCCCCGGAACCCCGGCGGCGGAACCCGCGCCCGGCACGATGGAGGTCATAGCTGAAGTCGGAAGAGCGGGAACAAAAATCGTCACCGGCGCGGCGGCTTTGACCTCTGAAACAGGCTTCACGAAAGGTTGAAAAATGGCCGTGACTGAAAAGGTCTGAAGGTTTCCCAAATCCCCCTCAAAACTGAAGGAATAATCCAATTGAAACTCGCCCATTCTAACCCCGGCTCCTAAATTCAGACCTTCTCCCGAACCCAACTGCTGGTCCTGGGTCTCCAAAGCGTAACCTGACCTGAGAAAATAATTCCTAAGGAAAGTAAACTCAAAACCAGCGTTCAATTCATTCACGCTTTGAAAAGCAACCGTTCCCCCGGCCGTCAGCAGAAGCGACTCCGCGTCTTTCGAGGCCAGGGGAATCCGGTAAGCCAATCCCCCCATCAGCTGAATCGGAAGGTTATAACCGCCGGTCTCGATCCCGATATTTTGCAGATTGAGCCCTAATGAAAGATGTTGGGAAATTTTAGCTAAAATGCCCATATTCCAAAGAAGCGCGGTGTAAGCGGCGGTGCTGATTTGTTCGCGCATCCATTCGGAGCTGAACCCCATGGAAACATTTTTAAAAAGTGGAAAACCAAAACCGCCGCGAACCGCGATATCAAAAGGCGTAAAACTTCCCTGCTGGGCTCCCGTGGAATCCCTTTGGTCGATATTTCCATAATTCAGGTAACTCAATCCAATTCCAAGGGTTCCAGCCTCGAGCGGATCCAAGAATCCCGCCGTCTCATAAAACCCATCAACTAAGTAGCCGTTGTGAATCAGGGTCAGTTCCGGATTCGCGACTTGGGCCAGGCCCGCCGGATTATATTGAACCGCTGAGAAATCATCCGCGACCGCGGCGAAACTCCCGCCCATCCCCACGGCACGGGGACCGACCCCTAAAGTCAAAATGGGAAAAGCCAACGAGCTGTTGGAATTGATGGTTTGGGCAAAAACAACCGCGGGCTCCAAAAGAAGCCCGGCCATCCCAAGGATTTGAATAAAAAGTCGGGCGCGTTGGTTCAAGGCGACCGCAGAACGGCGAATTTCTTCGGCTTCGATTTGCGGGTTCCCGAAGGTCCAACAGCTTGGACCAAATAATAGTAGACCCCATGGGAATAACTGGAGATATCCACGGAATAAACATTGGAACCGCTGGTCCCGGAAAAAGTGTAACTCGCCACCAGTTTGATCGCGGTGTTATAGACTGAGACTTGAACCGAACTCGGTTCACAAAGATCACATAGAAGACTCATCGTGTTTCCCGAGGCCGGATTGGGGTAGGAATAAGTCGTCACCGGCGAACCCGCGCAGCCCCCGGGAACCGGGGTCAAGGTGGAGGTGGGGGTAGCCGTCAGGGGAGTAGTTGTCAGGGTGAAAGTGGTTATCGGAGTACTCACCACGAGGCTTGTCGGCGTGGCGGTTAATAAGGAAATTGGAGTGATAGTGGGATTCGGCGTAAAGGGTGGAGGTGTAGAAACCGTGAAAGTTGGGCTAGCCGTGATCGTCAGCGTAATTGTGGCCGTAACGGTCGCTGTATTCGTAGGCGTTTGAGTGGGAGTATCGCTGCTGGGCAAAGCGGGCGTATTGGTTGGAACTGCCGGGGTATTGGTTAATGTGATGGTGGGGCTGTTCGTTAGCGTTTGAGTTGCCGTATTCGTCTGAGTCAAAGTGGGGCTGAAAAAAGCTGTCGCGGTATTGGAGACAGTAGGACTATCTGTCACGGTCCAAGTGGCCGTAAACGTGAAAGTGGGGGTCTGCGACCAAGCCGATAAGGGAATCGCCAGGAAAAGAAAAATCGCAGAGAAAAGAAATGGATTTTTAACTTTTAAAGGAAACAACGGGAGCTCTCCGATCGAGATTTCAATTTTTTCAAAAAGGACACCCCGAGTAAAAAGCCGGAGGGGCTATACAAAATCAGTTAAATCATTGATTCGGCTGAATCGTCACCACACCGGACATGGACTTGCCGTCGGCGTTGACCACCACCGTATATTTCCCCGGCGAAACCATATTTCCGGACGCGTCTTTCCCATCCCAATCCACATTATGGTTGCCCGGCTCCCAGCCGCCCTGGTAAAGATACCGGATTAAAACGCCGTCAGGATTCAATACCGTAACGACCACCTTCTGGACCTTTCCGGTTTCAATAGCGATCCGAAGCGAATTTCCCTGGGCTGTGCTGGAGTCCGGTGAGACAGCCGAGGATGACGAGGGATTCGCTTGTGGGGCTGTCGTGTGAGAAACCGCTGCCATGGCAGAAGATGGATGTTTGGATTTCGGTTGAGGTGAAGCCTTACGCATAAGGATAGCTTGTTCTTCCGCGGCTTGATTCGAAGTATCGGTATTAACAGCCTGATCCGTCTGCCCTGTCATTTCCGAAGCCTTGTCCAAACCGCTTTGGGAAGAAACCCCCGGACGAGAGTGAAATAGAGACGAAACCGAGGGCCAGAGGTGGTGGAGTCCCCATCCGATACCGGAAACCGCTGACAAGATCAAAACCCATCGAGCCGCTAATTTTAAACCGCGCGACAAAACGGAGGGCTTATTTTGCTGCCAAATCGCCCCAATTTTTCCATCCAGCCGAACAGTGATTTGATCCACGGTCGACTCCGGGGCCCCCTCCAGCCGTTCCGCCAAGGCCTCCGTGACCTTCTGGGCGAATGAAGTATCCCGGCGCATAAGATCATCAAAGGCCGATTGAGCCTCTTCCGTGAAAGAGCCGTTCATATAAATTTGAAGCAAGGTTTCAGGTGTAAATTTCATGAGTTTATCTCTTCCCAGCCCTTCGGCAGCTTTTCACGGACTTTTTCGATCAGCTTTTGGCGCGCTCGGAAAATTCCGGATGTCACGCTTCCCACAGGGATCTTTAACCGGTTGGCGATGGCCTCGTAGGAAAATCCTTTGATCTCCCTCAAGGTAATGAGTTCCTTTTCCCGGCCTTCCAGCTTTTCCATTTCGGCTTTTAAAAGATTCAAAGCTTCTTCGGGGTAAGCCGCTTTCTGTTCTATAGACGGGTGATGGGCAAAAAAATCCGTGGAAAAAGGCAGACTCTTTTTACGCTTTTCCAAATGGTCCCGGCAAAGGTTGACCGCGATATGGTTCAACCAGGTGGCTAAAGAGCACTCAAACCTGAATTTCTCCAGATTTTTCAGGGCTTTTATGAAGGCTTCCTGGACCATATCCTCGACTTCTGTGTCATTTCCGAGGAAATACCAGCAAGCGCGGATAAGCGCTTTTTTGTGGGAATTGTAAAGTTCCTGAAAAGAGGCGGCATCGCCGCTCAGGATTTTTTTAACCAGTTCACGTTCGTTCGGATTCAAGAGGTCCCCGTCAATATCAAGGGCAAATGGCCCTTATTCACCGTTTAATAGCCAACTTCCATAGATGAGTCAAATTATACATGGAAGAAGCCGGGGCCAAATGGACTTTCTATATAGAAGGGATTTAAAAGCTTGAGAAGCTCGGCGGAAACCTAAAGACCTAAATTTCGCAAAGTATTCAAAAGATCATTCACGGTCGTAATCATGCGGGCATTCGACTCAAAACCCCTTTGGGCGATAATCA
>CAWKIY010000049.1:0-32538 GCA_963849245.1 candidate division FCPU426 bacterium | reverse complement strand
CTTTTTCCCGTAACCTACTCAACTTCAGGTTGGGTCTTACTACCAATCCATTGAAGCGTTTCCCAAGAAGCGGGGTTTTCCCAACTCAATGGGTCGCCGGTTAGATCCAACTGAACAATTCTATTTCCGCTAACTAAACCGCCCTCATCCAAAATAAAATTGAAGTTAGTTGTTTTACCTGGCCCGATTTCCAAACCTTCAAAAAAAGAAAGAGGAACACTCGCTTCTAAAATGTAACCGGATTTGCTATTACGCGCGATAACCCGCCCGCCGCCAATCTCTTTTTGTTTGTTAAAACAATACATTTGCGGATTATTGCAGTTTGTTCCCGGGGAAAAACCAATGTGATAGTCCCCTTTTAAAACTCGTTTCTTTATTCGAGATAAGGGGTCCGTCGAAAGAAATAACTCCAGACAGTCTCCGTTCCACAGAGAAGGCTTTTCATTACCATTAACAACGCCGACTGTCTTTTGAACAATGGCCGAAACATAGAGATACTCTGAGTCATAGGTAATAAAAACCCTTCCACTAAAATCATCCTTTCCTTTCCAATAAACTTGCCCATAAGTCACTTGAGACTTTTGATTAAGCAAAATCATCCGAGCGGCGGGCCAATCGCTTAAATGACCATCGATCCGAATAGGAATAGCCGTTTCATCTATAGTAATTGGCGTTGGAACGGGAGCGGTTCCAGAGTAAAGCAGCGGGGGTAAAAGAAAAATAAGTAACAGGAAAACCGGGAAAAAACGAATAAAAAAATAAAATGTACGTCGTCGAAGATTCATTCATTATTCCCGTGAGCAGATGAAATAAAAAAGGCCGGAAATTCTTCCGGCCTTTTGACGTTTCAATTAAAAAGAATGGTTCATAATCACAAAGGCGCCGCCAAGCTTGTTTCGCCCATCAACCACTGGTCCACTCCCCGAGCCGCTGTTCGGCCTTCCGCAATCGCCCACACAATTAGGGATTGACCCCGAGTCATATCACCGGCCACAAAGACACCCGGAACATTGGTCATTTTATTGGCGTCCGCCTTCACATTAGTTCGTTGATCCAATTCAATTCCAAGTTTCTCAAAAAGAGGATTTTTTTCAGGACCCAGAAAGCCCATAGCTAAAAAAACCAGATCCGCGTCAATCTCGAACTCACTTCCAGCAATTTCCTGCATTTTGGGCGGCCCCGAAGGTTGCGCGATCCAATCGAGCTTAACCGCATGAAGTTTTTTGATAACCCCATTTTCACCCGTGAATTTTTTGGTCAGCAGACTATAAAGACGCTCACCACCCTCTTCATGAGCTGGAGCCATACGGAAAATACGAGCCCATTGAGGCCAAGGATTGTCAGAAGGGCGTTCATCCGGGGGCTGAGGCAAGAGTTCAAAGGAAGTCACACTCTTCGCTCCTTGACGGTTAGCTGTTCCAATACAATCCGCTCCTGTATCACCACCACCTAAAATCACAACATGTTTTCCTTTGGCGTTAATCTGATTTTCAACTTTATCGCCTTCTTGGACTTTGTTGGCTTGCGGTAAGTATTCCATGGCGTAATAAACGCCCTTCAATTCCCGGCCCGGCACATCCAAATTACGGGCCTGGGTAGCCCCTCCGGCCAAAACAATCGCATCAAAGTTTTTCTTCAGGTCTTCAATCGGGACATTATGGCCAATATTAGCATTCACCACAAATTCGACACCCTCCGCCTTCATTTGTTCTATACGGAGATTGATGTGCTTTTTTTCCATTTTAAATTCGGGAATGCCATAACGTAGAAGCCCGCCAATACGATTAGCCCTCTCATAAACTGTCACTTTATGGCCGACTCTGGCTAATTGTTGAGCACAAGCGAGACCTGCCGGGCCCGAGCCAACGACCGCGACCTTTTTCCCAGTCTGTTTTTTCGGAGGCATGGGTTTAATCCAACCTTCTTTCCAGGCACGATCAATAATAGAAACCTCAATTTGCTTGATGGTCACCGGTTGTTTATGGACATCCAACCCTAAAACACAGGAATTTTCGCAAGGCGCCGGACAAAGACGGCCTGTAAATTCGGGAAAATTATTCGTCGCATGCAGCCTTTCAATCGCTTCCTGCCAGCGGCCTCGATAAACCAAGTCATTCCAATCGGGAATAATGTTGCCAAGCGGACAACCCTGATGGCAAAAAGGAACTCCACAATCCATGCAACGGCCCGCCTGAGTTTTCAAATGATCCGGGTGCATAGGAAGCATATATTCCTTCCAATCCTTCACCCGTTCGGCGACTGGACGCTTGTGGGGTAATTCACGCCCCGTTTCCATGAATCCTGTTGGTTTTCCCATTTTTCTTTTATCCTTAAGCGACAGCGACCGGAGTGGCCGCCGTGTCTTTTTGAGCCTTCAAAGCATTTTTGTAATCAACTGGCATGACTTTCACGAATTGCTTGGAAATCTTTTCCCAGGTTTTCAGAAGATTATCGGCGACCACACTACCGGTATATTCTTGATGTTTGCGTAGAAGATCTTGAATAATCTTCACGTCATCGGCTTCCAACTCTTCCAAAGCGACCATTTCTTTATTACAGCGGATATCGAAATCCCCCGTTTTGTTCCAAACATAAGCGATACCGCCGCTCATACCCGCGGCAAAATTTCGACCCGTCTCCCCGATAACCACCACGTGGCCTCCGGTCATATATTCACATCCATGGTCGCCAACGCCCTCAACAACCGCGTCAACACCGCTGTTACGAACGGCAAAACGCTCGCCCACACGGCCACGTATAAAAGCTTCTCCACTGGTAGCTCCATAAAGAAGAACATTTCCAGCGATAATGTTATCCTCAGCCGCAAAAGCCACTTCCTTTGGCGGGTAAACCATAATTTTCCCGCCGCAAAGACCCTTGCCCACATAATCATTCGCGTCCCCCTCCAGACGCAGAGTCATTCCCCGGGGCACGAAAGCCCCGAAGCTTTGTCCTGCCGAACCGTGGAAAGTAATTTGAATCGTATCGTCCGGAAGTCCCTTCAATCCATATTTTCGCGAAATTTCAGCTCCAAGCAGAGTACCCACCGTACGATTGATGTTGCGAATCGGAACTTCAAACTTAACGGGCTTTTTATCATTTAAAGCGGGTTTACAGCGCTCGATTAGAACTTCATTATCGAGCGCCTTATCCAAACCGTGATCTTGTTTCTGTACACAGTAAACCGGCCCGTTATAAGCTTCCGCAGGTTTATAAAAGATAGCAGATAGGTCTAATCCTTGAGACTTCCAATGTTTAATGGCTTCATCTTTATCCAGAACTTCAGAATGACCGACCATATCCAAAATGGTTTTAAATCCCAACTCTGCCATAATTTCGCGAAGTTCTTCCGCGATAAAGAGCATGAAATTAACCACATGTTCGGGTTTACCCGTGAATTTCTTGCGCAATTCGGGATTTTGGGTCGCAATACCAACCGGACAAGTATCCAAATGACAAACTCTCATCATGATACAGCCCTCTGCCACTAACGCCGCGGTCGCAAAGCCAAACTCTTCGGCGCCTAAAAGGCAGGCAATCGCCACGTCTCGGCCCGTCTTCATTTGGCCATCGGCTTGAACCGCGATACGGTCACGCAATTTATTTTTCACTAGGGTTTGATGCGTTTCGGCCAGCCCTAATTCCCAGGGTGCCCCAGCGTATTTAATAGAAGTAAGAGGAGACGCGCCAGTACCGCCGTCATGCCCGCTAATCAAAACGTGGTCAGCGTGGGCCTTACAAACACCCGCCGCAACCGTTCCTACGCCTACTTCGGAAACCAATTTAACTGAAATACGGGCGTTCTTATTCGCATTTTTCAAATCATGAATAAGCTGGGCTAAATCTTCAATGGAGTAAATATCGTGATGTGGAGGTGGGGAAATGAGCCCCACAAAGGGCGTGGCATGCCGCGTCTTCGCAATCCAGGGATATACTTTTTTACCGGGCAACTGCCCGCCCTCACCAGGCTTAGCTCCTTGAGCCATTTTAATTTGCAGTTCTTTGGCGTTAATTAGATAGTGGCTTGTCACGCCAAAGCGGCCCGAGGCAACTTGTTTAATTGCCGAGCTTCGGGAGTCTCCGTTCGGTTCTGGAGTATAACGATCATCGTCTTCTCCACCCTCGCCCGTGTTTGATTTTCCGCCCAAACGATTCATGGCTATCGCCAGCGTCTGGTGGGCTTCCTTACTAATTGAACCATAGGACATCGCCCCGGTCGCAAAACGCTTTACGATTTCGCTAACCGGTTCCACTTGATCTATTGGAATCGGATTACTTTTTTTAAACTTAAAAAGACCACGCAAAGTCGCCAAAGTCCGTGACTGCTCGTTAACATCCTTGGAATAATCCTTAAAGGATTTGTAGTTATTAGTTCTCACCGCATTCTGAAGCTTATGAACCGTATCAGGATTAAAAAGATGTTTTTCACCTTCGCGACGCCATTGGTAACGGCCGCCCCAATCCAAATCCAATTCACGAAAAGGCCGTTCAGGGAAAGCGGCCCGATGGCGTTTCTCTGTGTCAGTTGCCACTTCATTAATGCCGATTCCCTGAATTCGGGTTGCTGTCCAAGTAAAATACTTGTCAATAAATTCTCGGTTCAAACCAACCGCTTCGAAAATTTGGGCTCCCCGATAGCTTTGGATAGTCGAAATTCCCATCTTGGACATAACCTTAACAATGCCCTTATTAGCGGCTTTAATATATTTTTTAACTGCCGTTTTGTGATCAACTTCAGATGGTAAGATTCCTCTTCGAATCATGTCATCCAAAGACTCAAAAGCAAGATAAGGATTAATAGCGTTAGCGCCATATCCCAACAGAAGCGCGAAATGATGAACTTCTCTTGGCTCTCCCGACTCAACGATTAAACCAACCTTGGTTCTTTCACCATTTTTTACCAAATGATGATGGACACCTGCTGTCGCTAAAAGACTTGGGATTGGAGCCAGATCATGTGTCAAACCGCGATCAGACAAGATAATAATTTGATAACCCTCTTTAACCGCTTTGCTCGCCTTTGCACGAACTTCCTCAAGGGCTTTGGTTAATCCACTTCCGCCTTCAGAAACTTTATAAAGAATCGGAAAAGTAATTGACTTGTAGTTTTTAAATGAAATGTGCGTGAACTTGGCCAACTCGTCGTTATCCAAAACCGGACTTTTGAGTTCAATCTGTCGGCAAGATTCGGCTGTTGGTTTTAAAAGATTACCTTCCGGCCCCACCGTTGTATTAACCGACGTGACCAACTCTTCTCGAATTGCGTCCAAGGGCGGATTCGTAACTTGAGCGAATAATTGTCGGAAATAATTAAAAAGCGGTTGGGACTGGTTCGACAGAATAGCTAAAGGCGTATCGTCGCCCATGGATCCAATGGCTTCTTCCCCATTAACAGCCATCGGAGCCATCAAAATCCGAACATCCTCATGTGTATATCCAAAGGCTCTTTGGCGCTTTAAAACAGTCTCGTGATCCGGCTCCGGAACGTGCGGGGCTTCCGGCAAATTCTCTAAACTAGTAAGATTTTCCTTCAACCATTCGCCATAAGGCTGTTGTTTGGCTATTTTTTCTTTTATTTCAACATCACCTATAATTCGTCCTTCATTCAAATCGATGAGAAACATCTTACCAGGTTCTAAACGCCCTTTTTTCGCAATACGGTTGGGATCAATGTCTAAAACACCAACTTCCGATGCCATAACTACCATATCATCTTTAGTCACGTAGTAACGGGAGGGTCTTAGACCATTCCGGTCCAAAACAGCCCCAATCATTTTCCCATCGGTAAAAGCAATAGAAGCAGGACCATCCCAAGGTTCCATTAAACAAGAATGATAATGGTAGAAGTCCTTTTTATATTGAGGCATGGTCGCGTGACCCGTCCACGCTTCCGGGATTAACATCATCATGGCGTGTGGAAGCGACCTTCCTCCCATCACCAAAATCTCTAAAGCATTGTCAAAAGTAGCTGAGTCCGATTGATCTTCCCTAACAATAGGAAGCAAACGTTTCATCTCTTCTTTTGTATAGTGTTCACTTTCAAAAAGAGCTTCCCGAGCATGCATCCAATTGATGTTTCCGCGCAAAGTGTTGATTTCACCATTGTGAGCGATGTAGCGAAAAGGATGCGCCAAGTCCCAGGAAGGAAAAGTGTTTGTGGAAAATCGAGAATGAACCAACGCCATGGCGGATTCCATATCCCGGTCTCGAAGATCTGGAAAATATGGAGCAACTTGACCTGTTGTCAACATCCCCTTATAGCCCACTGTGCGGCAGGATAAACTCGTGACATAAAAAAAGTTCTTTTCCTTAACGCTTTCAGTCGAACTAACAATATTTTCGACCCGCTTGCGAATTAAGAAAAGTTTACGTTCAAAGGCATCTTGGTCTTTAATCGAAGGTGATTTTCCAATGAAAACCTGTTTCATAGCCGGTTCAGAAACACGAGCTGTCGGCCCCACCTCAGCATTTTCGGTCGGAACTAAGCGCCAACCCAAAAGTTCTTGACCCTCCTCTTTAATAACCTTGGCGAAAATATCCTCGCAAGTTCTGGCCTGATCCCCATCTTTGGGCAAAAAAACCGAACCGACGCCGTAGTCTCCTTCTTTGGGTAATTGGATGCCCCACTTCGAAGTGTTTTTTCGGAAAAATTTATCGGGAATCTGAATCAAAATACCGGCCCCGTCACCGGTGTTAATCTCACACCCACAAGCGCCGCGATGATTTAAATTGAGAAGAATTTCAATTCCTTGTTCAACAATCTCATGGGATTTCTTGTTTTTCATATTCACGACAAAACCCACACCACAGGCGTCTTTGCCTGCGTCAAATGGATAAAGTAAGTTTTCGTCTGGATTTACTTGGATCGGCTGTTCCGGCATTCGTTTCTCCTGCGTTTTCTTTAATCGGCAAATTAAAGCAAAGCTTATTCCAGAGTTAAAAAAAGCGGCCTCTTTTAAAGGGCCGCGTGTCGGTTAAGGTAAAGTGGAAAGTTAAATTACTACAGATAGTGGGGTTTTTCAAGCAAACTTCAAGGGGTAGAAATCTTAGTCTTTAATAAAATCCAAAATAGTTCAACAACATATCTCGCAGTCGGCTCTTTGCGACAAAAAGGTAATAAATCGTTTCAAAAGTGTGTAACGAACGACAAAAACGGCTTTATGCCACTTGAACCGCTTTCGATTCCATAACTTCTTGGATTTTTCTTTTCAGCGCTTCCATATTCACTGGTTTGGAGAAAAAGCCGCTGATGTTAAATCCCTTCAAATTGAAGTCATCTTCCATGCCTTTAAAAGCAGAAACCACGATAATCGGCATGTCCGGGTACTGTTCACGAACCAACGGAATCAGCTCCATTGCGTGCATATCAGGCATTTTAATATCTGTGACCAAAACATCTATTTTCTCATCTTCTAATATCCCCAATGCCTGTAGCCCATTTTCGGCCGTGTAGACCCAATGCCCTTCATCCGAAAGTTCATCAAAGTATAGAATCCGAGAAGACTCCTCGTCCTCCGCCATCAAAATCGAAAAAGGTTTTTGTTCCATGACACCCTCCTAAATTTTCTATTCTTCCTCTAACGGAAGATAAAAAGTAAACACGCTGCCTTTACCAACTTCACTTTCAACATCCAAAGTTCCACCATGAGAGGCGATAATCTTATGAATAATGCTTAAACCCAATCCTGTTCCGGTAATCTTAGTTGTGAAAAAAGGATGAAATAATTTTGAGATATTTTCTTTTGGAATTCCACAACCCGTATCTTGAATTGAAACCGAAATCATTTTTTGCTGAAGAAACAGCTGTTGAAACAATTGAGCTTCCGTTTTTTCCCTGGTTCCCGCTTGAACCAGGCCTTCAATCAACCTGGTTTTCAGTATTATTTTCCCTCCATTACACATCGCCTGAACAGCGTTCAGCATGAGATTCAGAATAACTTGCCGCATTTTAGGAATATCGACGTCAGCTAATGGCAATTCGTCATAAACTTTTTCTACTTCAATATTCGCTTTTCCCAGTTTCTCATCAAGAAAAACAACAGACTCATCCAAGATTTGATTAATATTCGCTTCGCTTTTTTGAACTTTATCAGGTCGGCTATATTCCAAAACATCGTTTACAATCCCGTCCATACGAACAACTTCTTCAGCGATAATGTCAGCGTATTTCTTAAGGCTTGGCTCCGTCAGCTTATTAGAGAGTCTTTTCGAAAAACCCATGATCGCGTTCAATGGATTTTTAATCTCATGGGCCACACCCGCAGCCATTTCGCCTAATGCGGACAATCGCTCGGAACGAACTAATTGAGTTTCCATTTGACGCAAAAGAGACACGTCCCGGAGAGTTGCAATAGCACCAATAATTTCGCCATTACCACCGCGCAGAAGAGATGTTTCCATCGTGATCGGAACATTTTCAGAACGAGCGGATTTAAGCTCTAAATGATCATGAACAAAGCTTTTTTCCTCTTCCAGAGTCCGTGTTAAAGCGTTAGAAACAGGTTTTAAGTTTTCCGGCAATTCGCACAAAGCCCTATCGGCCATATCCGATTCAACATAACCCGTTATTTGACGCGCTCCCGAATTAAAAGTCCTTATTTTTCCATCTTTTCGAACCACAATGACACCCGTCTTCAGCGACGACAGGACACAATGATGATATTCCAATAACGATTTCAATTTGTGATTTGTATCCATTAATTTTTGGGCCGAATGATCGGCTTGTTCCGCTAAAAACTGATTCATATTAAGTAGTCGATTACGTTCTTCTTGATTTTTTTTGGTTTCAGTTGCCATGTAACCGCTCATAGCTGCGGCCACAAACAGAAAGGGAAACCGCACCATCGATACTGTATCCGTGGAAAAAAAATAACCCGTTGTTTTATATTGCAAAAAGCCATAAAGAGCACAAGCGACTACCGCAACCAAAAAAACACTTTTAACATCTTGAGAAAGCGCCGAAATAAAAACAGTCGTAAAAAAAATCAAGAACAAATCAGTCTCAGCAATTCCAGCTAAATAAATACCTGCGGCAATAAAAAGAATATCGATAACAAAAACAATCGAAAGAACTCCACCCTTGTCAAACCATTGTTTTTTCACGAAAGACATAGCGACAATCGAGATGAAAAAAAGGGAAAAAAAGACGATAACCCGAGTATCAAAAATCGCTTGATTATTTTTCTCATTGAAGAACAAAAGAACGAAAATAACAGTAAAAACCAGCGAACGGAAAAAGATTAAAATTTCCTTTTTCCCAAGTTGAAACTGGTTATTTTTGAAAAACGCCTTAACAGAATGGGTTGGCTTACCCACACTAGAAAGACCTATCGATATGGAGTTTGTGTTGATCATGTCATTGATAAAGCAAATGGCATGCCATCGTGATTAATAAAAACCCGTCGAAAACAACAGAAAAAATGTAAAAAATCACACTATGAAGGACTTTTTTGACTCACCGGGTAACAATTACCCGGTTCCAAACTCAAAACGCCCTCATTTACCAGCTTTTGAATTACCAAAATACTTTTCATAAAAATCTTTTTTTGCGTCCAAAAACCGGCTTTCTGAAATCGCCTGTCGAATCATAATTGTGACTTCATTCATAAAATGGAGATTATGAAGACTCACCAATCGCAAAACCAACAGTTCTTCAGCTTGAAACAAATGACGCAGGTATGCTTTAGTGTAGTTGCGGCAACATTCGCAATAACATTCTGAATCCAACGGGGAAAAATCTTCGCTATATTGCGCATTTTTCAAAATAATTCTTCCGTTTCGAGTTAAAGCAGTCCCATTGCGGGCGATCCGCGTAGGCATGACGCAGTCGAACATATCCATCCCCCGCTCCACACATTCCCAAATATCTTCTGGCGTTCCCACTCCCATTAAATAACGGGGTTTATTCTCCGGTAAATAAGGCGCGGTTTTTCGCACCACTTCATAAATACTTTCTTTCGGTTCTCCCACCGAAACGCCGCCAATCGCATATCCCGGAAAATCGAATGAAAGAAGCTGCTTAGCGCTTTTTTCACGCAAATGTGGAAAATTGGATCCTTGAACAATTCCATAGAGGGCTTGCGCTTTATCTCCACCGCTATTTCGGTGTACTTTCAAACAACGTTCCGCCCATCGAGTAGTACGCTCTACGGATTGATTCACATATTCCTCTGGTGATGGATATGGAATACATTCATCGAAAGCCATAATAATATCCGCGCCAATTTTATGTTGTAACGCCGTGGCGCTTTCGGGTGTCATTTCCCACTTGCTTCCATCCAGGTGGGATTGGAATTGAACTCCCTCCTCCGTAATTTTACGAAGCTCTGCTAAGCTGAAAACCTGAAATCCTCCGCTATCCGTCAAGATTGGATTTTTCCAATGCATAAACGAATGGAGTCCACCAGCTTTCTCAATTAAATCAGCACCCGGTCGCAACATGAGATGATATGTGTTAGCCAAAAGAATTTCAGATCCACAAGCCAAAATGTCTTCTGTTGAAAGAGCCTTCACTGAAGCTTGTGTCCCCACAGGCATGTAAGCAGGCGTCTTAATTATTCCATGTGAAAGCTTTAACAATCCATTTCTAGCGGAAGTTTTCGCGTCCTTAGCCGTCACTTCAAACTCATGAGAAATCATTCAAGCGCCTCTTTGGAAATAAATAATTTAAAAATAAAAAAAACAAAAAACCAATAGTTACAATGGATAAGAAACAACCCGTCCTAAAAGACGCAGGCCGATAAACCATCGATATACTTTCTTCGCCTGCCTCTAAGCGCAAGCCAAGAAATCCATAATTAATTTTTTCAGGGGAATGCCAACGATTATTGATTTTGGCCCACCACCCAGGATAAGCCGTCTCGCTCGAAGCTAAAAAAGCCGCTCCGGTGCCATTGGCCAAAAGATCAACACGATTAGGCGTCCTTAATGTTTCTTGCACTTCCCTCGCCAGATATTCGCCTTGTTCATTTTCACCGGGGACCAAACAAACCTTATCAAATCTAAAGGCCGCAGAGCCCATTCTGCGCCAATCATTTACAGCGGTCGATTCAGCTGAAACTTTTTTAATCGAAAACCATTTCAGAAACGGTTTAGGATTTTCCCAAAGAATAACCGAAAGGTTCGAAGGCCTAATCGCTCGCCAATCAGAACTAGGCTTATTCCCAAAAGCATAACGAACATCCAAATAATTCAAAACCTTACTCAAATTTGCCTGACCCCCTGGAGGCAAAAAATACCAACGGGCAGAATCATTCAAAAACAAAGTATTAGCAAAACAGGTTTCTTCCAAGCCGAATCCAAGAGGCCAATTCGGAATAAGCGCTTCCTTTATTTTATTGTATATGTCTGTTGCGTTGTTTCCGGAAACAGTTTGATATTGGTCTACCACAGACGGAGGGTGGTAAAGCCTTCCAGTTTTTATTATTTCAGTACAAACCAGAGGTTTCGTTTCATAGTAATTTTCGGGCATAACAAAACTCAAGCTATGGATTACAGGCCCCAAAGATAGGATTATTGCGCAGAGAAGAAAAAAGATTCTCCAATTCGCGGGGAAAATTTTAGAAATTCCAGCGCTAACGGTTAACAAAAAAGAACCCCAAATAAACCATAGAAACCAAGGCACATTCAAACCCAACGAAAAGGCAAAGGCAAAAACAGCAAAAACACACCAGCCTATTTGCTCAAATAGGTAAATAGTATATTTGCGGTTTATCAGCTTATCCGTCGCATCCAAAACTAATACAGCGCCAGCCCAAATGACTAAAGGAATCCAATAGCCAGATCGAACAACCAACCCATAAGCAGGTAATACTAACTTTAACCATCCACCCAACCAACCTGTTTCGCCCAAACTCAAAACCACTACCATCAAAAAAAGCGTTACCCGAGTCCATTCGATTTTTTTAAAGGCCGTTCCCCAAAGAATCAGGACAAAAGCTGTAAAGCTCGAAAAGTAAACTGTAACCGAATAAGGAGTTTCTGGATAAGAATAAAGAGGATGGCCTTTCAGAAATGGATTAAGCCATGTTCCTAAATCATCCCAACTTAAAGACTGAGCTATTTCCATTCGGTTGCTTAAATCGCTGTAAGCAGTAAATTCTTTAAAAGGAATCAGCCAAGCCAAATTGTATCCAACACCTAATAATAGAGCCAAAAATATCTTTATAGCCTCCTTCCATTTCGAAATTTTCTGAATAGTCATTTCAGTTCGAATAACATGCCTAAGAAACCAATCAAACCCCAGTGTCAATAAAGTTAAATAACAGAAAATGGGATATCCAGACGCCATTTGCATCGACAGAAAAATTGACAGAAAAAAAAAGGACCCTCTCCGGCCTTCAGACAAATCATAAGCGGCTCGAAAAATCCAAGGAATCCAAGAATAAGTTATAAGCATAACGGGAGCCCACGACAGCATTATCGCGTTAAACGAAAATCCAAAAACAAGACTTCCGGCTAACGATGATGCAACTGAAAAATTTCGAGCTCTGGCGAAAAACAAAAACCCAACGATAGCCCATAAATGGTGAAACAGAATAATCACTTTGTAGGCAATAACGGAAGAAAAAAGCCAATAGGAAACAATAAGCGGTGGATACCAAGCGGCCATTTGCGGATCCGCTAAATACGGCGTTCCAAAACATGCTAACGGATTCCATAGCGGGATCATACCCTTATCCCAAACTTGTGCACCCCACTTCCATAAAGGATAAAAAAAACGGGAGGAATCCATGAGAACAAAAACATTTCCTAAGAAAATTACTTTGTAGTAAAAAACAGTCCATAGCACAGCAAGAAAAAGCAACCCCAATAATTCGGCATTTAGTTTTTTACTTTTGATGTTCATTTTTCACCAAAAAAATATTAACCATAAAATATCATAACTGATTTGCGCAAAGCCTTCTGGTTAAAAACCCTATTTATCCTGTAAAATACTCGCCATGGAAAGAGAAATATATGTACCTCCCGAAGGGCCTCCTCAGGGTCCACGTCCCAACCCCGAAATTTACGCGATTATGGGGGAGGAAAATATTTATAAAATGCTTTCGGATTTTTATGCTGAATTAGAAAAGTCGCCTATACGATCTCTTTTCCCACCAGATATGGAGGCCGCTTCTAAAAAATCAGCCGCCTTTTTCGTAGGCCTTTTAGGGGGTCCACCACTTTATCACCTTACTTACGGTCCACCGCGAATGAGGGCACGTCATCTGCAGTTTAAAATCGATGAAAAAGCTCGACAAATATGGATGACCTGTTTTGAAATAACCCTGAAAAACGCTGAAGAAAAATATGGTTTCCCCGCAAAACACTTGAACAATTTCATGGCTTTCTTAAAAGACTTTTCGGCGTGGATGGTTAATAAAAACTAATATTGCTTTATTGGTTTTGATAAAGAAAGGTCTGCTGTATCATTTTTGAATGAAACCCGCCGTTTATTTACCTTCCATTTCAAATGACTCTATGGTTTCTTTTCTGTTTTTTTTGACACTTAATTCTCTTTTGGCCTACGGGTCTTTTTCGCTTGAACTCCAGCTATGGTTTTTCCTTGGATTAATAAGTATTTTTGCTTTAACCTTCGTCAACTCTTCCAAATCCACCACAAATATACAATTTATTGAAAAATTGCCTCAGCCCATTCCCCGCGAAGCATGGATTTTTGTGGTTCTTGCCGGATTATCACTTCGACTCTACGAACTATTTCATTATGCCTGGCCAGTCCCGGATGATGGCTATGTCCCTTATTATTCTATTGAACTGTCCAAAAACTGGACTTGGCATGCTTTTTTCACGAATGCACAGCACCCCGGACTTTTCAATTGGCTTCTAGCTTTGTATTACCGAATAATTACGCCGTCTCTTTTCTCAACAGGTTTTTTTGTTTTTTTAATTTCATTTCTCACTTTAGTTGTCGGCTATTTTCCTATTCGAAAATACTTCCCCGACACCCTTGCTTTTATTTATTTCTCTCTTCTTTCGATTAGCTTCTGGCCGCTTTTCATGGTTCGATTTTGGTGCACCTTTTCCATTGGTTTCTTTTTAGAAGTTTTCGCTCTTTGTTTTTTTGTTTTTCTCCTACAATCCTCTCCTAAAAAACGTCCATTATTCGCTTTAATTTTGGGGATTGTGGTTGGTTTCGGACTTTTTTCAACTGTTCCCTGGCCTCTCTTGGTCGCTCCTATTGGGATAGCAGTTCTGAAAAGTTGTCTTTCCGCAAATCCTCGGCGGCAATGGAAAGTTTTCTTTTCATTTTCATTACCCGTCTTGATCTCAGCAATTATTTTTGTAGGGCTATCATTTCAATCTAAAATCGGCGGATACATTCATTATCTTTTATTTTTTCAAAATGGATACTCCATCTGGCATCAAATCATAGATTTTGCCGGTTATATCACTTGCAATTTTTGGGGAACATGGGATGTTAATTTCTATCGGCCTGTCTGGGGCGGTATGCTCAATCCGATTCTAGATTCCTTTTTTCTCCTTGGATTAATCGAATGTTGGAAATGCCGCAAGTCATCTATAGTTCAATGGATATTTCTCTCGCTAATATTTTGCTTAATTCCCTCTTTTATTAGCCGCGGAATCGAAATTTATCGAATTTTTCTAGCGATACCTTTTTTCTTTTTCATCATTGCCCAAGGTTTGCAAAGCCTCATCAAATCTTTAAAGCCCTCCATTAGAAACCTTTTATTAGCGTCACTACTTATTCCATCCTGTGCTCTTGATTTTCACCATCTCCAAAAACATTTGGAGGCAAAATGGATTAATTCCGACGCAGAAACACAGACATCGGCACAAGCCTATCAAATTCTAAAAACAACATATAATGAAATAGGGATTGGCGCTTTTCTCTCAAACATTGGGCCAAACATGCAAAATCAAACCCTCCTCCTCTCAACCTTTTATTTCAATGCGGCTTCCAATCCTCGCCTCACCTTTGCCGACTGCCACTGGATAGCGGTACTGGTAAATGGGCAATACAAACCATTCTTGACACTTCGCTTCCCGACAGCCACCTATTTTATACTGCAAAAAGACAGTTATTGGCATTACGGCAATAATGTTTTGATAATCATACCGCTTGACGACAGCAATCGCACCATTCTCGGAAAATGGTTTGAAACTGAACAAGCTTTACAACCCATCACATTAAATATTTTTTATGCACATGATTTCGAAAATCAAAAATCATTTATACGAGATTTTCAAAAAGTCTATGAAAACGTAAAAAGCGATCGTTTTTTGGCTTCAACGTTAGTGGAACGAATGCTTTTCTATAAGCGAGCAGACGGCGTTCCTCCGAGTCACTTGGATATTATTCATTTGGGGCTAAAAGATGGTTATCCTCTGATCTTCTTCAAAAACGCAGAACTGGCTTTAAAACGCAGTGAATAATCCAATTTAAATAAATTTAATCCAGGTTTTACGACAATCTTTGAGCCTCTCGCCACTTCCCCAAAAACCATTTTGGATTTTAAAAATCCAGTCTAAATTATTAACATCGCGTCGCCGTAAGATAAAAAACGATAATCACGATGAAGCGCCTCGGCATAAGCGGCCAAAACCCTTTCCCTGCCCGCAAAAGCACACACTAGCATTAAAAGAGTGGATTGAGGTTGATGAAAATTGGTGAAAAGCACGTCTACAGCTTTAAAAGTATAGCCCGGGGCGATAAATAGCCGCGTTTCATGTTCACACGGGACTAATGTGCCGTCATTTCGAACCGAAGACTCTAATGCCCTAGCGACGGTTGTACCTATCGCGATAACCCGGCCATTCTTTTTACGTGTTTTCAAAATATCAGAAACAAGTTTCTCCGGGATCTCAACTTTTTCGGGATGCATCACATGTTCTTCCACATTATCGGTATCCACGGCTAAAAAAGTACCTAACCCTACATGGAGAACCGCGGCCGACTGTTTAATGCCGTGTTTTTTCAAATCATCTATTAACCGCTTAGTAAAGTGAAGTCCTGCTGTTGGAGCCGCGACTGAGCCTTCTTTTTTAGCGAACAAAGTTTGGTATCGCTCGCGGTCCATGGAATCATCATTTCTTTTAATATAAGGCGGCAAAGGCACATGGCCATATTGAATGAGAAACCGCTTAAAGTTTTTAATTTTATTAAACCGTACCAGAAAATGCCCTTCACCTAACGTTTCTAAAACCGCTACTTCCCCTTTGGGTTCAAGCGCTAAAACAGTAACGCCTTTGATACGTTTAGCCGGACTAATCAGTACTTCCCACTCATTAAAGCCTTGATTAAGAGCCGGCCGCAAAAGAAAAACCTCAAGTTTAGCCCCCGTCTCTAGCTTGGTGGCGTAAAGGCGAGCTGGTATCACTTTTGTCTGATTAACAACCATTAGATCATTCGGCAAAAACCACTTCGACAAATCCCTCACATAGCTATGATCAATCCGGCCTGTTTTTCTGTCCAATACCAGCATACGAGCGCCATCTCGTTTCACCAAAGGTTTTTGAGCTATTTGATCAAACGGCAGAACATAATTAAATAATTCCGTTTTCATTTATCTTTCAATCTTTCCAAAATTACACCGTAATAATAGTGGCGAAGAATGTCAAAAGCCCGATACCCGTCTCGGGCCATTCCGTATGCGCCTTCCTGGCACAAGCCCACTCCATGGCCCCAGCCTTTTCCGTTGAAAACGACTCGATCTTGCTTTACGTGAACATCAAATCTCGTGCTTCGAATCACATCAGGCCCAATCGCCATTCGAAAAACCGAACCTTTGATTTTTTTACTCTGGCCATTTTCATCCATAATTGATAACTCTTTAATACGATTACTCTCATCTCGATCCAGAGGCTCTACTTGAATTACATCCGCTATTTTGAGACCGGCGGCACGGAGTTTTCGCGCCATATCCGAAGTCGAAACATCTGCTTCCCATCGGTAATGGGTCCCATCATTACCAAATTGGCAGGAAACTGATTTTAAATAGGGTTGATCATGACTCCACACATCTATTGATCCAGAGGTTTCACCTCCACAATTTGAATGAAAGACAGCCATGATGGGCATGGAGTTATAAGTTAAAATTTCACCTTCCGTTTGCGTTACCGCCGTTCGAATATTCTCATTTACCAGCCCAGAACCTTGATACATTTGAAAAAAAGCCGTGTTTTCAAGATCATATCGCTCGCTTTTTGCGCGAGCTTGATTTTGAGTAAAAACTGCAAATGTTCGAGCTGCGATCGCTTGAGCCTTAAGTGCTTCTAAGGGCCAATTACGCGGCACTTCCCCCGCCAAAACACCCATTACATATTCTTCAAGAGAAACTTCATTGATAACTGTTAGTGTTCCAGCTTGATCTTCTACAATTTCTATTGATCCTCGATAGCTTTTTCCGTTGACTTCAATTTGCCCTTCGCCAAGGGGCTTTATATAGGCTTTATGAGCATAAAGTTTATCTGGTGTTAGGGTAGTCTCACGGAAACGCCTCTCGCCTTTTTCCACAACCGGCGTCCCATCCATTGGGAACCCGGACAAAATAAACGCTTCTGGTGCTATAAGATGAACTGCAGGCTGCCGTATCGCGATCGCAATACGGATAAGATGAAAAACGGGTTTTTCTATCGGAATAGCTTGTTTATCATCCAAAATAGTATCAGAGGTTCGGAGAGGAGAATAGGACCGAACAGGAATACAGCCAGCCAAAAAAAAGCCTAATAATACAACAACACATTTATCAACAACTAACTGCTTCCACATAACCCAAACCCACCCGTGACCAGAATAAAAAAGGGTGGTCACAGACCACCCTAATCATCAAAATGATTCTAATTGAGGCTTATTTTTTCGTGACCTGTTCCTTTACTTTGTCCCAATCCGCTAAAAACTTTTTCAGTCCAATATCAGTTAAAGGATGGTTAAAAAGTTGTTTCATGACAGTGAATGGCATCGTTCCCACATGCGCCCCCATTAAGGCCGCTTGAACAATGTGTTGCGGATGACGCAAAGAAGCCGCTAAAACCTGGGTCGGATAACCATAATTTGTATAAATTTGAACGATTTCTTGAACCAATTGCATCCCATCTTGAGAAACATCATCTAAACGACCAACAAATGGACTAATAAAAGTTGCTCCCGCTTTAGCGGCCAAAAGTGCTTGAGAAGGCGAAAAACAAAGCGTCACGTTAACTTTAATACCTTCAGAGCTCAAAGCCTTACAGGCTTTTATACCCTCGGGAATAAGAGGAACCTTAACCGTAACATTATCGTGCAGCTTGGCCAGAACATGGCCCTCTTTCATCATGCCATCAAAGTCAGTAGCAGTGACCTCCGCAGAAACAGAACCATTAACGACAGAACAAATTTCTTTGATTCGATCGTGAAAATTGACTCCTTCTTTGGCAACCAGGGATGGGTTCGTTGTCACGCCATCCACAATCCCCCAAGCAACACCCTCTTTAATTTCATTTAAATTAGCAGTATCCAGAAAAAACTTCATTTTCGCCTCCACTTGAATTTGCTATGTGTCAAAATAGTGATACAAAATTATGGGGTTCAGAGTGTTAAATGTCAACGCATCGAACCGATTGAGCAAAAACACCATTTATCTATTTTTTACGCCGAATAGCTAAGTAAGAGAGCAAAATACCCAATTCATAAAGTAAAACTAATGGAACGGCGACCAGGGTTTGAGTAATCGGATCCGCGCTCGGTGCGATAAAAGCCGAGAGAATAAATATCGCAAAAATCGCGTGTTTTCTTTTTTGAGACAAAAATGCAGGAGTCGCGACACCAATACTTACTAACGCTGCCAATACTAATGGTAGCTCAAAAATGCAGCCGAATATCAAAAGAAAATTCACTACAAAACTAAAATAGCCTTGAAGAGTCCACTGAGGTATAAAATTAAAATCCAGGTTATACCGAATAAGAAATTCCAGGGCCATTGGAATAATCAAAAAATAGCCAAATGCCAGCCCACCCGAAAAGAAAAACAATCCCAAACAAAATACCATGAAAATGGCTGATCGTTCATTTGCCTTTAAAGCGGGAGAAGCAAACACCCAAATTTCTCTCAAAATAAGCGGAGAAGCTAAAATCAAACCAGCAACTGTCGCTAGTTTCATGTTAATCATAAAAGCTTCAACTGGCGTCAAAGTTTGAAGTGTATGAACCTGATTGTTCATTACGGGAAATTTACTCAAAGCGGTTTTAAAGGGATATAAAAGTATTGTGAAAAGAACGTCTGATTTCCAAAAAGCGAAGCCCAAACCAAATCCCGCAATAACCAAGGAACGAATTAACCCTTTTCGCAGTTCAGATAAATGCTCAGTTAAATAGCGAGGCCGGTCGATCGAAGGAATGGACATGGATGCAAATATAGCATCAAACAGCTAATTTTAAGCCTGAAAACTGAATTCAAAGTTATTTAGAACCAATCGTCAGTACTGGCACAGGGGTCAGAAGACTATTAAAATAAATATCCATCTGCGAAACTACATTAGACAGAACCAAATAAACATCTTTTGTTTTATCCGAGGCTAAATAAACCTTGTCTTTTTCTTTATTCCCAAACCGATATGTACGTTTCGACCCATCCGCCAGAAGAACTTCGACCACAAAAGAAGGTTTCTTAAGACCGGTCGTAGCATCTTTCGAAGCAAAATCACTTATCACGATATCGGATAGTAAATTCACTAGGTATGTCGCCTCATCTTGCGCCTTAACCCTACCAGCGCTTGACCATTGACCTTTATCATCCTTTTGGTAAACAAAAGTCTTTCCATCATGCAAAACACTTAAAGTTTTAGCTGATACCCCGTCAAACTTCATCATAGATTTGTCTCGAAAATCCGCGACTTTCACATCAAGCGTCGAGTCAATATATTGGTTAACTAAATAAACCGCAGGAGAATCATCAAGTTTGGCGAAGAAATTTGAAGTTTTCATTTTTTTGCGTCCAATGAGAATCGACTTCGATAAACTTCCATCGGATGGCCAGACTTCAATCTTAGCGTGGGGCGCGGCCAAACCATAAATAGCCAGATTCGAAGGATGATCTTCTACAAAACTATCAACATGTAGATTGTTAACCGTGGTTAACAAATCGCGAACTTTCGATTCGTCCGCCTTACCAATAATCGGCTGAATGATGTCCCAAACATTGTTCTTGTCTTTTTCAAGAGCGAAAATTTTACCATTACGCACAATTTGAATTTTTTTAGCCAAAACCATATCTGTTTTAACCAGATTTTTATCTCGATAATCATTAACAGTCTTCTTTAAGTTATCAACTGTATAAGAAGGCAAAAGATAAACGGTGTTTTTATCGCTCAGTTTGAGGTAAGTGGATGAGCCCGTCACCCCCTTATCTCCGATGAGAAGAACAAACGAATTTCCGGTTTTGTTTTGAAAAGTACATCGAGCAGTCGGCGCATTGAATCCGTAATCAGCTAAATTGGCTGGACCTTCAATTGTTGAATCGGGTACAAAATCAGCCACAGTCGAAAGCATTGTTCGAACTGTACTCTCGTCCGCCTTATATTGTTTAGGCTCCGTGATTTGCCAAACCTCTTTATTGTCTTTTTGAATCTCAATCGGAGATTTTTGAGCTGTAATTGTAGTGCTCAAATTTTCAATTTTTATTTTCTGAATATCATCCGCCACAAATCCCGGAACTATTTGTATTTTTTTAATTTTATCTTTATCAGTCTTTACGGGGCCCCTCTCAAAAAAATAAATATACCCACCCAAAAGAGAGACGAGAACAATATAAATAACAGATTGAGGAATTTTTTTCATATCGATCGACGGCGATACCAGATCACAAATCCTGCTATTAACGCACCCAACGGAATAATAATAACTGCGATATAAAATATAAAAGACATACTGACATTGGTAAGCGTGAGGCTACGGTTCTCTTCTTCCTTTGGATGAATACTAATTTTATTTTCCTGCTCCGCAAGCCAGCCGAAAGTATTCAAAGCCATATCTAAATTACCCAAAGTTCCAACAAATTGATTCGAGAAAAAGGTGGAATTCCCAAACACCACCAAACGAGATTTTTTACCAGAACCATCTGGTAAAAGCCATTCACAGGCTATTGCCATTGAAATAGGACCTTTAGCATCAACTCCTGGATGAAAAACAGGCTTTTCTTTTATATTATTAACACCCCATCCTTTATCCGTCGTTTGTAGAAATACAGTTTGTGTCACGTTTTTTAAAATAGGCTCAATTTTTTGAACACTTCGATTAAATACCATTAATGTTGGAATATGGCTTTGTGATAACTTCTCATCAATCGGATGACTCACATATTGAGGAAAAACCGCACTGGCATTAGGGGGCAGAAAACTAGTTTCATCAATTGCCACATCAGTACCGAGTTTAACTCCAAAATCCCTTAAAATCGGCGACAAGCCTGTATCCGAAATCACACGGCGGGAAACACTATCCAATAAATCAACACAAAGAACCAATTTACCGCCTTGCTTCAGATATTTATCTAATAGATCAGCTTCCGAAGCTTGAAAAGCTTTAGCGGGCCCCACCACAGCTATCCCGGCAGCATCCGCTGGCACCTTACCATCTTTAAGCAAGTTGACGGTTTTAACCGTATAGTTTTCTTTTTCCAACATATCTTTAAATGTGTGATAACCCTCTGGTTGCGGGTTATTAATATCTTTCTCTCCATGACCTTCCGTGAAATAGAAAACAAGATGAGACGTATCGCTCATTGTTAGCAAAGCCGAGGTAAACGCCGCTTCCCCTTGGAACTTTGGTATGGGCTGACGGCCTTGCATTGAATAAGTAATATAATCCCTTTGCAAAACATCCTTACGATTTTCTCCGCTTTCGAAAACGACTGTGTTGTTTTCATGAATACCCAAACGACGGGCTTCACTCGGATCTTTATCAATGTCGACAATTTTAAAATGAAATTTCGTAGTTTTCTTCGCATACTCTTGAAGAAGCTGCTCGGCTTTTTGAACCTGACCCTGCATTTGATCGTTACGAGCCGAAGCAGTTAGAAAGGATACATTCACATCTTGGGTCAAGTGGCTCAAGCAATCCAGAGTCTGATCAGAAAGGGTATAAAACTTATTTGAAGTTAGGTCGAATCTTAACGGATGACGAGAAACAATATAATTAAGCGCCGCTATAATTCCCAGCATCGCGACCGCCACTAGAGTCAAATTAGCGCGGGCAACAGTTGATCGTTTCTTCCCCATTTCTTTAACTTCAGTTAGGTTTACAATTAAGAAAATAACCAAGAGAACTAACCCTAAAACAACCAGTGTCAAGTTCCACCAATTAGTTGTATTCAAGACAAGCGCAGCAAAGACTCCAGCCGCTAATAAAACCAATCCACCAATTAGCACAAATTGGTTATAAGTTCTGATCTGAAGAATCAAAGATGAGTTTTTCATTTTAGCTCCGCTTGCTTTCCAAGACCTTAACCGAAAAGAAAAGTCCAACAAAAATAAGGCTCAAAAGATAAAAAACATGACTTAAATCGATAATTCCCTTAAAGAAATCATCCGTATGACTCAGAACCGATATATATTTCAAAAATTCACCGAAAGCCCCAGACGCACTTTCACCCGCAACTCCCACAACCCACAATAGCAAAAGAATCCCAAAAGAAAGAACCGCAGCAACAATTTGATTTTCACTAATAGTCGAGGCCAAAAGCCCCATTGAAAAGAAGGCCATCACACCTAAAAAATACCCCAAGTAATTCGCCAAAATCGGAAGCATATCGGGGTTTCCAAGCCCCATAATAATCACAAGGTAAATCAACGTAACACTCGACATCGCCGCCAAAAAAACGCAAGCTCCTAAATATTTTCCCAAAACAATTTCCCACAAGGTCAAAGGCGACGTGATTAATAATTCTGCCGTCCCATTTTTCTCTTCCTCAGACCAAAGACGCATCGTGATCAAAGGCGTAATGAATATAAAAATAAAAATTAAGTTTTGAAAAACCGGCGCCATACTAGCAGACCTATATCGGGTAACAATTAGCCAATAGAAAAAACCGCCAACAGCGAAGTAGGCAAACAAAACGATATACCCTATCGGTGATGAAAAATAAGCGCTTAATTCCCTGCGAATAATGGCCGAAAGTTTTCGTGAATTCATGCCGCCGTATCCTTCGTTGTCAATTTCAAGAATACATCTTCAAGACTCATCCCAACAGGATTCAGCTGATAAAGAACCCATTTATTTTTAACCACGCAATTAAAAAGACTCTCGCGTGTTTCCGCCGAGCCGTCTGTCGTCAACTCAAATCTGGAAATTCCCTTCGTCTCTTTCCCAATTGTTTTAACCGAAGAAATACCTTCAACTTTTTCCAATGCTTTTTCAACTTCCAAAGCGGGACCCTTGATTTCCACTTCCAAAACCTTACCACCCGCCAAACGTTGAGAAAGATTTTCGACAGAATCAGCAGCCACAACTTTCCCTTGATCAATGATAATAACATCATCACAAATGGACGAAACCTCGGGAAGAATATGAGTAGAGAGAATAATTGTTTTTTTACCACTCAAGGACTTAATAAGCTTTCTAATTTCAAGAATTTGTTTGGGATCCAAGCCCCTGGTAGGTTCATCTAAAACCAAAACTTCGGGGTCATGCAGCAGCGCTTGAGCCAACCCAACTCTCTGGCGATAACCAAGCGAAAGGTGTCCAATCAACCGACGGCTCATCTTTTCTAAATCTAGCATTTCTAACACTTCACCGATTCGATTGGCTTTTGAGTCCAGTGGAATCTCTTTTATATCCGCCACAAACTTTAAATAAGAAATAATATTCATTTCGCTGTAAATAGGGGGCACTTCAGGAAGATATCCAATGCGTTTGCGAACTTCTTGGGAGGCCGTCGTCACATCAAATCCAGCTACAATTGCCTTGCCGCTGGTAGGCGCCAGTGAGGTGGTCAACATTCTCATGGTCGTGGTTTTACCAGCGCCGTTAGGGCCTAACAAACCCAGAATCGTACCCTTCGGAACCAAAAAACTTACCCGGTCAACTGCGGAGAAATTACCGTAAGTTTTGGTCAAGTCTTTGACTTCAATCATGACTGTCACCTTGTGAATTTTTGAAGGCCACTTAACAAAAAATGACTTTCTAAAATATATTTAGGATTAAAAAAAATTCAAGAAAAAATTAAGCCACAAATAAACTTTTCATCTGGAAATACCGCAAAACTATAGCACACAAAATGAAAAAAAGACCTACGAAGAACCTTTTAGTCTTTAAAATTCGCCGAGGCTTCCTTTAAACGTTGAGCTACCCCTTCTAATTGACGGGCAGCTGCGACCATTGATTCCATAGAAGCCGTCAGCTCTTCCGTTGAAGCCGAAATTTCCTCAGTGGCTGAGGCGTTTTCTTCAGAAACAGCCACAATATTAGTAATTGCTTCCACTACCTTGCCAGCTTGGTCAGCTTGGCTTTCAAAGGATTTCGATATTTCTTGGACTTGGTTTACAACCTCATCGGAAGAAGATTGAATCTCTTTTAAAGCATCCCCGCCTTCGGCAACCACCGCGAGTCCTTCCGTTACTTTCTCCGCTCCAGCGCTCATCGTCGTTACTACCGTTGATATTTCCTTTTGTATTTCACGAATCATGACACCTATTTGGTTCGCGGCTTCCGCTGAGCCATCCGCCAACTTTTTAACTTCTTCCGCCACAACCGCGAACCCCCGTCCATATTCCCCAGCTCTCGCCGCTTCAATCGCGGCGTTCAAAGCCAAAAGATTCGTTTGATCCGCGATGTGAGTAATCACATCCACCACCTTACCAATCGCTTTCGAACGAGTTCCCAGCTCTGTCACTTCACGAGCCGAACCTTGCACAACTTCATGAATAGCGTTCATCTGTCCAATTGTTTTTTCAACCGCCCGGCTGCCGGCGGCCGAGGCGTTTTTGGATCGAGTCACTACTTTCTCTGAATTGCTTAACAGTTCGGCGGAAGTTTGAATATTACCCGCCATTTTATCAATAATATTAAACGCTTCTTGAACCTTCATTGCCTGTTCTTCAGCGCCCCGAGATATGTTTTGAATCGTGGAAGAAACTTCTTCGGTAGCCCCGTGCATCTGTTGAATCGTTTGTGTCAACTGCGCCGCTAAATGAAGTGTCTCTTCCGAGCTATTTTTCAATTGATCAACTGAAGTTCTTAAAGATTCCAACATCGAGTTAAAGTGCAGCGCCAAATCATGAAAATGACCAACATACTTCCCTTGAATGGAAACATTCATATCGCCCTGCGAGGCTTTTTCCATCGCATCCGTAAACTGTTCCAACGGACTCAAGAGAATTTTTTGAACCACCCATAAAATAAGTCCTGCGGCAAAAATACCTGAAAGAACGCAAATGACATAAAACCAAAAAGCGCTCGCGCTTTTTAATGAAGTTAAAAGGGGGAAAACGAGGCCAATAATTACGCCTAACAAAGTGATCACACCATACAAAATAATTTCAGAACCCTTGTTTAGTTTTTTTGGATTGTTCACAAGAAACTCCCTTGCGTTCCGGCGGGCGGCGCAACCCCTAGATGCTGATAAGCTGAAAGTGTCGCCTTACGACCACTGGATGTTCTCTGCAAAAAACCTATTTGAACTAAAAAAGGTTCATATACATCTTCAACTGTATCCGCTTCTTCTCCCACGGCCATGGCTAGCGTTTCAATCCCAACTGGCCCGCCTGAAAACTTTTCAACAATAAAAGACAAAATACGCCGATCCATTTTATCCAAACCCAACCCATCCACTTCTAAAAGTTTTAGAGCCGAATCGGCCACTTCTTGGTCAATAGCACCCTTGCGTTTAACCTCAGCGAAATCACGAACCCTTTTGAGTAGGCGGTTAGCCAGACGCGGCGTGCCCCGGGAACGACGGGCTATTTCAACCGCTCCGTCTTCGGAAATCTTTATTTTTAACACTTGAGCCGAACGCTTCAATATATCGGTTAATTCTTCAGTTTTATAAAACTCTAAACGGTAAGAAAGACCAAAGCGATCCCGAAGCGGAGCGCTGACTTTACCGGCGCGAGTAGTGGCTCCGACTAAAGTAAAGGGCGGCAAATTTAATCGGATGGCCCTCGCCGTGGGCCCTTTCCCAATCATAATATCCAATTCAAAATCTTCCATTGCCGGATAAAGAATCTCTTCCACAATTCGTGGTAATCGATGAATTTCATCAATAAAAAGAACATCATAAGGCTGTAAATTTGTTAAAAGAGCGGCTAAATCTCCAGCTCGCTCAATTACAGGGCCTGAAGTTGTTTTTAAATTAACTCCCATTTCCTTCGCGATAATGGCGGCTAAAGTCGTTTTTCCCAATCCAGGCGGGCCTGAAAGCAGCAGATGTTCCAGTGCCTCTTTACGTTTTTGAGCCGCTGTTAGAGTAATAAAAAGAGAATCTTTTAGAGCCGTTTGACCTACATATTCGGCTAAATGTTGCGGCCTTAACGTTTGTTCCTCATCTTCAACTATCTTTTCGGAACTCACCATACGAAGTTCATCTGGGGATTCATTTAAATTCGAATCGGTCGTCGGAATTTTAGAACGGGGCATGGGCTTATTTTACAGGCAAAAGAAAGGATGTCCAATTTGTTCTTGGGTTAAGAACGGCCTTTGGACCGTTTAGAGGCGGGGGCTTTTTCCGGAGTTCCAGGTTTGGCTAAATAAACTAACTCACATTCGGGCAAGGCGTTCAAAAAGACCCGTCCCCATCGTTCAGTAGTTACCCGAGGGTCTAATAATGTCACCGTACCCACATCCGTAGCACTTCGAATAAGGCGGCCAAACCCTTGTTTTAATCTTAAAACCGCCTCCGGCAGACTCTCAACTTGAAACGGTTCCAAACCCTGTTCTTTTAATCGAGCGTGACGGGCTTCGACTAAAGGACCTTCAGGAACTTGAAAAGGTAATTTTGTAATAATTAAATTCGAAAGAGCCTCGCCCGGTACATCCACCCCTTCCCAAAAGCTGTTAACTCCAAATAATACAGAATTAACATCCTCGCGAAAAACCTTTAAAAGTCGAGTCCTGTCCCAACCTTCCTCACCCTGAATGAGAAGCGTAATCCCCATTTGATCTAAGTCAGGTCGAATGGCCTCAGATACTTGGCGCAGCATTTTGAAACTAGTAAAAAGCACGAAAGCTTTGCCATGAGAGTGCTTGAGAGAGGCTCTAGTGTACTCAATGACATCTTTGATAAACCGATCTTCCTCGCGGCGGGGATGCGGCATTGACCGGGGCAAAAAAAGTGTAACTTGTTTTTTAAAATCGAATGGAGATCCCACCAAAAGAGTTTTCACCCGATTCGCCTCTTCCGGATCATCCAATCCCAAAGCGTGTTTAAAATAGCCAAAATCATTTCCAACCGATAAAGTGGCGCTCGTAAAAACAACCGATTTTGTGGAAGACAAAAGATGTTCACGAATCAAGCTGGAAGCATCTAGGGGAATCGCCTTAATTAACGAAGCCTTTATTTCACCCCGCTTTAACGCCGCTCCATCCGGTTCGACCACGTAACAAGACTCTTCTCCCCAGGCCCGATCCAGAATATAAGACAAGCGTTTGACCAGAGCCCTGCATTCTTCCCGGGTGCCTCGGGCCTCTAGTTCAAGTTCTTCCGAAGGCGCGGAGGCTTCCGCCAATTCTAAAAGCGAGCCTATTTTTTGAAGCGGAATGGCTAACCGTTCGATCGACGGCGTTTCTGCGGGAAGCGGATAGCTTCGATTAACCGCTGACGAGCCAAAAGCCTTTAGACCTATTTCCGTGAAAAAGCTTTCTGCGGCGCCTTTAAATTCCATGACAGCTTCCCCAGCGCCGGAAGTCGGAACGAGAGCGAACAATCCCTTCCTACCATCCGAGGACTTCTCATCGGAATAAAGAAGGCGCTTTACCAGACCTAGACATTCCGAAAGCGATACTGAAGTTCCAAGATGCTCAGCGGCTAGCGCCGGCAAATGATGTGCCTCATCCACGATAAGGATTTCGTAAGGAGGCAAAACCCCTTGTTCTTCTTCCATTTTCAGGGCTAAATCAGCCAAAAGGAGGGCATGGTTGACTAAAATCAGGTGTGCACCATACCCTTTTCTTCTCACCGAATGATAGAAACAAGTTTCAAAAGTAGAACATTTAGGCCCCAAACAGTGAAATGGGTCGCTTTTAATTTCTGTCCAAGTCTCCGATCGGATCGAAAAACTCGCGCTAGATAAAGTTCCTTCCAACGAAGTCGCGGCCCATTCTTGAATTTTCAAAAGGTCGCCGCCTTCCCCATTCAAGTCCATTTGTTCGTTGTTTTCCAAGGCCAGATTTAACCGGCGTTTCGAAAGATAGTTGCCACGACCCTTCATCAATACCGCTGTCGCAGAACCTAGCCCTTCTTTTTCAAGGGCTTTTAAAACAAGTGGAAGATCTTTTTGATAAAGCTGTTCTTGAAGCGTCAAAGTATGAGTGGAAACAACCACCGGCCCCCCATGTTTAAGAGCATATTCCAAGGCAGGAATCAGATAGGCGAAACTCTTTCCAACACCTGTACCCGCCTCCACCATTAAAAAGCCACCATTTTCAAGCGTTTCTCCAATGGCGCCTGCCATCGCATTTTGTTGGGGTCGATTTTCCAGATGACTTTCGCGAACAACCGAAGAAAGTCTTTGAGCGATATTCATGATAACTCCAAAGAGAAATGACCAAAAAACAAAAGAGAGAGGAGCTTTTAAGCTCCTCTCTCTTTAAAAGATTGATTCATTTTAATCAACCGGCTCTTTTTATGCCAGTGCCATCCTTATCTTACAAGCGGGGCCTTCTGCGCTCTATCACTCGCCGGTGGGCATGACGGCGTTTCCACGCGTGGCGCCGGCCACTTCTAATTTCTAACAATCGCTGACGATGAATCTGTCGAATCTTCTCACGAAAGTTCCGCCATTTCATAAACCGCTGCGTTTCGGCCCTGTCCACACGACGTTGCATTTGAAATCTTCCAACACGAAAAGCAGAGACATTACCCGCCGTGACCATGTGTGATTCGCCGCCACTTAAAGCCTCAACTTTCCCTTCATAAGTCGTGGTTTGAACATTGGCGCCTTGAGCATTCATCTCAAAAGCCGTTCCACGAACTCCGCAAACGACCCCGTTCGCCTCTATCTCAAAGCTCGAATGACTATCTTGTAAATTCTTCTTAACATCAGAAAGAATAACTCCGGCCAAAAGCTTCAAACGGCTTAAAAAACCGCCGGTTTCATTGGCTTGAATTTGTTCAACCTTGAGATCGCTTCCCGCGCTCAAGTGAATCTGAGTATCCGACTGCATTGAAAGAGTCGCGTCACACCCATCGCCCACTTTGATCTCATCACCTGTCTCGAGTACTTGGCCTTCCTCCGCCGCTTCCCAATCTTTAGAGCCATCTTCCAGCACTTGGACATTTAAGCCTTGAATATTCTCAAGAACGTATTCAATGGGTTCCGGCGCTGAAGAGCCGTCAATTTGAGAAAAACCAATAAGAGGAAAAACAAAAAAAGCAAGAACGAAAACCGAAAAAATAGACACCAAAAGATTAGTCTTCATCATTCCCTCCCAAAGATCGACTAGGATAAATCGTGAAAATAATTACCCAAGACTTTTCCAGGCCCAATTTAAAGGCGAGCCATAAAAACTTTTGGTCCCACCTATTTTAAACACATTCTCAAAAATAGTTGACCTTTAAAACCTCAAATTATCCCACTGAGCTAGCGAGGATAAGGATGACCTTTCAAAGTGGCCCCCGAGCGGTAAAGCTGTTCTAACAGCAGAACCCTTGCCAATTCATGCGAATAGGTCATTGGAGACAGCGATAGACTCCTCATTTTAACAGAAGGCGCTTCAACTGGTGGACCATCAGCCCCCCAGGCAAAAAAATAAATATCTTGAGAGGACTGGGTTACCCAGCTAATAAACTGAGTGGAATCCATTTTTTCGCCGTGCGCATCAAGCGAAACAAGCGTTCCTTTGTTTTTCTTCAGTTCAATAAACTTCAAAATTCCCTTGGGTTTTTCAATCAGTGTGACGACCGCCACCGGCCATAAACGCTCCAAGCGCTTATGGTATTCTTCAGCCATTTGTTGAAATCGTTTCTCTCTGAACGAACCTATAAAAACGCAATAAATCATTCAAGTTTCTTCAAAATCATTTGCTGAACTTCCGGATAATCCTGAAGCCAACTTTGAATAAGCGCCATTAATTTTTTCGTATTGGGCGCCTCAAAACGACAAGACAGAACCGGCTCCGTTACTGACTTTCTCGCGATTCCCCATCCTTCTTCAAAAACAGCTCTTACTCCGTCAACTGTGGAAATACTCCCCCCCATGTCACGCGCCCTACTCTTCAAAGCTTCGTAAAGTTTGGAGATCATATCTTCCGGTAATTGGAGTTTAATGTCATGGGTTGAAACGCGAACGGGAAACTGTTCATAAAACTGAGCTAGTGATTGTTGGCGGTCTTTTAATATTTCCAAAAGCCTTAAGCAGGCAAAAAGAGCGTCTCCCGGAAAATCACCCGGAAGGAAAAAATGCCCGCTGGCCTCTCCGCCCAAAGCCGCCTTTTCTTCCTGCATCCGGTTATAGATAAAAGAGTGGCCCGATTTTTCTAAAAGAGCGACGCCCCCTTCAGCGTGAACTCTTTTCTCCACCCAATCCGAACACTTCGCGTCATAAATGACTTTCTGGTTTTTATTTTTCTTTAATAAATCGGAGGCAAACAAGCAAAGAATTATGTCATTCGGGACTTCTCGGCCTTTTTCATCTACAAAACTTATTCGATCAGCGTCTCCATCAAAGGCCGCTCCCAACTGCGACTTCGTCTTCCGAACCCGGTCCCCTAAGACTGAGAGAGTCAACGGATTTGAGCTATCCGCTCCCCGACCTGGATAAAGACCGTCAACGCTCCCATTCAAAATATCCACCTGACAATTAAGGCCTTCTAAAACCTTCGGTACGGTCAAAGCTCCAGCTCCGTTGCCGACATCCGCTACAATTTTGAATCCCTGGAAGTTTTGAGCCACTGTATTGATTAAAGCGTTACGGTAATCCGCGAAAAAGTCTTTCTTTTCGGTGATCCCAGCTCCTTTTCGATACGATTGTTGTTTCAAGACATTGTAAAGCCTGTCAATCCAAACAGTTGACGCGGGAACGCCCCAAGTGAAAAATTTAAAACCATTGTATTCGGCAGGATTGTGCGAGGCCGTTATCATAATCCCGACAGCGGCTTTCGCAAAACGAGCTGCGTAAGCCAATTGCGGAGTAGAAACAAGCCCTGCATCAACGATTTTCAATCCGGTATTTCTCAAACCCTGGATCAACGCCTTATTCAAACTATCGCTTGAATGACGCACATCATGCCCGACAACCACTTTTATATTTCGATGATTTTCTTCTTTAATGAGCGTTCCAACCGCTAAACCAATTTGCTCCGCTTGCGTGTTCCCTAAAGGTTTAGGATAAACCCCACGAATATCGCAAGCTTTTAAAATATCGGGGGAAAGTAGTGTCACGAAAAACTTTCTGGCACTTTTGCGCCTAAATTAAAACGGGAACCCGAAGGTTCCCGAACATGTGGAAGATGGTGCCGAGGGGCGGGATCGAACCGCCGACACGCGGATTTTCAGTCCGCTGCTCTACCAGCTGAGCTACCTCGGCAACAGATATAAAAAACTTCGAGGACCCGCTTATCTCAAATGGAATAGGGGCACAACAGGGCTTGAAGATTAACAGGGCGACTGACTATTGTCAATTGATAGATGCTGATGGAATAAATCAACCCATCAAATTTAAAGAATGCGTAATTGATTAAACTTTAAGTTAAGTGCAAAAAAGAAAGTATCTTCAGAAGTAGAACCAAAATCCGCTGGGTCATAAGCGATATCAAGTGAAAAGTCATCGCCATCGATATCACGGGTTAGTGTAGCTCCTAACGTATAGTCTTGAAACACATTCCCCGTCGGAGTACCCAGTCCCTCGAATTTATATCCGCCACGAATCCCAAGTAATCCTGGAAAAACCCAAAATTCGCCACCCAAACCCATTTTAATATCCTGATCGGAAGGTTTAAAAACCTCAAGCCCAATATTTAAATCTTTATTGCCGTCGATAATTTGATGCGTTCCAAGGCCAAACCGGATAAAAAGTGGAAGCGGATCTGAAATATTCGCAGCTTGATCAAATGTCATTCCCGGTCCCACATTTTGAACAGCCAATCCTGCACGAATGCCATAGGGCAGCTTGTCAACCACCAGCCCCGCGTCAAAAGCTATTGTTGAAGCGGAAAAAGAAGCGAAGTCGCTTTGCACAAATTTAGCCGTAGCGCCCGCGCGAATGCTATTGGAAAGTTTAAAGGCACCCGAAAGACTCGCGACAAGTTCATCCGCATTAACGGCAGGATTTCCGTTTTGATTATCAATCGGCGGCTCATGTTGATAAGTCGCGTTGAAAGCCAAGACAGTGCTCCCCCAAGTAGTCGCGAAAGTTAAATATTCGTATTCAATGTTGGCCAAACTGTCTAAATGCATT
>CAWKIY010000048.1:0-19503 GCA_963849245.1 candidate division FCPU426 bacterium | reverse complement strand
GGGTGCGGCGAGTGGTGGCATAGATGCCCATCACGGGATCCAATGGCGCGACCGGCCAGTCGGAACCGAAGGCGAGTGTTGCGCATGATCCAGCAGGGATTTCCATGCATAGCTCGACTTGATTCGCTGCGGGCCAAGGATGGTTTCAGCCCACCCGTCCGTCGTCGATTGCGTGGTAGGGCTGCATGGAAACGATCACGCCAAGCTTTGCGAACCGCGTGTAGCTCCTCCGCTTCCGGAAGATTCCCGCTGGAAAACCCTGATTCCCCAGTATGAAAAAGAAGCGGAGAAGCCGGCCCAAAAATCCTCCAACTTGAAAGCCTCCTCTTATCCAAAGGGATTTTTAGAATGGAAGAAGACTAACGTTTATCAACAGCCCCAATACGGTTATGTGACGGTTTACATTAAAGTTCCATTGGGCGACTTAACTTCGGATCAACTTCGCGCGCTGGGTAGCATGGCTCGCAAGTATGTGAAGGACACTGTCCGTACCTCAGTGGAGCAGAATCTTTTGTTCCGCTGGGTCAGTGAGTCGGACCTGCCGGCCTTTTATGAAGAATTGGCCCTCATTGGTTTGAACGAGGGGGGAGCCAATACGATTTCGGATATTACTTCCTGTCCTGGCACCGACACCTGCAAGCTGGGTATTTCCGCTTCGCGCGGATTGGCCCGGGAATTGTCCCGTGATCTGGATTTCAGCCTGAATACCCTTCCGAAAGAAGTTCAGAACTTAAAAGTGAAGGTGAGCGGCTGTCCGAATAGCTGCGGCCAGCATCACATCTCGGATCTGGGTTTTTACGGCGTTTCCCGCAAGTCTGGTTCTTACGCGGTACCCCACTTCCAACTCGTTTTGGGCGGCCAATGGGCCAACAACGGCGGTTCTTATGGAATGGCGGTGGCGGCGGTGCCGTCAAAGCGTATTCCGGAGGCCATCAAGCGTTTAACAGGTAAATATGTGAAAGACCGCCAAAAAGACGAGAGTTTCCAAAACTTTATTCAGCGCATCGGCAAAGTTGAAATTAAAGCCCTGCTCCAAGATTTGATGGTGATCCCTTCACATGACGCGGACCCCTCGATGTATAGCGACTGGGGCGACCCCCGGGAATACACCATCGCCGATATCGGCAAGGGCGAATGCGCGGGTGAAGTGGTGGCGCCGTCGGAATTTTCCTTAACCGCCGCGGAAAGCAAGGCTTTTGAAGCCCAATTGAAATTGGACGAAAAGGACCTCAAGGGAGCGGTAGTCCTGGCTTATGAGTCCATGCTTCATTCCGCCGAAGCGGTGATCCGCAACAGCAACCGGGAATTCGTGGGAACTCCTGAAACAATTGTGGCGGAATTCAAAAAGACTTTCTTCGACACGGGCGAGTTTGTGAAGCACGTGAACAATACCCAGTTCGCGGCTTTCTTATTTAAGGCGGCGGAGAATCCGCTGCCCAATCCCAACTCCGACGAAGCCCACCGCCGGGTGGAAGAAGCGCAGCTTTATATGGAGGCCGTCCATAGCTATATGGCCAGCGCGACTCCAGTACCCGTCACTTTACCGGGCAAATAAACTTAAGGAATTTCGATGGATCTGCATAAAGTGAATGTTAAATTTTTTCTGGAAAAAGGCGCAGATATTTCCTTAAGCGCTTTTGTTCCTGTTTTTCACCGCTGGATTCAACAGGATAAACTCGAAGGCATGCTGGTGGATGTGGCGGAATATACCCACGTTTTCCAGGGGCCGGGTGTTCTCTTAGTGGCCCAGGAAGCGAATTACAGCGTGGATGAAGCCCAGGGTAAAAGGGGAATGCTCTATAACCAAAAGAGGGTTCCGGCTAAAAGCGCCGAGGAGCATTTGAAGACCGCTTTTCGCAGGGCCCTGCAGGCGGTTTCACTTTTGGAGAAGGAACCGGAATTCGCGGGAAAGTTGAAATTCGCGATGAACCATTTTCATGTTTCGGTGAATGACCGTTTAGCCGCTCCCCACAACGCGGAAGCGCACGAAGAATTAGAAAAACAGCTGAAGCCCCTGCTCAGCTCGCTTTACGACGGGGCGAAGCCGCTTTTTCTGCCGGAAAAGGATCCCCTTAAACTCACGGGTTTTGAAGTGAAGATGGACAAGAGCGCCGACTTGGCCGTTCTTCTGGGAAAACTCAGCGCCAGCTAAAAATCCGAAAATTTTTGAACCAAAAATTCGGATTGTTTTTTCTGAATTATCCGCCGTAATTCCATTCCGTCGAGGAAAGAAGCAGGGGGCCGGGAGTCGATCCCATTTCAGCCTCGATGACTTCCGCCACGAGAACGACATGATCTCCCCGCTCAATCTTGTCCGTAACTCGGCATTCCAAATGGCCGGCCATGTTTTTAAAAGTGGGAAATCCCAAAACCGCGCTAGGGTTAAAAAGCTCGCCCGCCATGGCGCCATCCACCGGTTCCACGTGTTTGAAAAATTTTTGAGCCAATTCCTTTTGACCCTCGCCAAGATAATTTAAGACAAAGGCTTCCGCCTCGCCCACCACCGCGAGCGTATGAGAGCCTTTTTTAAGCCCGATCATGACCAACGGGGGTTTGAAGGAAGCCTGGCTGAGCCAAGTGATGGTGGAAGCGGCGGTTTTGCCGCCCGCTTGGCTGGTAATGACATAAAGGGCGTCCGGGATCATCTGCAAAAGCTTTTTCTTGGCTATTTCGTTCATGGATCCTCGCAGGGGTGGTTTTTAAAAGCGTTCCGGCGCATTTTAACAACCGTGAAGGCCCGATACTAGAAGGCCTTTGTACTTGGAAGGCTCTGGGGGAGCGTGATAAACTTCAACCCCACCTGAAACCGGGTGAAAAACGAGTCCCCCGAAACGAGAAAAACCTTGGATTTTATTCAAACGATGAACCAATTGATGGACCTTCAATCAACCGATTCGGGTTTAGATGAGTTGGAAAAGCTTAAGAAAAACTTTCAGCAGGAGATGGACGCTTTCGATTCCAATCTGGCCAATTTAAAAGAAAAACTTCAGGCGGAAAAGAAAACTTTAGAAGATATCGTTAAACAGAGAAAGATGTTAGAAATTGAGGCTGGTTCGCTGGAAACCAAGATTACCAAGTATCTGGGACAGCAAAACGAGGTGAAAAGTAATGAACAGTTCGCGGCCTTAAAGCTGGAAATTGAAAAAAGCAAAGACGAAAAGGGAAAGGCCGAGGAGAAAGCGCTGGAATTTCTTTTTAAAGAAGATGAACAGAAAGCCAAAATCCAGCTTTACACCCAAAAGCTGGCGGAAGGTGAGAAGCAGGCCGCAGAGGATAAAAAAGCCCTTCAAAATAAAATTGAGGATTGTGACAAAGCGGCGGTCGATAAAAAGAAAGAAAGGACCGAGCGTTTAGCGGTTCTGCCGCCCGAATACGCGGAAAGTTATGAAAGTTTGAGAAATCACGGCAAGAAGATCGCGGTGGCGCTGGTCAAAGAAGATAATACCTGCAGCGGCTGCAACATGAATGTTGCTCCCCAGGTTTTAAATGAAATCCGCAAAAATATCGGTATCCAGAGGTGCAACTGCGGCCGTTATCTTTGCCACAGGGATTAAGGAATGAGCGTTTCCATCGCCAAACGGGTTTTAAAAATTGAGGCCGAGGGTTTGCTGGAACTGGCGAAAAAGACGGGAAAGACTTTTGACCAAGCCGTGAAGCTGTTTTTGAGAAGCCGGGGCCGGGTCGTGGTGACCGGCATGGGCAAGTCGGGTCTGGTGGGCCGTAAAATCGCCGCGACCTTGTCTTCCACCGGTACGCCTTCCTTATTTTTAAGTCCCGCCGAAGCTTTGCACGGGGATATGGGAAAAGTCGCCAAAACCGATATTGTGCTGGCTCTTTCCAATAGCGGGGAAACAGATGAGCTGAAAATCCTTCTGCCCCATTTGAAAAAAATGGGATGCAAAGTCATTCTGATCACTGGAAACGTCTCTTCCAGCCTTTCCCGCTTAGGCGATGTCGTTATTGACGCGGGAGTCCGGAAGGAAGCCTGTCCTTTAAATCTTTCTCCGACCGCCAGTACCACCGCGGCCTTGGCGATGGGGGATGCCTTAGCGATCGCTCTTTTGGAAGCCAACGGGTTCACGGAAAAAGACTTCGCTCTTTTTCATCCCGGAGGCGACCTGGGACGGCGGTTACAGCTCCGGGTTTCTGACATCATGCGCCGAGGAACCCAGGTTCCCCGGGTGCCGCTTTCAGCCTCATTCGAGAAAATTGTCCGGGAAATCAACGCCAAAAAAATGGGTTGCACCTGCGTGGTCGGCCCCCGAAATGAGCTGAAGGGGATTATCGTGGATGGAGATTTGCGCCGCGCGTTATTGAAAAACCCAGACATTCGCCGGTGGAACGCCCGGAACCTCAGGACCCCTCGTCCGCAAACGGTACAAGCGGATATTTCCCTGGCCCACGGCCTTCAGCTAATGGAGGAGAAGTCGATCTTCCAATTGATCGTGGTGGATTCCCAAAAGCGCCTTCTGGGAATGGTTCATTTGCATGACTTATTGGGCCGTGGTCAAATCAAAATTGTTTAAATCAGTCCGTTTTTATCATTCTGGGTATGAAAAAGGTTTTTGATGAGTCTTCAAAAGATCAAAATTTTTCTGACCGACGTGGACGGCATTTTAACCGATGGAAAAGTTTATTTGAGCGCGAAGGAAGAGTTTGTCCGGTTCGATATTCAAGACGGCATCGGCCACCGTTTGGCTTTTTACGGGGGAATTAAAGTCGGCTGGCTTTCGGGGCGCCTTTCCAAACCCGTGGCTATCCGCGCGAAACATTTAAAAGTTCCCTATCTCTATCAAGGCCAGCTCAACAAACTAACGGTGGCTCAAAAACTTTGCGCGAAGGAAAATTTAAAACTGTCTGAAATCGCTTATATGGGGGACGATTTAATCGACCTGCCGCTTTTAAGCCGGGTGGGTTGGTCCGCCACGGTGCCTTATGGAAGAGTAGAGGTTAAGAAGGCGGTGGATTATGTCACCCATACCCCCGCGGGCGAGGGCGCTTTTCGGGAGGTGGTGGAGAAAATTCTTAAAGCCCAAGGCTCCTGGGATAAGGCGGTCAGGGAATTCCACCGGGTGAACGACGAGCTTTCTTCCCGTTCCCATGATGTTTTTACTTAAGGATCATTTTGGCCCAGCAAAAATTTAAACATCATCTTATTTTTCTGGCCGCCAGCCTCCTGATCGCGGTGATTGGTTATTTACCCTATGAGTTTGTCGGACAGCTGGGCCGCGCTTTCGGCGCCCTCGTATTTCGATTGGCGGGCAGGGAACGCCGTAAAACGATCCGGAATCTTCAAACCGCGTTTTCCAAAGACTTGACCCTTCCGCAGATCGAGAAAATGGCCGAATCGGTTTGGGTGCGTTTGGGTCAGAATCTTTTCGAGACGGTGAAGTGGCTGAATTGGCCCCACGAGAAGATAGCGGCCCAAGTGATCCGCAGCCAGGGCTGGGAACACGCGCAGAAGGCGATTGACCGCGGCAAGGGTGTTTTAATTGTCTCGGCCCATTTGGGCAACTGGGAGCTGCTGGCGGCGGCTTTATCCCGTCTTCACGCGAATTCAGCCGTCGCCCAAAAAATTTACGACCCCCGGTTTGATAAAATCGTGACCTATTTCCGAGAAAATAATTTGAAGGTGTCCATGATCAAGCGGGGAATGGCCTTACGGGGGATTTTAGAAGCCTTGAAGCAAAATCATTTGATGATGGCACTTTGTGATCAGGATACAGGCAACGACGGGGTCTTCGTGCCTTTCTTTGGAAAAGAGGCTTGGACCCAATCGGGAGTAGCGAGGATCGCTTATAAAACAGGGGCGGCTTTAGTTCCCATCTTCGCTGTGAGAGGCGAAGATGGGGAATTTGAGATGAGGGTAGAGCCGGAAATTGAGGTTCCCCACACGGGTGATGTGGAAAAGGATATTTTGGAGACAGTCCGGCGCTATACTGAGGTGATTGAATCCTATGTAAAGGCTTATCCCGATCAATGGATGTGGATGCACGAGCGGTGGAAGACGAAGCCTAAGGATGAATTTCAAAAAATCTTTGGCTGATGGTTAAAATAGAAAAATTTTGGATGTTAAAAAGAACTATGAAAAAATCCAAGACAGACCCGATTCCGTTTGAGCTTTCGGACCCGATTACCGAAGAAGAAACCCAAGGCAAACAACTCCGGCGAAACGCCTGGCTTTTAGTCGGGGCGGTTTTGCTGATCGCCCTTTTGATCTGGTCTCTTTCAAGAAATCAGCCTAAACCCAATAGTTCTGAAACGGTTTCACAAGGCGAGGTTTCCCCCGACGCTGTTATTGAAAAAGTCCACTTGGTTTCGACCGTCCAGGGCATTAAACGCTGGGAACTTTATTCCGATATCGCCCGGGTTTATCAAATCCAAAAAGAAGCCTACTTGGACAACATTTATACGCAGTATTATAAGAAAGATAAGCTTGTCTCGACTTTAACCGCGGACAAGGCGGTTATTAATACCGATACGAACGCCACCCAGGCTCAGGGACATGTCGAATTGGTGGTGGAGAACGGCTCCAAACTCGAGACGGATAAACTCAATTGGGATCAGGATACGGACCAGCTTAAAACCGATTCTCATGTTCATATTTATAAGGGATCGGATGAGATTACCGCCGTGGGCATGGTGGCGGATACGGAACTCAATAATATCCATTTCGTCAAAGATGTTCATACTCGGATGAGAGATACGCATGAGATTATGGATTTTCAACAACCTAAACCTTTTTAAATCCGTTTCACGGAAGAGAGTGGCGATCCTGGTTTTGGCCCTTGTGGCCGTGGATTTTTTCGCTTCTTTCCTTTGGGCTTATGAGATTAAAGACGACCGGGAAGTGTCCCCTAAAAAACCGGTCAGTATTTCGGCTTCCCAGCTTACTTTTCAGAAAATCCTGGGTTTGACTCTTTTTAAGGGTTTTGTGAAAGCGATTCATGGGGATGTGGTTTTAACCTCCGATGAGATTAGGTCGCTGTCTGGCAATTCACAGGCTACCGCTGAAGGCCACGTGAGGGTCGTGGATCCCAGTTCGGCCATGACGCTGATTTGCGGAAGTTTGGAGTATCAGGATTTGATGGATACGATGACGGCTCACGACCATCCGGTGATGACCAGCGTGGACGAGAATGGGAAACCCATGACAATCAAAGGCCGTCAGATGGAGCTGGACTCCGAAAAAAAAACGGTGGTGATCAATCAAAATGTGGAGATTACCCAAGTCGACGGCCACGCGGAAGCGCAAAAGGTCACTTTTTTATCGAAACAGGATAAGCTAATCATGGAAGATGACCCGGTGGTTTATACCTCAAATGGGCAGCTTTCGGGGAGGCGGATTACCTCCCACATGGGGGATAATAAAAGTGTTTTCGTGGAGGGGATGGCTGACGCTGTTTTTAATCCGAGTGGGGCTCCGGTTACGGTTAACAAAAAGGATAAAAATGACGAGAAAGGAGCCGCCGGCGCTAAAAGCGTGACTCTTAATACTTCGGCGACGCCTGGTTCCCCGGCTTTGAGTGGAAACAATTCCACTTCACAGCTTTCTAACAGTAGTATGAACAGTTCAGCGACGCCTGGGGTTTTGGGGCGATAAAGTTTAAGCGTTATTTTTAATTGAGGATCGAATTATGAAAGTGCTCCGCACCAATAATTTAGTAAAAACGTACGGCAAGAAAAAGGTGGTCGACCACGTTTCGATTGAAGTCCAGCAGGGCGAGGTCGTCGGGCTTTTGGGGCCCAATGGGGCGGGAAAGACCACGACTTTTTATATGACTACGGGTTTTATCGCGCCGAATGAAGGCCAGGTTTTTTTTGAGGAAGAAGGCCGTGTTCACGATATCACTCAGCTTCCAATGTACAAACGGGCCCGGCTGGGGATCGCCTATCTTCCACAAGAACCTTCTATCTTTCGTAAGCTGACGGTTGAGGAAAATCTTTTAGCTATTTTGGAGCTTACGCCGATGTCCCCGATGGATCGGGAAAAGAAACTCCGGGATTTGCTGGAAGAACTCAAAGTGACCCATTTGGCCAAGCAAAAAGCCTATACCCTTTCGGGAGGAGAAAGGCGCCGGGTGGAAATTGCCCGGGCTTTGGTGCTTCAACCGAAATTCATTCTTTTAGACGAGCCCTTTGTCGGTATCGATCCGATCGCAGTACAGGACATCCAGGGAATCATCCGATTCCTGAAGAAAAAGAAGATCGGGATTTTAATTACGGACCATAACGTCCGCGAAACGCTTTCCATCGTTGATCGGGCTTATATCATGTTCGAGGGGAAAATCCTTTTATCCGGTACCGCGAACCGGCTTGCTTCCAATAAAAAAGCCCGCGAAATATATCTGGGCGAGCGGTTCTCACTCAAATAAATGACGGTTATCGCCGCTCTTTAGCGGTTGTTCGAGCTTGGATCATAAGGAGCCTTTTTTATCAAAGCCCCATCCTCCCCAAAAAACGCTTTGAAGGCCTGGATTGACCGTACCCTGAATTATCCCTGCGATTTATTGGCTTCGTGGGGTGTTCACCCTAATCTGGTGACTTTCATAGGCCTTCTTGTGACGTTGATGGTTCCTTTTTCGATCCTTCAGGAACAATGGGTATCCGCAGGGTTGTGGCTGCTCTTTGCAGGCTTTTTTGATGTTTTAGATGGGGCTTTGGCTCGAAATAAGGGCCTGAAAGGCCCTTTTGGAGCTTTTTGGGATTCCACGTTGGATCGACTCTCGGAGGCCGTCGTTTTTGCCGGCTTTCTATTGTATTATTACCAGCACCAAAATTCGCGGGCCCTTTTACTCGCTTTTGTCGTCTGTATTTTATCCTTCATGGTTTCTTACACCCGGGCGAGGGCGGAGGGGCTTGGCATCCAATGTGAAGTCGGCATTTTACCCAGGCCGGGAAGAGTCATCTTACTGGCACTGGGTTTTTTCTTCGCCCGCCCGACCCTGGCATTAGGGGTGGTGGGGGTATTATCATTTGTCACGGTGTTACAAAGAATTTACTGTGTTTGGAATGAAACCCAAAAGAAGAAACGGTCATAAGAAGAAAATAAAGTTTTCCAATCTGTTCGGAGGTTTTCCAGTTTATGCCTAAGATTCGAGTGGCCCTTGTGGGCGTGGGTTGTTGCGCATCATCCTTGGTGCAGGGCGTTCAATATTATCGGAACGCGGAAGAGGAAAATTTCGTCCCCGGCCTTATGCATGTACGGTTGGGGAAATATCATGTGGGCGACATCGAGTTCTCATGCGCTTTTGATGTGGACTCCAACAAGGTTGGAAAAGACTTAGGCGAGGCGATATTCACGCCGATCAACAACACGATTAAATTCTCAGATGTCCCTCAACTGGGAGTTCAGGTTTATCGCGGGCATACGCACGATGGTTTGGGCAAATATTACCGGGAAGTGGTCACGGAATCTTCCGAGAAACCGGTGGATGTCGCCAAGATTCTTAAGGAAACCAAAACGGATGTTCTCGTGAATTACCTTCCGGTTGGCAGCGAAGAAGCCACTAAGTTTTACATGAACGAGGCCATAAAAGCGGGAGTTGGAGTGGTGAATTGCATGCCTGTTTTTATCGCCTCCAATCCGGCTTGGGCGAAGAAGTTTGAGCAGGCGGGACTTCCCATCGTGGGCGACGATATCAAGGCCCAAGTTGGCGCCACCATTACGCATCGGATTTTAGCGAAAATGTTTTCCGACCGCGGAGTTCAATTGGACCGCACGTCGCAATTGAATTTCGGCGGTAACATGGATTTTAAAAATATGCTGGAAAGGGAAAGGCTGGAATCCAAAAAGATTTCAAAAACAGGCGCGGTGGTCAGCCAGTTATCTCACCCGATTGAACCCGCCAATATTTATATCGGCCCTTCAGATTATGTGCCTTGGCTGCAGGACCGCAAGTGGGCCCATATCCGGCTGGAAGGCCGGGAATTTGGCGATGTCCCCGTGACGATCGAATTGAAACTCGAAGTCTGGGATTCGCCCAATAGCGCGGGGGTAGGAATTGACGCCATCCGTTGCTGTAAATTGGCATTGGACGCGAAGGTGGGAGGGTCATTGGAAGGACCTTCTTCCTATTTCATGAAAACCCCGCCGGTTCAATATTCTGACTCAGAAGCCCATGAATTGGTGGAAGGTTTTATCGCTCAATACAGTAAAGCCGGGGAACCAGTGAAGGTGAGTTGAACTTGAGGTTTTAATGGATTTTTTAAAAGCCCGGGACAAATTCCCGGGCTTTTTTGTTATCGGGGGTTCGGGTGAAAGTTTCCAAGTTTTTCCTCGGGATGAGTCTGTTCTTGATTCCCTACCGTCTTTTAGCTTGGGGCGGGGTGGGGCACAGAACCGTGGCTTATATCGCCCAAGACTATTTAAGCCCAAGGGCGAAATCGGCCGTAAGAGAAATTTTAGGCCCTGGGGAGAATTTGGTCTCCGTGTGCACCTGGGCCGATACCATCGCCCATGTTCGGTTAGAAACCGCTCCATGGCATTATATCCAGGTGAATGTCCGGGAAGACCAGAACCGGTATGATTTGTCAGAAGCTTGCCGCAACCATGACTGCGTGGTCGATCAAATTAAAAAGGATATTGGAATTCTCGAAGAAGCCTTCGTGTCCAAAAAAGAAAAGCGAGAGGCTTTAAAGTTCCTGGTTCATTTCGTGGGGGATGTTCACCAGCCGCTCCATTGCGCCGAAGATAAGGACAGGGGTGGCAACGAGAAATGGTTCCGCTATTTTCCTAAAGAGGGATCGCAGCGCTACACCTGGGTTAATCTTCACAGCTTTTGGGATAATTTATTGGAATCCAAGGCCAAAGAAAACCCCCGTCGTCTCGCGTCTCAATTGGAGAAAGAAATCTCAACCGAGGACGCAAAAAACTGGTCCCGCGGGAACGCGACCGATTGGGCTTATGAAAGTTTTTCGATAGCCCGAAACTCTATTTATTCCGAGCTTCCTGAAGGACCCTTGCTGGAAAAAAACCATTGGGGTTTAAGTCTGCCGCAAGATTACTATTCAGGTGCGATGCGGAAGATCGTGGATCAGCAGTTGGAAAAAGCTGGAGTTCGACTGGCTTATTTAATCAATAATGTATTCGGGAATTAAGAATTTGTGATCAAAGTTAATACGGCTATTGAAAAAGTAACGCTCTACAACGGGGCGGAAGATAGGCCGATCACGGACGCGACGATTTTGATCGACGCGGAAAAAATCGCTTACGCGGGGCCTCATTTACTCACGCCCAAATATGAGGCGAAAGAAGTTATTTCCGGAAAAGGTCTCTTCGCTCTCCCGGGTCTCATCGATCTTCATGTTCACGGTTTAGTGAGCGAAGCGACTCTTTTTAGTTTTCTTCAGAACGGGATTACCAGCGTTCGCGATTTGGCTAGTAACGTTTTTGACGCTCTCGCTTGGAAAGCCAAGGAACAGTCGGGGTTAATCGCCTCGCCGCGTATTTTTATTTCCGGTCCGGTTTTGACCTGTCACAAGGGCTATCCCGAAAATGTTTGGGGCTCTCATGTATCGGCTCCTGTTCAAGGCCGTTACCAATCCCAAGAAAAAGTAAAAAAACTGGCGGGCTTGGGTATGGATGTCATCAAACTGGGAATGGAACACGAACTAGGCCCCTGTCTTTCGGATACGGAGGTGCGGGCTATTGTGAAAGCCGCGCACGCTCTTTCCAAACGGGTTACGGTTCACATTACCAATGAGGAAGATTTTGAGGTTTGCGTGAAAAGCGAAGTGGACGAAGTGGCCCATATGCCTTCGCGGCCGATCTCCGACGATCTCTGGAAAGAAGCGGTTAAAAAGAAAATCCAGATTATTCCCACCCTTCACGCTCACGCTGGTTGGGCGGAAGAGTGGAAAAGAAAGGGTGATCATCCTTTTGGGCAGTTTTGTCAGCATGGATTTCAGGCAGGACATCTGCAATGCCAAAAGAATTTAGAGCGTTTTTTGAGTTTTGGGGGCAAAGTGGTTTACGGGACTGACGCGGGAAATCCTCATATGCCGTTTGGTGTTTCCGTAAAAGAATGGAAAGACTTACAAAGCTCCGGTTTAACTCCCTCTCAATGTTTGAAAATGGCGACCCTGGACGCGGCCAAGGTTTTAGGAATGGAAGAAAAGCTGGGAACGGTGGAAAAAGGAAAATGGGCGGATTTAGTCCTTTATCAGCACAATCCCCTCAGTGATCCGCAGAATTTCCGAACACTTCGAGTTGTTTTTAAAAGCGGAAAGCCTTATTCGCCGGGTCCACTGGAATTTCCAAAGCCTTTTGATTTGGATTATTGGATAAGCCAGTGGGAAAAGACCAAGTTCAAAAAGGGCTGGCAAAACAATTAAGCCGAAAATTCAGCAGTTCTTTCTTTAGCTTTTCTCCCTTCTTTCCTTCTTTGCGGATGAATACTTACTTCTCAAGCGTGAAAAGGTATAATTCTTGCTAACGGGTTATTTCCAGCAGGGACGGCACGACTATGCGGCAGCAATTTGGGATGAATCAAAAAATGCAGCAGCGGATGATCATGACTCCGATGCTGCAGCAAGCCATGAAGATTCTTCAACTTTCTACCCTGGAACTCAAAGAATGGGTAGAAAAGGAGATGCTTGAAAACCCCGTTCTGGAAGAAGACGCTGAGGAAACTCCAGCTCCCTCCGATAAAAATAATCCAACCGAAACCAGTGATACCCCTTCTTTAGAACAGGAAGAAACAGGCCTGGATCCCCTTTTAGCTAAAGCCCGTGAACGCCACCAAACCGATTTAGTGGAGCATATAAAAGAAGGCGGGAGTTTCGAGAACGGGGCGTGGGACCTCTATTCCGAGTCCCAAGAGTATAGTGACTCGGGTGAGGCGGAATGGGGAGGTCGGGAAAGATCGGGCGCGGAGCAGGAAAAAAGGGATTTCGTGGAAGCTTCAATCACCCGGGCGCCAAGTCTGGCGGAACATCTCGAATGGCAGCTGCTTTTGGTGGTCAAAGACGAAAAACAGGAAGCTCTTGGAAAAGTGATTATTGGAAACTTGGATGAGAATGGATACCTGACCGACAGCCTCGAGGACATCGCTGAATCCCAGAAAGCGCCTCTGGAAGAAGTTCAAAAAATGCTGCTCTTGATCCAAGGATTTGAGCCGCCAGGAGTGGGTGCCAGAGACTTACGGGAATGCCTCCTGCTTCAATTGGAAAATAAAACAGGCGAGACCGCCCGGAAAGCCTATCAGGTCGTGAAGGATCATTTTGAGGATATGGAAAAGAAAAGGTATCCGTTAATTCTAAAAGCTTTGGATATTACGACCGAGCAATTGAGGGAAGTGCTGTCCTTTATCGGGACTTTGGAACCCAAGCCCGGAAGATCATTTGAAGCGGACGAAACGAAGTATGTTACCCCGGATGTGAGCGTCCGAAAAATTGAGGGCGAGTATGTCGTGGTCCTAAACGATGACCCGATGCCCAGGCTCCGCATCTCTCCTTATTACCGCAGGCTGCTGAAAGACAAAAAAGCCCTGGACGGCAAGGAAACCAAAAAATTCCTGGAAAACAAAATTCAGTCGGCCCTTTGGCTGATTAAAAATATTGAGCAGCGCCGCAAGACCATTTACCGGGTAACAGAAGCTATTTTCCGGATTCAGCAGGATTTTTTGGATGTTGGTATCAGCGCCTTGAAGCCGCTAACCTTGAAGCAAGTGGCTGATATTATCGGGATGCATGAATCGACGGTAAGCCGGGTAACCACTCATAAATACGTTCAAACGGAACGAGGATTATTTGAGCTGAAGTTTTTCTTTACGAGCGGTTTGGAATCGGTCGACGGGATGGATGTGTCCTCTCTTTCGGTAAAAGAAAAAATCAAGGATATGATTGATCAGGAGCCTACACAGAAGCCACACTCGGATCAGAAAATTATGCAGCTGCTGAATGAGCAGGGCCTGACAATCGCCCGGAGGACGATCGCCAAGTATCGGGAGGAATTGAAGATTCCGGCCGCGTCTCAAAGGCGAAAATTGTGACAAAGATGGAAAAAAGCAAGTAACCTCTTGTCTTTGGCCGCAGGTTAGGTTGATTGACTTCCCATTTTCGAGTGTTAGAATAACAACTCTTCTCGAAACTTCCGCTGAACGAACTTAAAACCCAGGAGTTTATCGGTGTTTACTCCAATAGGACCGCCCATGAAAGTTCATATTACCAGCCGCCATGAAAAATTGACCGAAGGCCTGAAAAATCATGTTGAAGACAAAATCCAACGAGTAGAACGCTATTTAGGCAAGATCAATGAAGCCCATGTCATCCTCAATTTTGAGAAAACTGTCCATCTTTGCGAAGTTACCCTTACCGCCAAGCATCTCAAATTGAGCGCTAAAGCCACTTCCAGGGATATGTATAAGTCTATTGATGGGGCGCTGATGCGCTTGGAAAAACAAGCCCAAAAGAACAAGGATAAAAGAGTCGGACGCCATCGGGATCAGTTTCAGGGAACCGAATCCATTAGCCATGGTTTAATCGCTCCCCTCGTTGAAGGGGAAGGGGTGAAGGTAATCCGCACCAAGAAGCACGCTGTGAAGCCGATGACCGTGGAAGAAGCCGCCCTGCAGCTGGCTGCCTCCCGGGATGAGTTTTTGGTTTTTTCAAACGCCGAGACGGACCGTACCAGCGTGGTTTATAAACGCAAGGACAACCATATTGGTTTGATTGAGCCGGAGTACTGAAAGACAATTTCACAGTCTGGGTTTTGAGTTTTAAATTGATGGAAGTTTCCGTTCGGCGGAAATCACCGGCATTTAAAATAACCACTGAATATTACCGGGAGGACGTTTCATGCAGATCTTGGATTTTTTAACCGCTGAGGCCATCAAACTGTCGCTGGAGTCTAAAACCAAAAAAGACGCTATCAAAGAGTTGGTAGAACTGTTGGTCAAGTCCGGCAAAGTAAAAGATAAGAAAAAAATGATCCAAACCCTTATGGAGCGCGAGGAGCTGGGTTCGACAGGTATCGGACAAGGTATCGCCATTCCTCATGGTAAGTCGGATACGGTTTCGGACCTGACTGCGGCTTTTGGCCTTTCTTCCGATGGAATCAGCTTTGATTCCCTGGATGGGGAACCCGTGAATATTTTTTTCCTGCTAGTGGCCCCGGAAGGGGCGGCGGGAGCTCATCTGAAAGCCCTTGCCCGTATTTCCAGCCTCTTAAAAGATAAGTACTTCCGTAAATCGCTTCTAGCGGCGAAAAGCCCGGATGAGGTGATCAAGATTATTCAGGAAGAAGAGAAGCTGAAGCACTAAACGCCGTTTTTCCCGTGTAGGGAAAAAACTCCGGGGCGAAAATTACTATGAAAAAAATTTCAGTGGAGTCTTTTTTTCAGCAAGCTAAGGAAAGGCTCCGCCTTTCCCCTTTGTTCGAACAAAGTATGTCTGACCGCTATATCGTCAGCGTGGATATCAACCGCATGGGCATGGCCCTGACGGGTTACTTAAAATGGTTTCCCTACGAGCGGCTCCAGATCATCGGAAAAACCGAGATTCACTATCTTAAAACCTTGAAGCTTGCCCAGCGCAAAAAGATTTTAAAAACGCTTTTTTCTCAGCAACTCCCCTGCGTGGTCATCACCCATAAAATGAAGCCTCCAGCCGATTTGGTGGCAGAAGCGAAGTTTTATAAGGTGCCTCTATTTACCACGCCTTCTCCCACGACGAAATTTATTTCCGAAATCTCGGTTTTTTTAGAGGAAGAATTCGCGCCTGAAACGACTATGCACGGGACTCTGGTCGATATTTATGGCGTGGGAATTCTTATCCTGGGAAGTTCGGGTATTGGTAAAAGCGAATGCGCGTTGGATCTGGTAGAACGCGGACACCGGTTGGTGGCGGATGATCTGGTTTATATGAAACGTTTGGCCAACCGCATTTTAATGGGCTCCCGGTCGGAGATTATTAAACACCACATGGAAATCCGGGGTCTTGGAATTATCAACGTAGAGAGTCTTTTTGGAGTGGGAGCTATTCGGGACAAGAAACGGATTGAGTTGGTCGTCCGCTTGGAAGAATGGGATAACAAGAAAGAGTATGACCGGATGGGACTGGCACCGGCCACGCATAATATTTTTGACGTTGAAATTCCTACCTTTGTTATTCCCGTGAAGCCTGGGCGGAATTTAGCGGTAATTATTGAGGTAGCGGCGATGAATCACCGCTTGATGAAATTAGGGTATTTTACCGCTCAGGAATTCGCCGATCGGGTTAGCCGCATGATGGCGGAAGAAGCCGCGCGTAAGATGCCCTCCCGGTCGAAAGGCAAAAAATAATGCTGGGTTGGCGCTGGCTTTATCCCGGGATGCGTTTGAAACGCTGGTTTTTTCTCATCGGTCTATCTTTGGTGGTTTTTATTGTAGGGTTTTCGGGTCTGATGAGCCAACGGGTTGTTGGTGTTCACTATCGGCCAACTCTCATTGTTGAAATTGAAGACCATCTCAAACACTTAAAATTTGTGGATTTCCTTTTTATGGTTCTCGCCATTTGGGGGCTTATTCTTGGAATTCGTCGTCTGATTTTTTCGGTTCTCACGGTTTACGCGCCCTCCCGGGAAAAAGAATTCGTTAATACGGTTTATCAAAAAACCCGTTTGAAGCGCGGCCCCCGTATTGTGGTTGTGGGCGGAGGCACAGGCATGCCGAATGTCCTTTCCAGTCTTAAACACTACACCAGCAATTTGACAGCCGTAGTTACCGTAGCGGACGATGGAGGAAGCTCGGGCCGCTTGCGAAAAGACTTTGGAACGCCCCCTCCCGGCGATATCCGTAACTGTATTGTGGCGCTTTCAGATCAAGAGACTCTTTTAAATGATCTTTTTCAGTATCGCTTTAAAGATCACGGGGATCTCAAAGGTCACAGCTTTGGAAATCTCTTTATTACGGTGATGCGGGAAATTACGGGGGATTTTGGCAAAGCGGTGGAAGAATCAAGCCGTGTGTTGGCGACCCGCGGAACCGTCATGCCGGTGAGTTTTGAGCCGATGACCCTTCAAGCTAAGCTTAAAAATGGAAAGATGATTTTCGGGGAATCCAATATTTCCCATTCGAGGTTTCCGATCGAACAAGTCCTGTTGAAAGAAAAAAATATCCGCCCCAATAAAGAGGTTCTCAAAGCTATTTTGGAAGCGGACGCGGTTGTGCTGGGACCGGGAAGCCTCTTCACCAGCATTATTCCTAATCTTTTAATTAAAGAAGTGGCGGAAACGATAGCCCTTTCCCGGGCCATCAAAATTTATGTTTGTAATGTCATGACTCAGCCCGGAGAAACGGATTTCTTTTCCGTGTCCGACCATGTGAAAGCCATTTTGAAGCATACGGGTCCGGGTTTTATCCATTATGTCATCGCCAATAAAGAAAAGGTTCCTAGTAAGCTCCTCGCCCGTTATGAAAAGCATGGGCAAGAACCCGTGGTAATGGATGAGGCCGCAGTGGATGAATTAGGCGTAAAAATGGTGAAGAAAAACTTATTACACCGGGAAGATTATGTGCGCCACAGCCCGGAGAAACTGGGAAAAGCCATTATCCGGCTTTTGGTGATTTAATGTTTAGAAGCGCTCAAAAACACTGTTTTCGGCAGTTTTAGTAAAAAAAGGGTAGTCGAGGGTGCTAAACCCGCCGCATATCCTGTAAAAGAGGGGAAGATTCCGATCATGATTGGGATTGTTATTGCCACTCACGGCCACTTTGGAAACGAGCTTCTCGCAACCCTTAGAATGATCTTGGGAGAAGCGGAAGGGGTTGAGTCCATCGCCTTATTACCCTCGGATTCTATGGAAGCTTTTAAAGGAAAAATGGAATCAGCCCTTCAGAAGGTGGATGATAAAGAGGCGGGGGCCTTGGTTTTGGTGGATATGCTGGGGGGGACCCCTTTTAACGTCTCCATTCAAATCGCTCAAACGCGAAAGCTTCAGGTGGTTACAGGTGTAAATTTACCCATGCTGGTGAAGGTAGCGACCAGCCGGGAAGAAGCGAACCTGGAAAATCTTACTTTGGAAACACAACAAGCGGCGAAGGAAAGTATTGTAACGTCGGTGGAATTGTTTAAGAAATAGAACTGAAGACGAGCAGAGGGTGAAACGATGGATATTCAACTAATACGAATTGACGACCGGTTGATTCACGGCCAGGTGGTGGTGGGATGGGTGAAGGCTTTGAGCATTCAACGTTTAGTGGTGGTGAACGACGCGATCGCTAAAAACACAATGCAAAAAACGCTAATGGAAATGGCAGTTCCCTCGGGACTCAAGGTCAGCTTTTTCACGGTTGATGACGTGGTAAAAGCCTGCGCAGAGGATTCCAAGGAACGCAGTCTTCTTCTGTTTTCAAATCCGGTGGATGTCTTGGAATTCGCGATCAAAGGCGGCGCGCTCTCATCCGTCAACGTAGGCGGGATGCATTTTTCCGAAGGTAAGAATCAAATCAGCAAGACGGTTTGCGTCAATAATCAGGATGTCGCGGCTTTTAAAGAATTGAAGCGTCGCGGAGTTGAATTAGAAGTCCGGGCCGTTCCGGGCGATTTGAAAGAACCTTTCGAGAAATTTTTGCCCCAGCTTAAAAGCTGAAAACAAGTTTTGAGGATTTTAGAGTGAAAAAAATTAATTTCATCTTCGGCGTCCATAACCATCAACCCGTCGGCAATTTTGGCCAGGTTTTTGAGGCGCTTTACCAAAAATCTTACGAGCCTTTTTTACGCATTCTTCACCGCCACCCCAGGGTGAAGTGCACTTTTCATATTACGGGTCCCCTTTTGGAGTGGATCGAGGAAAACAGGCCTGATTATTTCAAGCTTCTTAAGGAAATGGTAGGGCGGGGCCAGATCGAATTTTTCACCGGGGCCATGTATGAGGCGATTCTGGCGATTTTGCCAGATCGGGACAAGGTGGGACAGATCCGCATGCTGACGGCCTACTTAAAAAAGAAATTTAATGTAGAAGCTAAAGGAATGTGGCTCGCTGAAAGGGTTTGGGAGCCTCATTTGACAAAGGCTTTAGCTGACGCGGGTGTGAAATATGTGGTGATCGACGATGCTCATTTGAAGGCGACGGGATTTAGTGAAGAACAAACTTTTGGCTATTACCTCATGGAAGAACAGGGTGAAACCACAGGGGTTTTCCCCATCTCTGAAAACATGCGCTACTTGGTGCCCTTTCAAGCGGTAGAAGAAACCATCCAATATCTGCGATCGGTGGCCACCGAGGAGGGCAATCGCTGTGTGGTTTTGATGGATGATGGGGAAAAGTTTGGCGGCTGGCCGGATACCTATAAGTGGGTTTACGAGGAAGGTTGGCTGGAAAAGTTTTTCGCCGTCCTCGAGGAAAACGCGTCCTGGTTGAAATCCAGTACCTTCGCTGAGTTTAAGGATTCCTACCCGTCCCAGGGAATCGTGAATCTTCCCACGGGCTCCTATAGTGAAATGGGCGAGTGGGCATTGACGACCGAATCCGCCATGGAATATGAGCAGATCCGCCATGAAGTGAAAGACCGGGGACAGTGG
>CAWKIY010000047.1:0-15594 GCA_963849245.1 candidate division FCPU426 bacterium | reverse complement strand
ACATTCACCGTTACCAGTACACCGACAAGCACCAGTACGATCACACCAACCTATTCCCCCACAATTACCCCTACCAATTCTCTGAGTGTTTTCGTAACCATCGGAAGCGGCAATTTGAACACTCCTTATGGGATCCAATATACCAGCGGTGACTTGTGGGTGACGGACACGACGCTCAGAAGCCTTCAGAAATTCTCCACAAGTGTCGGCCCTCCCTTAACGACCATCACAACTTATAATTCCACCGCCTTTCTTAGCACTCAAGGTATTGGTATTGATCCTGCCACGGGAAATATCTACATGGCGGATTGGACTCAAGGATTTGTGGATGTATTTAGTTCAACGGGAAGCTACGTAACGTCGTTCGAACCCGCTGGCAACGCGCATGGAGTCGCCATAAACTCCGCAGGGACGACGGTTTATGCTGATACGGGACTTTCAGTCAATGTTTTTTCGATTACGGCGGGTTCCCCTCCCACCTATACGCAACAAATCTATATTGGCGCAGCCGGCGGACCAGAACCCTCCTCAAGTCCCTTGAATAGTACGAACGGCGGAATACGCATTGATAATAGCGGCAATGTTTGGGTCGCTGACGAGGGGAACAACCGGATCGTGGAATACAGCGTGTCCGGGACTTTCCTTCAAGCTTTCACGGATTCATCGCTTCCCAGTCCCTTCAACCCGTGGGACCTCGTATTGGATGGCTCAGGTAATGTTTACGCCGTAGACGAAACGAATAATATTGTCGAGAAATTTAACTCGTCCGGCACGGTCATAGCCCAGTTTGGAGCAGGGATTTTAAATCAACCGATTGGCATCACCACGGATGGGTCCGGCAATTTCTATATCGCGAACGGAAATCCCGGTTTGATTTACGGGTTCCATTAATCCGTCATAGCCGAAAATAGAGTGGTTGAGAAAACCACCTCGGACCCGAATGCCATTTTTTTCTCGTAGATCGGCAAAGATCATTGAATTTATTTAAAATCAGGAGAACCGATGTTTCATAAACGCTTTTGTTTCTTTTTAGTTCTGATAATCCTTCTCACCAAAATCGCCACCGCCTCCGAAGTACGCGTAAACGCGACGGGCGGGCTCAGTTTGGTCATGGAAGACGAGGTTTATGACCTGAATCCCTTCACCGTCGGCAATCCCGCGGGCTTGGCCCTTTTGGCCCCTCAAAACCGTTTGGACGCCTCCGCGCAATGGTTTAGTGAAAGCGAAACGGCGGATCATTTCCAGCGAAACTACTTCGGAACCATGGGCGACATGACCAACAACACCATCAATTACAACGGCCTGATTTACTTCCCCATGAACCGCTGGGCTATCCAGGCGGACGCCGATTATCTTTATACCGAGGGTCAGGATAATCTGGGTCTAGACACCCAGGGTAACAACCGTACCCGTGAACTTTTACGGACGGCCTACAATTTCGGGCCCGTGGTTTTAGGAACCGAACTGGCTCCTACCCAAACTGTCAATCCGCTCGCGGACCAATTTATCAATGGCGGGGAGATTCTTTCCGGACAAGACAATAGTTCCGCCATGTCCTTAGATAACGGTCTTTTGTTATGTTTTCCCGCCGATCCAGGGCCCCAGCAGGAACGTTTTGAGATTGGTGGTATTTATGACTATCAGTTACAGTCACCTTTGCAGACATTACAATTCAACCTTATTCCAACGGGTTTTACCAACCCTTCATCGGAAACCGGCACCCTGACCGGTACCACCTATCAGACCTTTGGCCCTGAAGCTTATTTTAATTCGCCGGGTTCCCTGCAAGCGACGGTGGTCACCCGATTCGCCAATTATTCCACTTCCTACCAAACTGATTCTTCCAACCCTAATCTGGTGACACCCGCTTATCAAATCATCTCGGGATCAGAAACGGAAGTCGTGGGAGCCTTTAAAAATTCATTGCCCCTGCCTCAAGGATTGAGAATAAAAACAGGAGGATTACTTTCCATCGAGTCCTCACGACAAAATTCATTCAACGCGGCAGGAACAACGGCCACGGACGAAAACCAGCAAACTTTGCAAGTGGAAGCTGGAGTCGGACTGGAAAATCCAGGAAATTTCACTATCGGCTTGCAAGCCTCTTTGCAAAATGTCAGCGGAACCTCGGTAAACGCGGCGGGAAACAATATCGGCGACACGGGCTATGAGACCTATTCCATTTCTATCGGCGGGGAAAGATGGCTCTCCAAACAATGGGCTTTTCGAATGGGCGTCATCTACCAAAACCAATACAACAGCGGCAATCAACCCTACACGACCTTTTTCCTGCCAGGCCTGGACCCCAGCGTGCGGCTGGAAACAACCACGCTGACGGCAGGCGCCGGCTTTAAAGAGGGAGGCTTTTATGGTGACCTGACTTTCTCCTATGGACAGCCCGTCCGTGACGGCTCGGATAGCACCGATGCTTTCGCTACCCAGATAGGCGCCCAACTCGCCACAGGCATTTTATTTAACTAAGAGCCTCGATGATGCCCCACAAACCCATCCGGCACCTTCACACCCCGACGGGTGATCTTCTCGGTCATAATGGTATTGCGCATACAAAGGCAGGACACCAAATAAGCCGCGGCACAGCCGGCGAAGAGCGGCAGAAGCCCTAAGGGTTGATGGGTGAGTTCAAAAGCAAAAACTACCGAAGTCAGAAAAGCCCGGGAGGCACCTGTAAAAAGAGCAGCCATCCCCACCAAAGCCCCGATTCGGGGATCCAATCCAGCTGCGGGATAAATCCAAGCCAATCCCATGGTTATCAAGGCGCCTAATCCCCCGCCGATCGTAAAAAGAGGAGCTAAGGTGCCGCCTGAAGTCCCGCTTCCCAGGGATAAGCACCAAGAAACAAATTTAAGAAGAGTCAAACTTAGAATCACCTGAAGCGTAAAATCACCCGCGACCAAATGTTGAATATTTTCGTAGCCGACTCCCAAGGTTAAAGGGGCAACAAAGCCCACCAAACCAACCGCCAACCCTCCAATGGCAGGCCACCATTTCCAGTGAAGCGGTAAGTGTTCAAAACGGTCTTCCACTTCGTAAACCGCTTTGGTAATTCCTACCGCCGCCAATCCCGCCAGAGCTCCCACTAAAGTGTAAAGAACCAGGGCCTGACTTGAGGGAGCGGTTATATCCGTCATTGCGAACATAGGAGTCGCGCCCTCAAATTTGATTCGAAAAGCTTGGGCCGTCACAGTGGCAAAAGCGACAGGAATGATAGACCGGGGATGAAATTCAAACAACAAAAGTTCAATCGCCAACAAAGTAGCGGAAACAGGAGCCCCAAAAACCGCCGCCATACCTGCCGCGGCCCCCGCGGCCAGCAGGATTTTGCGTTCGTCATTACTGAACTTGATCCATTGGCCCACAACCGATCCAATCGCTCCCCCAGTGGCGATAATCGGCCCCTCCGCCCCAAAAGGACCCCCGGTGCCGATAGAAATCGCCGCTGATAGGGGTTTAAGCCAAGTCAAATGGGGATGAATTCGGCTGTCTTTAGTCAAAATCACTTCCATGGCTTCGGGGATGCCGTGGCCCCGGATGGCTTGATGTCCCCAAAAAGCCATAAAACCTACTATTAATCCTCCGATAACAGGAACGAGAATAACCAGTAAACCCAAAGAATTATGAGCGGGCGAAACCGTTTCGAATGAGAGTTGTTGATAAAAAGATAGGTTTGTGAAAAACGCGATTAGACGGACCAACCCTTGCGCCACTAAAGCAACAACCAAAGCAATGGCCATAGAAAAACCACTCAAAATGAGGGTGCGAACATTTAAGAACCCGGTTCCCGCTTTGACGGGAACTGAATGACGTTTTTTTGTTTTTCGTTTCAAGGTTTTTTCTCCCCCTCAAAATCGCTTCGAGACTAACCTTGAATGATTAGTATTTCAATACCACTCCGGCAGATGATGTCTTCATCCTTAGCGATTTAATAAAATTAAAACCCAAATAAAACGCCTGCTTCCAACGGCACAATCACAATCGGACTATCCGTATAGGCATAATTGGCGAAATGAGTTGAAACAAAATCATAGGTCAGTCGGGTTTGCAAATAGGCGCTAGCCCCTTGCGCCATTTTGATTTCCAATCCCAATCCCCCTTCGGCTAAAAAATCCACTTCATAAGCGTTAATCGGACTGTAAGCGATTCCCGTATCGGGATCATAAATCGGAGCTTGGTCGCTTCGGTTCTCGTTATAGGCCAATCCCGGCCCGGCGAAGAGATAGGGGCTAAAATCCGAAGTAAGAAACCGATACTTAACCCAGAGCGAGGCGTTAATGAGGGTAAATTTATTATCTTGGGTCAAAACATCGTTTTTGGAACTGAAAAGGTCCAAAGCCACATCCAGCCAGACTGAAAACGCGTCATTGACCTTATAACCCGCTCCCAAGTTGACATTAAAACCCAGGGTATAGGCTTGCTCAAGGTGGGGGCTCACTGGAAGGCCCACTCCCAGTCCGATCGAAGACATCCATGGAGATTTGCCTTTAGCTTGCGCTTCAGCGGGTACCGGCCCTGCCGCCGAAGGGGCCCACCGCGGTGCCCGAATGGGCGTTGGAGTTATTGTTGGAGACGAAAGAACAACAGGAGTGTCCGTCACGGTAGGCGTCGCGGTTTTGGTTTCGGCCCGGGACAAGCTAATACCGATTAGAACAAAAAAGACGATGCGGGGAATTATTTTCATAAACCGCCCGTTAGAAGAGATTCCACATGAACTTATTAATTAAACAGATCCCCCAAAGCCTTCACCACTTTAAGAAATCATCGGATGACAGAGGAACTAAATTTGCTTCCAAAAAGGGTCACGCCTTTTTGCTAATTCCATGTAAAAGCCATTACTTTCCGGAAGCCAGCGGGCTAAAAGATCAATGATTCGGGCATCTATTCCCACCATAACGCGGGGGCTACCCCGGCGGATTCCGCGCACAATCGCCTTCGCGGCCTGGGCTGGCGTACTCTTGAGATTCGCTTCCATCTCCTGCCGGCCTTGTTTCATCGCTTCTGGAGTCAGACGATACTCGTTGCGGGACGCCTTATGAATACCCGTCTTGACTCCCCCGGGATAAACAATGGTCACCGTGAGAGGTGTTCCTCTCAATTCCTGCTGGAGGGCCTCGGAAAAACCCCGAACCGCGAATTTACTCGCGCTATAGGCCGCCTGCCCATAAAACCCCATCAGTCCCAACGCGCTGGAAACATTCACCAGTGAGGATTCCGGCCTTTGAAGCAGTTGCGGGAGAAAAGCTTTCGTCACATGAATCATTCCCCAAACGTTAACGTTCATCATCCATTCCATTGTGTCGTAGCTGGTATCCGCGGCCAATCCCCAACTATTGACTCCCGCGTTATTCACCACAATATCGGCTGAACCCAGGGACCTTTCAACCTTTTGGGCGAAATTTTCAACTTCCCTTCTTTTCGTAACATCAACGGCCCAGGTTCTGGCGGAAAATCCTTTTAATAATGACAAGGTTTCTTTCAAACCTACCTTGTCTTTGTCGGCCAACGCCAATCGGACGCCTTCTCCAGCTAAAGCAAGCGCCAACGCGCGGCCAATACCCGAGCCGGCGCCGGTGATAACAGCCGTCTTATCTTTCAACGTCTTCATTTTCCCTCCGCGGATCAGCGGTTCTATGGTTTAAATCATTTATAAAAAAGAATGTTTTATATGGAGATGTCTGGAACAGTTAAAATCTTTTCAGATTTTTCTACGCTGTTTTTTCTTTTTCTTTATGGGTTTGGGCCAATTCCGCTTCCATGAGCTGGTGGAACTTCTTTTTATCGTTCGCTTTCAAATAGGCCTGCTCGGCGGTAATCTTGCCCTCTTCCAGGTACTTCATCAGGCATTGATCCATCGTCTGCATACCTTGTTTGGCGTTGGTTTCAATTAACGAATTGATACCCGAAACCTTGCCGGTTCGAATCAGGTTGGGAAGACTCTTATCGTAGCTCAAAATCTCAACCGCCGCGCAGCGGCCCTTGCCGTCTTTTGTCGGGCAAAGCTGTTGGGCCACGATGCCTTTGGTACAGGAAGCCAGAGCTCCCCGTGCTTTTTCCCGTTCATCCGCCGGATAAACATTAATAATGCGGTCAATGGTTTTAGCCGCCGAATTGGTATGTAGAGTTCCAAAAACCAAAACGCCCATTTCCGCCGCGGCGATCGCCAAGGAAATCGTCTCGTAATCTCTCATTTCACCTACCAGAATAATGTCCGGATCCTGCCGCATCGAGGAACGTAAAGCCGCCTTGAAAGAATGGGTATCCCGGTGAACCTCGCGCTGGGTGATCTTGCATTTTTTCACCGGGTGGACGAACTCAATCGGATCCTCAATGGTCAGAATATTGGCTTCCCGGGAGCCGTTAATGGCGTCGATCATCCCGGCTAAGGTGGTACTTTTGCCGCTGCCCGTCGGCCCCGTGACCAAAATCAGGCCCCTCTTCGTCTTGGACATGTCTTTTAACACCTGGGGCATACCCAGCTCATCCAGCGTCAGAATCTTGGCGGGAATCGTGCGGAAAACCGCCGCTAAGCCCTGTTGATTAAAAAACACATTGGCCCTAAAACGCGCTAAACCCGGCACTTCATAAGCGTAATCGTAATCACGCCTTTGCCAGCATAAATCCCATTGTTCGGGACTCATCGTTTCATAAATCAGCGTATGAATCACCTGCTCCGTCATAATCCAATCATCCAGAGGCACCAACTCCCCTTTTGTCCGAATTAAGGGTGGGTTCGCGATGGTCAAATGCATATCGGAGGCCTTACGTTCCACCATGGTTTTAAACAGTTCATCAATAGTAGCCATTAGGATTCCTCCGTCAGGATTTCATCCATTTGAGCTTGGGTGATTTTTTTAGCCGCCACAAGAGATCGAAGCGATACTTCCATACTCTGCATTCCTTGAGAAAGTCCGGTAGTAATCAGTGAGGGGATTTTATAGTAATCGCCGTCCCGAATCGTGTTCGCCATGGCCAAAGTATTCACGAGGATTTCGAAAGCCGGAACCATCGCCGTTCCCTCGGCGTTGACCAATAGACGTTGGGAAATAATACCGACCAAGCTCTCCGAAAGACTGGCAACAGCCTGGGATTGCTCGGACGCGGGAAAAAGATTGACCACCCGGGAAATAGTCGCCGCCGCCGACCCCGTATGCAAAGTACCTATGACTAAATGGCCTGTTTCAGCCGCGGTCAGCGCTAAGCTCATCGTTTCGGTATCGCGCATTTCGCCGACCATAATAATATCCGGGTCTTCGCGAAGGGCGCTTCGAAGCGCCGCTGAAAAGCTGGCGGTATGGGGACCCACACTACGCTGATTAACTAAAGATTTTTTACGTTGGTGAAGGTACTCGATGGGGTCTTCAATGGTAATAATATGCTCGTCACTGTCGGCGTTCATGTAATCCACCAGGGCCGCGCAAGTAGTGGATTTTCCTGATCGGCCCGGTCCGGTAATCAGAACCAGACCCTGATTAGCGTCGGCGAACTTTCGGAGGATAGGCGGCAGACCCAATTCATCGATCGAGGAAACCCGGGAACTAAAATGGCGGAAAACCGCGTCCCAGCCCTTGCGTTGGCGGTAAGCGTTAACCCGAAAACGCTCTCCATTGGGAAGTGTGTAAGACGCATCAACTTCCCACTCTTGTCTTAATCGGTCGGCGATAACCGGATCTAAAATTTCAAATATCATCTCTTCACAGTCTTGAATTCCCAGAGGTTCTTCGGTAAGCGGTTTTAAGCGGCCCAAGTGACGGAAATAAACGATGGATTCGGAAGAAATATGTAAATCGGAGCCTTTTTGATCAATACAGGTTTGCAGGTAAGAGTCAATTTTTGGCATAGTTCATTCGGTCATTACGAGGATAAGAAACTTGAAGGTAATTATAAATAATCGGAAAGTAATTTGAGGATAAATTTTCAGTTAATTTGCGGGCAACCCCAGATTTTTGGCGGGTTGTTTGTCTCCGAAATCAATCCCTTTAAACCCGCTTCCCCCTGGTTATACCCTTCTGACTATCCACCCTATCAAGCCCGCTAGAGCCATAGCGAGAAGTACGATAACCGTTCCCTGGATCCAACGGCGGGGTTTCGCCAGAACCGCGTTTCGAGAAGCGGGAGTGTCTTCTTGCGGTTCTTCCGCCGATTCCTCCCAGCTTTCTGGAGTTTTCCAGCCGCAATGAGGACAAGGCGCCCAATCATAGGCAATTCCGCGGCCGCAATTTAGGCAAATCAGCTCATCCATTACAGGTCTACTCTTTTATCGAAAGATAGAATCCACCCGATTTCCGAAACAAAAGGCCGCACAACCTGAAGTCGTGCGGCCTTTCTTTTAACAAGATTAGCGTCCCTAAAATAACCTTAGCTTAGATTGATCTAAATTAATTATTCGGATTCCCGGAATCAGGTGTGTCCATTCTCTGCAAAACCTGGGAATTCGTTGGATTGTCCGAATTCGCCTGATCCGCGTCGAAGGCTCCAGGATTATAAGCCGTACCTTCTCCGTCGAACATATCAAAGGAACCATCATTCAATTTCAAAATAATTTCCAAAGGCCTGCCGTTGCTCGTATCCGAGAACTGTACGCTCTGAACCCCCGACGCCAGATAAATAGCGTCAAAGGACGGAGGATTCGCCGTGTCATACAAAAAGGCGTCCTGAGTATCCGTCATCAACTTCACTTGACGGGTACCATCCGGACTCATAAAAACCTGTTGGTTCCCTCCGTCTTGAGCGGTCACGACAATTTGGTCTTCCGCGGAATTGCAGGGAATATAATTATCATTGTTATAGCAGTACAAGTCGCCGACGTGATAAGGATCCTGCCACCACCAGAATCCGTTATTCCAAAAACACCAGCGGTCAAAATCCGAGTCATACCACCACCAGCGCCCATCGAAATTACGGGTCCAGAAATCTTGGTCTCCCACATACCAGCCGTACCAGTTATAACCAGAATTATCGATGTAGTGGCAATAGCTAAACCCGTTATCGGTGTGCCAATAATGATGGTTCACCTGGAGCTCACTTTGATTCAAACCGTTAACTTTTTCTTGCCAATCACCGCTGTCAACAAGGGCCATGTGATCCCGGACGACTTCATCATTGTAATGACGCGGAGAAAGGACCGTCGCGGTCAAAGGACTCTTATCCGGCCCTTTTTGGGGATATCGGATGATGGAATGCTGGCGGTCCGTATGAATAATTTCCGCTCGATTTGTAATATAGCTGGGCTCGGCCGTCACACCGATCTTTTGAAGTTTTTTACGCACATATCCCTGAGTATAGGCGTGATGGTGGACCACGTTCGCCGCGCTATGTCCGGGCGTGGCAAACATACGGGCGCTTGGACGCGGGTTAAGCCGGTTAGCTTGAATCGGATTTGAATTGCCATTAGAAAGAACCGCCTGGCCGCGAGACGGCATCGGTGCCCGCTGTTGCGTCGGATTATTCGCCGGCCAATGGATTTGTCCATAAGAGGGCTGACGGTTTGCCGGTTGTTGGACTACGGGCTGCTGGGATGGAAAATTACGGTTATGTCCGCCGCTGGAAGGACTGCTCATATTGATAACAACCGGTTGACGCGCTGGAGCCGGCGCGGGGGCCGGCCTATTGACTTGAACCGGGGGGCGACTGGGGGCAGCGGCCTCACTTTCCCTTTCAACCCGGTTACCTCGTTCTTCTTCCGCTTGAATCGATAGGGCCGGAAGGAAAGCCAATAATAAGAATAACGCGGTGAAAGATTTCACGGTTGCACCTCTTCATAAAGTTGGCGGCTCGAAAAAGCCGTCTTGAAAAGCCAAATCTTTTGAGGTGAAGCTTAATCGTTTTGTCGTGAAGTTTCCAATAAAATTACGGGTTGTGGGCGCTTCAAACGGCGGAAAATCGAACAAAATCTTGAAGGATCAGGCAATCCATTATCGTCCAACCTTAAACCACTCCGGCTGGATAATCACGGGTTGAGACCCCATAATCAATTCGCTTTCCAATGAACTTAAGGATACGGATCTTGAAACGAGCGAAGTTTCTTTGGCCTTTAACCCATGGCCACCAGCACGCCCTTTCCGCGGTTAAAATTATACGAGAGCGTTTAAAAGCCAATACCGCTGACGAGACCTTACCGGCGGAAATTCGGGCTTTTTTTGAATCTGAATTGGCTATCCATTTCACAGCCGAGGAAGAAATGTTGGCGGAAGCTGCAAAAGTCTGGGGACTAGAAGACGCGGATTTAAACCGCACTTTGACGGATCACGCCCTTTTAAAACAACTCGCGGCTGGAAACAACCAAACCTTTCAAAAGTTTACGGATCTTCTGGAAAAGCACATTCGCTTCGAGGAAGAAACTCTCTTCGGCCGTTTTGAAGCCTTTTTCAATGCCGAAGAAATCAACTATTGGGGGAAAAAACTCCAAGCCACCGCATCCTCCTGCCCTCTTTTGCCTAAACAATTGCCCCGAAAATAACCGCGTTTACACGGATCCCGGTGTACGGGATTTTCATAAACCCATTCCCTCCACCGCCGGGATAACCCTAGTAATATCCATCATTCCAAAATCGGCCCAGATAAATGTGGGTAAATATGCCTCAACTGGCCCAAAGGTACCCACGAAATCACGCTTATTCTCCCGTTAAAAGTGATTTTGATGGGCTTTCGAGTGCAGCCAGTTGGCACGCTGGTTGCCTTATATAGATTTATAACTTGGAGACAGATGAACTCAGGTTCAAGAGTCCCGGAAATTGAGGCGGATATGCGAGTACTTGTCATTGATGATTCGAAGGCCATGCGGATGATTATCAAAAGAATCTTGACTGATGCCAATTTCGAGGTAACTGAAGCGGAAGATGGGATGGACGCGCTTCAAAAACTCAAAAACGAGCCCTTGCCGGATATCGCGCTAGTGGATTGGAACATGCCCAAAATGAATGGCGGGGACTTTATCCGTCGGATGCGGGCCAATCCGGAGTACAAAAACATCCGCCTCTTCATCGTTACCAGCGACACCCAAGCGGATCATACCTGGGACATGACCTTTTCAACCGCTTACGGCTATATCACGAAGCCTTTTTCGAGAGAATCTCTTCTGTCAAAACTTCAGGTTTTGACCACCCAAAGGATTTAACACATGAAAAAACATAAAGTACTTGTGGCGGATGATTCAGTAGTCATGAGGCGTTTACTGCTTAATGTTCTTTCACAGGATCCGGAAATCGAAGTCGTCGGAACCGCCGCCGACGGCGATATTACTCTGGCGAAAATCAACCAAACCGACCCAGATTTAATCTTGCTGGACCAAGAAATGCCCATCATGGACGGGTTACAGACTCTAAAGGAAATCCGTAAAACACGTCCCGAACTTCCCGTCCTGATGTTTAGCAGCTACACCCGCCAAGGGGCGGAAGTGACAATCGAATCCCTTCTTTTGGGAGCCCAGGATTATGTGGAAAAACCGGCCACAAAATCGCTGGATGAATCGCTCCAGCACATAAAATCCAGACTGATTCCGAAAATTAAGTCGATTTGCCGTAGACCTTTGAAACTTGTTTCCGTCAACAATGAAACCCAACAAATCGAGTCTTCAGTCTCTCCTAAAAACCGAATCCAAGAATCCAAATCGGTTGAAATTGTAGTCATCGGCGCCTCTACCGGCGGACCCAACGCTCTCGCCGAAGTGCTTTCCTCCATTCCGGCCAATTTTCCTGTGCCTATCCTCATCGTTCAACATATGCCGGCACTCTTTACCGCGACCTTGGCGGAAAGACTCTCAGAAAAATGTTCCTTGGATGTGCGTGAAGCGGTGGACGGCGAGGAAATAAGCGGCTCTTGTATAAGACTGGCCCCGGGTGATTTTCACCTGGCAGTGCAATCCTCTTTCAAAGGCTTTCGCGCCCATGTTTTCCAATCGGCTCCGCTTCATTACTGTCGTCCCGCGGTGGATGTACTATTCCAATCAGCAGCGGCTTTTTATGGAGCGGGTGTTTTAGGCGTTATGTTGACGGGCATGGGTCAGGACGGACTTTTAGGATGTCAGTCGATTCATGATAAAGGGGGTCAAATCCTTACCCAGGATGAGGCCAGCAGCGTGGTTTGGGGAATGCCTGGAAGTGTCGTGGAAGCGGGCCTTTCCAATAAAACACTGCCGTTAAGCAGAATCGGGGCTGAAATTGCAGACCAGGTTCTGACGCATTACCCAAAACAAAAATCACCCGTGTTTGATTCAAGCAAGGAAAGGATGTGTAAATTATGACTCTTTCATTCCCAAACCTATTGGTAGAACTCGGCGATACGCCTCAGACAAAAACTAGTAATATTGATTCAGACCGGATCCGAACAATGGCCCATGATATTTGGACTTCAGTTCTGGGGTTGAGTCTGGAACCAGTGATTGGAATACTGCCAAGCGTGGAAAACACGGGCTTTTATTACGCGGCTTCGGTACGGATCATCGGCTGCGAAAACCTGACCGTGTGCCTTTATTTCACGAAAACGATGGCGCAAAAAATCACTGCCGGTTTATTCGGCGCCTCGGAGGAAAATGCCGAACCGGATCAGATCAAGGATACCCTAAAAGAATTAGTCAATATCCTGGGGGGCAATATTAAAGGCACGCTGAATCAATACCATTTCCTTTCAACTCCAGCTATTTCCACAATGGAGAACGGATTCCACCGGCCCGAGGGCAGTCTTGTTTGCGAATACTTTTACAAGTGTCAAGGCGAGTATTTAAACCTGACGGTCATTGAAAGATATTAGTCAACAGCCGCGGTCTTTCAAATTGTCGGCCAACAAAACCCTACTCGGCTGAGATTTTCAGAATTTCTTTAATCCATTATTTTCAGATTGAAAAGACAAGCCGGGACTATAATGTCCCTATCGATGCGGAACCATTGATCTGAATAAATCCTCTTCACTAAACCTCAATAGGTGTTTGTGTGTTTGACTTATTTTTTTCCTACGTTTATCAGTTTTTACACCGTTACTTGGGCGTCCGGCGCCCCCTTTCCCAAAAAGAAAAGACCCTCGCCTGGATGTTCAGTCTTTACGATTTCAATTACGCCCTTTCCAGCGTTTTCATCAACATCTTCCTCTTTAAGAAGAACGACGATTTAAAAACAGTGGTCTATTTTAACCTGACGCAGTTTGCCGTTATCGCTCCAGCGTTTTGGATTGGCGGCCATTTATCCAAGCGCTGGGGTAATTTGCTTTCTTATCAATTGGGTTTTGTTTTCAGCGCTCTGGTTTTCGCCGCGACGCTTGTTTTGAGGGAAAATGCGCCAGATCATCCCTGTTTATTGGGATTACTGGCGGGACTGGGAATCGGTTTCTATTTTCTGGGAGAGCATTCCCTGACCTTAGACATGACCACCGAAAAGACCCGGGATTACTTTTTGTCCTTAACGACCTTCTTTTCCTCGGTCCTCTGTATCCTGGCCCCTGCCCTAGCCGGCTGGCTGATAGCATCATTCGAATTTAACGGCGGAACAGGCGCAGCCGGAAACGCCGCCTTAGGCTATTACCTTGTTTTTTCCATTGCTCTAGCCCTTTACTTAACCCTGGCTTTTAAAAGTCTCCAATTCAAGGCGAAACCCACCGGAAAAGGTTTCTATTTTTGGAAGGTCTTGACCTTCAAGAACAATAAGGATTGGAACCGCCTGATGGCCGCCCAATTTGTCTTGGGTTTGCGGAATGGGGTTTTTTGGTTCATTGTGTGGCTGTTGGTTTACCGGGTCTCACATAACGAGGTCGTCGTCGGCAGTTACAACATGTTGGCGAATCTGCTCGCGGTTTTAACCTCCTACGGGCTCTCGATTTGGGCCCATTCCGAAAACCGCTGGAGAGGCTTTTGGATCTCTTCTTGGCTGATGGGCGCGGCCTGCGTCGGTTTATTCTTCCAATTCAACTATTTCACCCTGCTGACTTACGCCGTCTTGAACGCTTCCGGAGGCACTTGGCTTCAAATCGTTTTCGGTGCCTTCTCTTTCACGATTTTGGAAAAAGCCAAGGAAGCGACAACAAGAAAGCTGGAATATTTGGCGGCGCGGGAATTTCCTTTGGGATTGGGGCGCTGCATGAGTTTGTCGGCCTTTTGGCTCTGTTACAGCCGATTTGGTGAAAGCGGCCTGCACACGGCACTGCTCATTTTTGGATTCGCCCATATGGGAATCTTCGCTTTTATACCCAAAAACAAGGTGCGCGGAGCTCACAGGACTTCGGTTTTAAACGAAAAATAAAGCAATCTTACTCAAATTATTTACGGCAGGAATCAAATTCAAAATAAAAAAACGGATGGGTTTTGGCAACCCATCCGTGAGCGATAAGGTGTTGGGATATAAAGATGTTAAATTATTTGGAGGGAACAGCCGTTCCATTCGAAGGCCCGGTGCTTCCTGAAGGCGCCTTCGTAGACTTAGCGCCCTTCTTGTGTCCGTGGCCATGGCATTTTTTACCGGTGCAGGCAGTGGTACTGTCCGCGAAGGCCATGCCGGAAGCGGCCATAAAAACCGTGGCTAAACCAACAGCTAATAGTTTTTTCATTATTGTTTCCTTTCCAGAATTAGAACTGGCGGATGAACATCCGCTTGGGATTTAGACGATAGACCAGGGAAAAAGTGTCACGGGTCAAAATCACGAACCAATCACGCCCTCAACCCGAAATATCTCCCCGCTCTTTTGACACAATCCGATAGCGGGTGCTTCGGCCGCCTCCGATCTTTTCAATAAGTCCCTTGTTCAGAAGCTTATTCAAGTTATAGGCCAAAGTACTTCGGGCCCAACCCAATTCCGATGCCAATTCGTTGGGAATGGCTTCCACCCTCTGCTGAATAAATTCCAAAAGCCGTTTTCGATCCATTTCAGCAAAACCCAGGGCTTTTCGCCCTCTTTTACGATGCGGAACAGGCGGGTTCACGTCAGACATACTAGAATCACGGTCGTTCATATTGTTACGACTCCGATGCAATCCGGGTCTTATTCTTCCAATAAAATTCGAATCAAAGCCAAAACAGCCAAAAACAAATTAATTTTCTTTTCTTCCAATTTATCTCTATGAAATAAAAAATTGGAAGAATACCCCCCGCATATTTTTCAGGCCTACTTCTACTCTCCGGATTTGCTGCGGATCGGATGCAGAATAGTTCAAAGGGCTTTTCCAGCTTCTTCATCGTTTAGACTGGCAGCTCCACTGAATCGGATCGCAAAAAAATATTTTCATCCCTAACGAGTCAAAACCATTTTTTATTGATGGCGGCCCTTTTTAAAAAAGCATGCGTCTATACTTCGAGGTGGTTGCGCCTCTTAAAAAAAATTAAAGGAGACAGAGATTTATGAAAAAAATTTTAGCCGTAATGATGACGTTGTCATTGCTTTCCGTCACCGGATTGCTCCTGGCCCAGGACTCCGGTTCCAGCGGAACAGGGACGCAAACCCCTTCCGTTGCCACTCCCTCGATTTCGCCGACACCCGGAAACAAACACCACGGGGGTCACCGGCATCAATCTGAAAACCCGGAAGCCACACCAACTCCCAACGCCCAGTAAATCTTGCCCATACAGATACTAAGGGACGTTCCCGCGTCCCTTAGTATCCTTC
>CAWKIY010000046.1:0-31754 GCA_963849245.1 candidate division FCPU426 bacterium | reverse complement strand
ATTCATCCAATAACTGCTTAGGAATTAAGACCAGTCTTGCTTGCTTTCATCCTTTACTGCTAATTTGAAAGCAGGAAAGTGGGTTTCCGCTTGGTCGTGTATCCAGTCGTAGACCGTCGAGGCTGGAATGCCGTAAAGGCTTTCTACATCCATCGGTCTCATAAGCCTTGGTCCTCGGTTCGAATCCCTATAATGCCCCACCACTTTTTCTTCTTAAAATCGATACCCTTTTCTAAGGGCAGATGTCCGCCTCAACCGCTAAGGTACCGATTAGTGTGGTCGGCGCTTGGAAATTGGAAGGAGCGGTTGTGGGCAAGCTTGTCAGTCCGGGGTCGCTCGTAATCCATTGATAACTTCCCGACGCCCCAGTTTCCGATACGACAAGCGTCCCCCCTGTGTTGGTCGTTACATAATAAATAGCGATCCAGTAGTTGGTTCCCTGGATAAGGGATAGGGGCGGCGAGAGTGAAGTGGTATCGCTGGCCGTGTCTAGACTTCCACTTGAGGTCAGAAGATTTCCCGGCACGCCTGAATCATCACTATATATCCCAACGATCTGGCTGATAGCCGCGCCGCCGGTAATTTCTTGAATTGTGGTAACTGTACCTGAAACGGAAGCCGTCAGGGGCTGAACGAAGAAATAGGAACCGTTGAGGCCCAGTTCCGCGGTGGCTGGTGTGGGTGAGGGATGGGCCAAACCCATCGCGATCGTACAAGCGGGTGTGAGGGTCCCAGTTGGAGTATTCGTGGGGGTGTCGGCAGAAGCGGTACTAGTGGGAGTGGGTGTGGGCGATAAGGTCGTCGTGGGCGTTGTTGTTGGACTCAAGGTGAAAGTGTTGGCCGGAGTATCCGTCGCGGTAGGCGATAAAGTTGATGTGGGGGATGAGGTATTTGTCGAAGCAGGGGTTTGAGTTGGGGTCGGGCTAAAGGTAGAAGTCGCTGTGGCGGTGGAGGTCGCCGTATTGCTCACGGTAAGGGAGGCGGTTGTCGTAGCCGTTGGTGTATTTGTAAAAGTGCCGAAGGGCGTCTGGGTTGGCGTGAATGAAGCGGTCGGCGTTGGGGACGCTGTTAAAGTGCTGGTGGAGACAGGAGTCATTGTTGCCGTTGAGCTCGCCGTATTGCTCGCGGTCAGGGAGGCGGTCGTCGTAGCCGTTGGTGTATTTGTAAAAGTGCTGGAAGGTGTCTGAGTTGGCGTGAATGAGGAAGTTGTTGTGGGTGAGGCTGTCGCGCTGACTGTTAGGGTGTTGGTAAAAACAGGAGTGGTTGTAACTGTCGAAGTCCTGGTGAAGGTGGCGGTTGGTGGAAGCGTGGGGCTATTCGAGGGAACCGCCGTCGGGGTTGAGGTCGAAACCGGGGTGAGCATAGCGGTCAAAGTCGCCGATATTGTCAGAGTTGGCCCGGGGATATTTATCGCGGGGGGAGTGGGCAAGGCTTTACGAAGACAGGCCGCCGGCAGTGACGCGGCCGAAATGAGCAGGCAAAAAATGATCCAGCTTTTTTTGATGGTTCGCACTTGGTTTTTAGCCGCCCTGTCGAATTTGTGGGTATTGAACGTTCGAAAAGTATATTAATTACAGAATCCGCCAAATGAAATCAACTTATTGGCACATGTCCCCTTCAAAACTAAGCCCGTAACCGTTCGGAATGGGTGTGGGAAAAATTGGCGCTGAATTGGGCAAGGCGTTATAGGCGGGAGCACCCGAGATATAAAGATAAGCGGGAATGGAATGGGATATTCCCAATGTCGGAGTGCCGATATTACTAATATAAACCGCCAGCCAATAGGGAATGCCTTGCGTTACCGAAACGGCCGCTACGGGTAAAGCGATCAACCCGGTTCCAACCAACGTGGGAGATCCAGAAGAAGTCAGAAGGGTTCCCGGCTGGCCTCCGTTATCGGTGTATAACCCAAAAATGATATTATTCGAAGATGTGATTGTGAATTTAAGCCGGATTTCGGTTAGTGTTCCGGAAACAGCGGCGGTTACCGGTTGGGCGAACAAAGAAGAACCTCCGGCGAAAGATTCGTAAGCGCTATTGGCGAGAGCGTCTCCCATCAGTGAAGAAGGCAGGCAGGGAGCGACTTGGGCGGGGGTTGGCAAAGACTGTCGTAAGCAGGCGACGGACAGTGCTAAGGGTGAGAACAGCAAAAAAAGTATTTTCCGGCGCTTTAATATTCGCGTATACATATAAAAGTTATTCGTCCCTGCCTGGATTTTAAGGTAAGCCTTTGAATCCGTTTTTCCAGTCGGCCTTTACTATTTCTCATTAATAGATAATTAATGAGGGAGTTTATTCCATCCTGGCCTCTATTTTTTCGGCCTTAAAGGAATTGGAGATGGATAATCCGAAATCGTTACCATGCTTTTTGAAGGAAAATAAGCAAAAAATCCTTAATTAATATTAAAGTGTTGTTGTTTGAGGCCGATAGGGAAAGAACAATCGGTTAATCAAAAAGAAAACCGGGCAACGGGTTTTTAAAACGGAGTTACCTTTTAGGGCCGATCAAGGATTCTTGATATTTCATTTAATAAGGTTTTTATGAGAAAGCATTGTTTGATTTTTATTCTAATTGTTTTTTTAATCCCGCCGATTGTCCTCCGAGCCGAGGTTCAAGCGCCTCGCGAAGGGACGGCTTTTGTTTATCCGTCGCCCGCTTCCGGAAGTTTCGTGCGGGTGGTTTACAACATGCCCGAATCGGGAACCGTCAGGATTCGGGTCTATAACGAAGCCGGAAACTTGGTCGCGGATTTCCAGCAAATGGAACCGGCGGGACTCCAGCAAACGCCATTAGATATTTCCTATTACAACCCGGGCATCTATTTGTATCTGGTAACCCTTTCCCTGGATTCGGGCGCTCAGTCGTCTCTGCCTTCCGGAAAGTTTGCCGTCGTTCGATGAGAGCTCTTTTGGGTTTCCGCCTTTATTTCCTAGTTCTTTTGGCGGTGGTAGGATTTTTTCTTCCCGCCGCGCGCGCGTCGGAAACTATTTATACCACCGTTGACGCGACCGATCCCCTGGAGATGCTCGGGCATTCCGCCCGGGCGGCCGCGATGGGTTCGGCTTTCACCGCGGTTTCGGGCGATACGGCGGACCTTTTTTGGAATCCGGCCGGATTGGCCGAACTTTTCAGCGGCCAGCTGTCCCTGGAACATCAATCTTGGGTAGCGAATATCAATCAAGAAACTCTTACCCTCGGTTTGCCGATATCCCCGCTGGGTTCCTTCGCCTTGAGTTCAACTTATCTCAGCTACGGTAATGTGGATGGTTACGACGCTTCCGGTTCAGCCACGGGCGCCTATCAGCCCAATCGTTTTTCCGCCACCTTGGGCTGGGGACAAAAATTGTTTCCGGGTTTTTCCCTGGGGTTTACCGTCACGGGATTACGGCAATCGATTGTTCAATATACCTATCAATCGCTTTTTACCGGTTTAGGTGTTCTTTGGTCGCCGTTTTCTGATCTGCGGGTGGCTCTTTCCGCCGATTTAGGTTCTTTTGCCCCCGATTTTTCCGATTCGGGTGTTATCAGGACGGGTTTGGCTTGGACTTTCCGTGGAATCGCCCATAACCCCACTTTGCTCACCGCGGATTTTTCCATGCCTTTTTACGGGGATTACCAGATTCAAGTGGGCGTGGAACAAACGCTTTCCTGGATTTTTCTTCGGGCGGGATACCAACTGGATTTGGTGAATAATGAGATACAGGGTTTTCAAGGTTTCTCAACCGGGTTGGGATTTCGATTGGAGGATTTCGACTTGGATTACGCTTTCCTCCCCGAAGGCGATTTGGGCGCTTCCCAAGAAGTCAGCCTCACCTACCGGTTTGAGGAAGCTCCCACTTCCGCCGTTTCTAAATCCCCGGCGGTTGTCGAACCCGCGATCGGCTTCAAGCCTTCTAAACATTCCCCGACCGAACCGGTGGAAAAGGTCGAGCTTAATTTCGATCTTCCGGATGAACCTCCCCCCACGCCGGGACCGGTTGATTCCCAGCTGACCCAGGGAATCCAGGACTACGTGAAAGCCGTTCAGGACGATCCCCAAAACGCCAAGAAATGGGCGAAATTAGGCGCGCTTTATTACCACGCGGGGCAGGCCGATAACGCCTTTCAGTGCCTGGAACAGGCTTTGCGGCTAAGACCCGATAATTTCCTGTTGAAGCGGTGGCTGGAAAAATACGATCCCTCCAAACGATGAAAAAAGCGTTTTCATATGGACTTCAAGCCCATAGTGGTTAACAATTATGCGATTTTCTCGGCAAGATGGAATATTTCACCACTCTTATTCTCTATTCTAGGAGAGCCCTTCTGGAAGAATCAGCGTTAGTTCAAAAAATTTTGGAAGGGGACGAGGCGGCTCAAACCCTTTTTTATAAACAGCACGCCCCGCGTCTTTATCCCATTTGTGTTCATTTTTTGGGATACAAGGACGCCGACGCGGAGGATATCGTTCAAGAAACTTTTCTTTTGGCCCTGAAAAACCTGAAGGATTTTCAGTTCCGCAGCAGTCTCTATACCTGGCTTGCCCGCATCTGCGTGAACCTTTGTTATCAACAGATCCGCAAACGGGACAAGCTTCTGGTTTCACTTCAGGAAGATCTGGAGGAACTCAGCCTTCCGCTCTGCGAATCCCAGGCGGCGGAAAAGGACGAGGCCCATGAAAGCCGCCTCCGGCTGAAACTTCTGGACCGGCTTTCCCAATCCATGAATGAAAAATGCAGAAAGGTGATCCAGTTGCGCGACCGAGAAGGCGTGAGTTATATCCAAATCGCCCGGACTTTGAAAGTTCCGATCGGGACGGTCATGTCCCAACTGGCCCGCTGCCGCGAAGCCCTGAAACGACTGGTTCAAAATGAACTGGAAGAAAGGCCCGGATGAAAGACCTGATTGAGGAGTTTTTCAAGCGCGACCTGACCGAAGCGGAAAAAGACCAGCTGACCGAGCTGATCAACGGTTCCGATGAGGACGCTTTGCGTTTCGCGCGGATGGCGGAGAATTTTTACGCCAAGACCGGTCTGCCCCAGCCCCGTTGGTCCGGAAAGCCCCTGAAATCCCGCCGGGTCCACAAAGCCTGGTTCACGACCCCGACCTTTTTCTTCCTTCCGGTTTTGGCTTTCGCCATCGTGGGCGGCGTGACGGCGGTTAAAGCGGTTCATCATTGGCTGGCTCAAAGACAGTCGTCGCCCACCCCGGTTGAAACACCCCAGCCTTTGACCGCGACTCCCACCCCCGAAGTCCACGCTCTCCCGGCCGCCGTCTCGAAACCGGTGGAACCGCAGGCCACTTCGACACCCGTTTTTACACCCGTTCCCACCGCAACCCTTTCTCCGATCCCGACTCCGGCGGGTCCTAAAAAACAGGAACTTTCGGTTGTGGTGGGGCTTCATCAGTCGGGCGTCGTGACGGTCCGTGTATTGGACCAGGGAAATAACGAAATCAGGCTGTTGGGCACCAATATCCTCCCGGCGGGCCAGCAAACTTTTACATGGGACGGCCTCAAACAGAACGGTCAACTGGCCCCGCCTGGCACTTATTACGTCGAGGTTAAGTCCAGCGCGGGAACATTGCGTAAGAAGATTAAAATCGAGCCTCCTGAAAATCCCTAATTCAGTTCTTTTTTAGCGATTCCTTCCACTGTTCGCTTCAAATCTATTCCTTATGCATAGGGATGAACCCGTTTTTATTTTCCTTTAATTAAACGATTCATGAAAATCTTGAGAATTGATCGAATGAACGGTGGACTTCATGTTCCAACCGCGGCTTGAAACGTATTTAGGCTTTAGGCGAAAGGACTTTTAGAGGGCAGACCTCTGTGAAGTTCGTGGTTTTTTCAAAATGATAAAAAATTTATTTTTGATGGAATAAAAGACAAAACAATAACTCTATTAGGGGGAAGCAAAGAATAAATCGGTGAAATCAAGGGTTTTGAACCTTGAAGAACTTGAAATAGGGTTAGGAATTCGATGTTTATTCAATGGCTCGCGTCACCGGTCACCTATTCCATCCGATTTTTATTATTGGTGACTTTGACCCTCACTTCCTTGGGGCCTACGGTCCTTTTCGCCGATAATCCGGTTTCGGTTAAGGATAACAGCCCTAATAGCGCAGCCTTGTCTATCACTAATTCGCCAGGTCCGGATTCAACACCTGTTTTAACCCCGACATCGACTTTTACCCCGGATGAAACCCCCGCGAAAAAGCGCGTTTGGAAAGGATCAGCGGCGAAGGGAACGCCGACCCCGATCCCGAATTTCCGGGTATTGGAAAATCCCCGTGATTTGTCCGCCCAAGTCCAGGGGAACAAGATTCTTCTCAGTTGGAAACCCGCCCTCCATGGCCGTTTCAGCCATCCCGTGGGCTACAAAATTTACCGGTCGCCTGCCTCCAGCCAGTCCGAGGAGTCCGAGGGGCTCTATACCCAGATCGGCATCCTCCCGGCACCCTCGACCGGCTACGGTCCTTTAAGCTTCATTGATGAACCGGGTCCGGGTGAATGGTATTACACCCTGAAGGCTTTCACGATGATCCCGATCGCCGACAGCTTGGAAACCAACGCTTGTTTCGCCCAAATTGAATCGCCGCCCACCGAAACTTTTACCGCCGTGAAAACTCCTGCTTTCGTCCAGTTGGTGACGGAGGGTTTGACCGCCACACCCACTTTAACTCCCGCGTCCATCACTGCGAAAATGATGGCGGCGGTCGTAAATCTGCTCGCGCCGTCCGGCTCCAGCGCGCCTCCCAGTTGTTTCAAGCAGGGCGTCACGGCGGACAACTACAACGTGGATTTGAGCGGGGCCCAGCTGATCGACTCCTACGACTCGGCGAAGGGCGCCTACGGGGGAAGCAACGAATCCAGCCAGGCGGTGGTCCAGGCGGCTTTGGCGGTTCAAAACTCCGCGGGCTGTGTTATCAAAGGGACGATTCTCCAGGGCGTGGCGGCGGGGTTTACGCCGATTCCAACGCCCAGCGGCGCGTCCAATCTCGGCAACTATTCGGTGACGGGATCCACTCCGGTCACGCTCAACGGCGGCAATTATACCGCTTCCTCCCTCTTGGTTGATAACGGCGCCCAACTCGTGGCGAATGGCCAAGTCCGGATTTGGGTGAACGGCAGTATGGTTTTGAGGGGCCGATTGCTGACCGCCAGCGGAAAGCCGGGGGACCTTTGGCTGTTGGGGACTTCCAACTGCCTGCAGGTGAACAACGACTCCAATACGACCATCGAGGCGGTTTTATTCGCACCCGCCGCGCAAATTAATCTTTCGGGCGGCAGCGCGGGGCAGATCAGCCAATTTTACGGGTCAATCGTGGGAAGCAGTGTGGAGATATCCGGCGAGTTTCAAATACACGTGGACGTGGAAACTTTTTGCGCGTCCGCCACCTTGACGCCGACTTTTACCGATACGGCCACCCGGACCTTTACGGAGACCGTTTCACCCACCTTCACCCGGACTTTGAGCCCCAGCCATACCCCTACGCCAACCGCCACCGCGACGCAGACCCTGACTGAAACCCCGACGGCCACCACGACCCTTACGTCCAGCCATACCGCGACGGATAGTCCAACCAAAACCGATACCCCCTCCTCCACCCCGACCGCGAGTAACACCCCCACCTGGACCCCGACGAACAGCGCGACGAATTCGGCCTCGCCGACGTCCACTCTTACCTATACCCTCACTCAAACGGCCACGAAAAGTCCGACAGTGACCTCTACCAATACCTCTACCCCTACTTCAACTTTCACGGCCACTCCCACGGCCACCTTGACTTTGACGAATAGCGCAACGAATTCAGCCACGGCTACTTTCACTTACACTTTTACCAACAGCGCGACGAACAGTTCTACCCGTACGGTTACCTCCACCGCTTCCTTCACTCCTACGCATTCATTCACGAATACCCCTTCCAACACGCTGACCAATACCGCCACCGCTAGCCTCACGAGCACGGCCACTTCCACGGCTACTTTGACATCGACCAATAGCTCTACGAACAGTCCCACTCTTACAGTTACTCCCACAAATTCTTTCACTCCCACGAATTCACCAACGAATACCCCATCCAATACGCTGACGAATACAGCGACCAATAGTTTCACGAACACCGCTACCGCAACCGCCACAAGCACCGCCACTTTCACGGCTACTTTTACACCAACCAGTTCCGACACGAACACTCCGACGAATTCGGCCACCTCCACTCCCAGCGCCACACTGAGTCTCACGCCGACGAACAGTTTCACGAGTACCCCAACAGATACTTCTTCCAGCACTCCGACCAATACCGCTACCCCTACGGCGACATGGACGCCCACCCTCACTTTCTCCCCGACACCCACCGCGACCCCGACGGCCGGTTGTGGTTCCACGCGGGTGATCGCGGGTCCCGCCGTTTTGGGGCCATCGGGGCTGATCGGGGCGGCCTTGGATTCCACGGGAAACCTCTATCTTTCAAATATCGACGTGGATGTGGTGGGGCCCTCGGGAACTCTCTTGAGCCAAATCGGGGCTAATACCCTAGAGGACGCCCAGGGCATCGCGGTGGACAGCGCGGCCCAGGAAATCTATGTGGCTGACGCAAGCCTGGGGCAAGTTTATGTTTTTGGATTCGGCGGAATCCTCAAGCGGAACTTCAATACCCTGCCCAGCGGCGGGCAGTTGGGGATGCCCTTGGGTGCCGCCCTTGACGGTCAAGGCCACGTTTGGGTGACGGACGGGGACCTCAATCAGGCGGTGGAATACAGCACCGCGGGATCGCCCTTGACGGTCCTGGGCGGCGGTATTCTCTCTTTCCCGGAAGGCATCGCGGTCGACCCCAGCGGGAATGTTTTCGTGGGGGATGGAAATAACGAAAGGATCGTGGAATTCGGGCCCAGCGGCACCGAAACCCAAACATTTAACGGGGGCGGAAACGTCAATGATCCTTACGCCCTCCAAGTTGATTCCCAGGGAAATTTGTGGGTGGCGGACGACGGCAGTGACCTAGTCGAGGAGTTCAGCAACTCGGGCGCTTTGCTCAATCTTTACAACGGCATGACCTCGTCGGGCCTGGGCTTCCAGGAACCGACCGGGGTGGCGGTGGACGCCAACGGCAATGTCTTTGCGGCGGAGAGCGGAAGCCAAACGCTGGTGGAATTGGTTTCATGCGGGACCCCGACGGTGATCCCCACCGCCGCCGCGACGCCCTGCGAAACCCTGCTTTCCCAATGGCACGGCGACCTCCAAAGCCCGGTGGGTTTGGCGATGGATCCGTCGACGGGAAATGTTTATATCGCCGAATATTATCCTGACCGGATCACGGAGTTCGCCTCCAACGGGGCCTACTTGAATCGGTGGGGCGGCGGAGGCAGCGGGAACGGCCAATTCAACCATCCCTATGACGCGGTTTTCGGCAATGGGAAGCTTTACATCCTGGAATCCGACGGAAACAACCGGGTGCAGGCTTTTGATAAAAACGGCAGTTACTTGTTCCAGTTCAACGCCAGCGGAGCGAATGGAACGGGGCCCGGAACTTTCGGCCATTCCAATTCGATCGCCATGGACACGGCGGGAAACCTTTACGTTGTGGATACGGTTTCCAACCGGTTGAGCGTGTTTGACCCCAACGGGAATTACTTAAGGGGATTCACGAAAACAGTGGGCGGTCAGCCGGGCCAGGTGAATGTGATGACCGGCGTGGCGGTGGACGCCACGGGGGATATTTATATCTCGGAATGGGCGAACAACCGGATTAGCGTGTTTGACCCGAACGGGAATTTCCTGAGGATGTGGGGCCAGGCGGGGAGCGGGGCGGGGCAGTTTAATAATCCCTGGAGGATTAAGTTCGATCCCGAAGGCCATCTTTGGGTTGCTAATGACGCCGGGAATGGCGGCGGCCGGGTGGATGTCTATGACAAACACGGGAATTACCTCTCGACTTTCTGTACCCCCAGCGGAAGCAGTATTGTTATGTCCCGGGTTCTTTCCTGGGCCTTCGGGTCTTTTGGGGATGTTTGGATCGGGGATTTCAACGGCAACGTGGTAAACCATTTCGCGTCCTGTTCCTCCGCGCCCACGCCGACCTTGACCCCGACGCCCCTGTCCGCCAGCCAAGCCTGCCTCTTTTACCAGACGCAGTGGGGAACTTCGGGCGGCGGCAACGGCCAATTCAATAATCCCCTGGGGATCACGACGGACGCCAATGAGAATATTTACGTAACGGACTCCTCCAATAACCGCGTGCAGGTCTTCGACGCCCACGGAAATTATTTGAGCCAATGGGGCGGCAGCGGCGGCGGTATCGGGCAGTTCAACCAGCCCCAGGGCATCTCTTACGACAAAATCTCCAATCATTTATTCGTGGCGGACGGCCAAAATAACCGGGTCCAGGTTTTCACCTTGTCGGGCGTTCCGGTAACCCAATGGGGGACGGCGGGCAGCGGCAACGGCCAATTCAACCTGCCGATCCAAGTGGCCTTTGACAGCCAGGACAACGCTTATGTGACGGATGACAACAACAACCGGGTCCAAAAATTCACCAACAACGGCGTCTTTACCGCCGTCATCGGCCAGGGAGCGGGCACCTATGGGGGCCAATTGTCCAATCCAGAAGGCCTGGCCGTGGACGGAAATAATAATCTTTACGTGGGGGAAGGCGGCAACGAGCGGGTTTCCAAATTTGATTCACAAGGTAACTTCCTCGCCGCCTGGGGAACCGGCGGCAGCGGCAACGGACAGTTCAACCAGCCCTATGGTTTGGCCCTGGGCGCCAATAATTGGATTTACGTGTCGGACCGCGACAACAACCGTTTCCAAGTGTTTGACCCGAACGGCCAGTTTCTTTTTTACGTCGGCGCCTCCGGTTCAGGGAACGCGCAGTTCAACCAAACGCTGGGTGTCGTCGTCGGCCCCTCGGGCGCGGTTTACGCCGCGGATTGGGGCAATAACCGGATTGAGAAATTCATTCCCTGCGTCCAGGTAAGCCCGACCCCCGTGGGACTCCCGGACCTGGCGCCCTCGAACTTCAACGCTTCGGTGTCCGGCTCCAGCCGTCTTTTCACGGTCTCGGTTAATAACCTCGCCGTGGGGCCTGCCCCTTCCGGGGTTTACACCGCCTTTTATGACGGCGATCCGCAAAACGGCGGCAAACTTTTAGGAACGGTTCAAACCACCCAAGCCCTTCTGCAAGGCCAGTCCCAGGCCGTGACCTTAAGCCTGCCGGTGACCCAGGGATTGATCGGCCCGATTTGGGTGGATGTGAACGATCAAGGGGCATTGGCGCGCCCCGTTTTGGAAAGTAACACCAACAATGACTTTTTGAACTCCGAAGTCTTCTTCAACGCCCCCGGCACGCCCACTCTTACTCCCACGCCCCGCCTGGCTTTCCAGGCGCCGTTGGTCAACGCGGGACCGGCCCAAACCCTTTATCTGGTCGCGCCCAGTTCCACCCCCCAGCCCACGCCGGGGGCGGTGGCCAGCGTTTCCATGATGACGGCGAGCAGTAATCTCCCCCAAGTCACGGGAGTGGAATACAACCCCTATACCAACCGGGTGATCGTTTCGGTGAATGGGGACAGTAACGGCAAACCGAATAATTTTGACATTATTTCCCAGGACGGCAGCAACCACGTTTTCACCCAGATCAGCGGGTTGACGGATGAGGTTTATATTTCCGCCGCCCGGGACTATTGCAATGGTTTCAGCCTGGGCGGCTTCCCGGCCGGAACCATGTTCACCGGTTCGGGCGTGCCCGGCGTGGTCACGAAGATTTCCCCCGACGGCAGCCAAATCATTAATCCCTGGGTGACGCTTCCCAATGAGGACGGTCTTTTACGGGGAGGGGTTTTCGTGGACAACACCGGCGTCTTCGGAGGGGACTTGATCGTCACCACGACCACCGGGGGTGTCTGGCGGGTCAACTCGGCCGGACAACCCACCCATTTGGCGACGCTCCCCATGAGCTACGAGGGGTTTTTAGAGGGACCCACCACAGTGCCGAACAATCCGGCGCGGTACGGTCCCTGGGCGGGAAAAATTTTGATGGGGGATGAGTTGTCCCACAATATTTGGACCGTGGACCTGCAGGGAAATTATCTCTCTTACCCAGTGGGGGGGAACGTCGAGTCCATCCGCGTGGTTCCGCCCAATGAGAATTATTATTTGGCGGACGAGGGGAACAACCGGCTTTTAGGCGCGCCGGCCACCGCCTTCCAATCCATGGTGGGGGACATCGTCGTGGCCGATGAGACGGACGGAACGGTCCGGGATTTCCGCTGGAACGGCGTCGAATTCAACTCGACGACGATCGCCAGTACGGGCTCCGGCGACCTGGAAGGTTCCAATTTCGCCCCCGCGGGCATCGGACCGGTGCCGGCTTACGGAACGGTCGCCACCCAGCTTCAGGGAGCGGTGACGGACCTGAACAATCCCGCTTTGCCGGTGACCGCCGCCTGGAGCCAGTTAGGCGGCCCGAGCACGGTGGTTTTCGGGAATTCCCATTCTGCCGCCACGACGGCTTACTTTGACGTGACCGGTGTTTATGTACTTCAACTGTGCGGTTCCAACGGCTACTCGACGAGCTGTTCCAGCGTGACCTTGACCGTCACGAATCCCTATTGCGGCCAAACGGCCGGCTCGCCCACGAACTCGCCCACCCCGGTTTTTACCAACACGCCGACGATCACGCCGACCCCCAGCCATACTCCCTTCTCCGTCAGCATGATCACGGGCACCCCGACGCCGACCGGAACCCTTTTCGTCCCCACTTCCACGCCGACTGCGCTCCTCACCCTGACTCCGACCTGGACGCCGACGCCCACCCAAACCGCGGTGCCGGGCGCCTATGTTTTCCGGATCGCCGTGGCGGACAACGCTTATATCGACAGCCTGGGCCATGTTTGGATGGCGGATCAGGATTATGTTCCCGGCGGCGCGGGGGAAGTGGGGGACGCCCAGCCCTATAACACCACCTCGCCGATCGGGCAAAATCCGGCGCTGGGCACGGGTTTGGCCGCCGATCCGCTTCTTTACCAGAATTTCCGGGAAGACACAGGCATCGAGTATAAGTTTGACGTCCCGGCGGGCAATTATCAGGTCACCTTGAAAATGGTGAATACCACCTACCTGCAGGCGGGCCAGGGGATCTTCAGCGTTTCGGCGAACGGCGCGCCGGTTATTTCCAACCTGGATTTATACGCGGCCTCGGGTTATTTCAACGCCTATGACGTGACCTTTAACGTCCAGGTCACCGGCCCCACGCTGGACCTGGTTTGGACCCCGACTTCGGGATTGGCCACTGTTTCGGCCATCCAAGTGGAGGGGTTGCAACCGCTGCCCATCGCGACCGCAGGGCCCACGCCCTGCCTCCAGCCCAATACCAGCTTGTCCCTGCCTGTGCAGGCTCCCCAGGGAATCGCGTTGGATAACCAGGGAAACATTTATGTGGGTTGGTCTATCGACGCCTTTACGGGAGCGATCTCGGTTTATTCCCCCAATGGGACTTATTTATACCAGTTCCAAACCCTGCACTCGGCCGGTTCCTTTACCCCGGGCGGGGTGGCCATTGGGCCCGATGGAAATGTTTATGTGGTGGAAAGCAGTTTGGGCGGACAGGTTGATGTTTTCACGCCCACGGGAACTTTGTTGAAAACTCTCTTTAACAAATTCCAAATTCGGGCCCCGATCGGCGTGGCGGTGGATTCCCAAGGCGATGTTTTCACGACGGCTTACTACGACGGCATCGCCCTGGAAAGCACGCCCGCTGGGAATGAAATCGTGATCGGGTCCGGGTTGCTCAACGGTCCTTGCGGAGTGGCCCTGGACGGCTTTGGTAATCTTTATGTGGCCGACCGCGGCAATCACCGCATCGCGGTTTTTGACAAGAACGGAAATTATGTCCAAAACTTCGGAAGCACTCCAAGTAATCCGGTGGGAGTTTCCTTTACTACCCTAGACGGTATTTCCTTTGACTCGCATGGCGATCTTTGGGCCGTGGATTATGGGGCGGGGCAAGTTATGGATTACGGCCCGAATGGAACCCTCCTGGCGACTTTGGCCCCCGGGGTTCAACTCCAGGGGCCCACTTTCTCGGCGATGGATCCGGCCGGTAATGTTTACGTGAGTTTGAACAGCGCCAATTTCGTGGATATTTTCCGGCCCTGCGCCCCCTCATCGACGGTAACCTCCACCCCGACCTGGACACCTACCCTGACGCCGACCCCGACGGGAACCTGGGTCGCTCCTACTACGCCCACTTCCACCCCGACTCCCAGTTTCACCTTTACGCCGACGGCGACGCCCACGGTTACGCCCCTGCTGACGACCGTCGCGGGCGCCTATGTGGCGCGGATCGCGGTAGCCTCGGGCGCGAATTACACCGACAGCCTGGGACGGGTTTGGATGGCCGATCAGGAATATTTCCCGGCTTACGGCGGGGAAGGCTGGGCCTATGACGCCCAGCCTTATGACGCGGCCAGTCCGGTGAACGGCACCGCGGACCCGGCCCTTTATCAGAATTTCCGGGAAGATACGAATATCGAGTATAAGTTCAACGTACCGGCGGGAAATTATCAGGTGACCTTGAAGATGGTGAATACCACCTATCAGCAGACGGGGCAGGCCATCGTCAACATTGTCGCCAACGGCAGTATTGTGGTGCCGGAGCTGGACCTGGATGCGGTAGCGGGTTATTACAACGCCTATGACGTGGTTTTCGACGTGGCGGCCACCAACGGGGTTTTGGATTTACTTTGGCTTCCCGCTTATGGCACGGCCACGGTTTCGGCCATTGAGGTTTTGGGCCTGCAGGCCCAGCCCACTTTGACGCCCACCCGTACTCCCGTGGCGGGCGCGGTGGACCTCCGCATTGACGCGGGCGGGACGACGGCTTATACGGACAGCCTGGGCCGCGCCTGGCAGGCGGACGCTCCTTACGTGCCGGTGAACCAGGGAGGAAACGGTATCGGTTATTCCCAAGGCGCCACCGCCCTTTACGTTCCGGCCGGCACCATCAATTCCTCGTCCACGAATGATCCGGTTCTGTACCAAACCTGGCGCGAGGACAGCAAAGTGGAATATGACTTTGACGTGCCCAACGGTCTTTACCAAGTCACGTTGAAATGGGCGGAGGCGTCTTATGACGAGCCGGCCCAAAGGACGTTCGACGTCTCGGCGGACGGACAAGTTTTGGTGAAGGGATTGGATTTGGCGGCTACCACACCGCTGGACGACGCCTATGACCAAACCTTCTACGATGTTCCCGTGACCAAAGGCACGCTCGACCTGCAATTCGTGAAGGACCCGGGTTCGCTGGGCGGAGCTATGATCGCGGCGATTGAGGTGGCGGGGGAACAAACGGCTCCGACCTTGACCCCGACTTCCACACAAACACCCACGCCTACCCTCACTCCATCCCCGACCGCTACTTATTCACCCACGGATTCACCGACTTTGACCCAAACACCCACGGGTACTCTGCCGACCAGCACGGCGACTCCTACCGCTACCAATACGGCGGTTTTCACTCCTACTCCCACGGCGACTCAGCCGCCTTTACCTTTGGATAGTGAAATAGATTTCCTGCAGGAATATCCAAGCCCGAATAATCCCGTGCCGACGCCAGTGGCGGCGGATGGGGCCCAGGTAACGACCCGAGTTCAAGTCATCGGCAGCGCGGATGGGAATTTTGCCCCCGCGCCCGCTGGATCCAGTTATCAAAGCGGATGGTGGCTGGTCTATTCCTCCGCCGGGAGTCCGAATAATTCCGTTACCATCGCCTCGGGCACCAATCAGGTAACGAACGGGGTGCTGGGAACCTTTGATCCGACCCTGTTATTGAACGGTGTCTATACCTTGAGTTTGATCGTCATTCAACAAGATGGAAGCAACGAGGTTTCGTCGGTGAATACGACGGTGAGTGGAAATCAAAAGGTGGGGATGTTTACCCTTTCCTTTACGGATTTAAATGTCCCTGTTTCGGGAATTCCTATTCAGGTTGTTCGTACCTATGACAGTCGAAACCAAAATCTAGGTGATTTTGGTTTCGGTTGGACCTTGGGTATCCACAATGTTCAGGTCCAGGAATCGGGGGTCATGGGAGATGGATGGAACACCTATCTCGCGGGAGGCACCTTGTCGTTATCCGGGTTGGCGCAGGTTTTTGTGTTTCCGACCCAATCCCACACCATTACAGTCACTTTAGCGGATGGTAAGGTTTACCGGTTTGAACCTCATTTTCTGGCCGCAGGTGGGGCCGATTTAGCGCCGGGCGGAGCGGGCGTGAATGGCTTGGACGGAACCTTCGGCGTTCAATTCGAGCCCCTCTTTGGGACCCCGCCTAATTGCGCCTTGATCCCGATTGACGCAGGCGGGTCACCGGTTACCGATGTTTACGGCAATGGGGCGCCGGACGTGGTCCCCTCCGATTTGACCTGGGTGGACGTCAATAGCGGGTCGGATTATGACCCTGAACGGTTCATCTTTACGGACGAGGCTGGTACCAAATATATCCTTAATACGACGACAGGTTTGGAACAGGCGATGGATTTAAAGGGGAATATCTTGAAGGTTGATGGCTATGGAATCCATTGGGTAGGGAAGATGGCTGGGACGAAGGATGTTCTTTTTACCCGGGATAGCTCCGGCCGGATTATTCAAATGAAGGACCCCGGTGGGAACTTCTATAAGTACGCTTATGACAACCAAGGTAACTTGGCGACTTATCAAGATCCGGTGAACGCTTCCAAAGGGCAGATGACGACTTATAGCTACAATTCCACCCACGGATTGACTGGTATCAAGAACGCGGACGGGCTTAACCCCGTTCGGAATGACTACGATCCCGTTACGAACCGGCTGTTGGACACGATCGACGCTTCCGGGAATAAGATTACTTATCAATACAACTTGACGAATAACAGCCAAATAGTCACCAATCGACTGGGACAACCAATGTCTTTTGTTTACGACAATAACGGTAATGTCATTCAGGAAATTGACGGCCTGGGAAATGTTACGGTTAAAACGTACTCTCAAGATGGGTATAACAATAAGTTAAGCGAGCTTTTGCCGGGCAACAGCAATCCTTCGGTTTACCAATATGGAGATCCAAGCAATCCTACCCTTCCCACGAGCGTGACGGATCCCCTGGGACATACGAATACCATGACCTATGACGGAACCGGCCGACTGTTAACCGCTACCGATCCGAATGCACACACCATTACCAATACCTATGACATTAATGGCAACCCCCTTCGCACGGTGGACGGTATGGGGAACGCGGTTATGTCCAATACCTATGACGCTAACGGAAACAAACTCAGCCAGACCGACGCTTTGGGGTATAAAACCACCTATAGTTACGACTCTTTTGGCGATGTCCTTACCCGAACCGTCGCGGCTGGAACCAACTGTGCGTCCACCACAACTTACACCTACGACGCTAATGGCAATAAGATCAGTGAAACCAAAATTTCGTCCGCCGGCACGGCGACGACCACCTATCTTTATGACGCGGATGGAAGGAGAATCCAGACCAATTATCCTGATGGTACTCAAATCCAAATCATATATGACAGCTTGGGTAATCAAATCGGCTTAATTGACCAGAAAAAAAGGTCCACCAGCTATTCTTATGACGCCAACGGGAATTTAACCAATGTCCAATACCCCGATAGCACGACTGAAACATACCAATATAACAACGAAAACCAGCAAACCGATCACACGGACCGGGGAGGAAGAGACATCCACACCGATTATGATGCCGCTGGAAATCCAGTGACGACGACTTACGCGGATGGCAACCATCTCAGCACGGCTTATGATGGACAAGGCCATGTGATTTTAAGCACCGATGAGAATGGAAACAAAACCCAGTATGGCTATGATCAGGCGGGCAGGAACATTTCTATTACCGATGCTCAGCAACATACCACCCTGATGAATTATGACGCCGATAATAACTTAATCTCACAGACAGACGCGAACGGGCATACGATCGGCTACCAATACGACGCGTCGTATCGGAAAATCCTAATTAATTATCCGGATGGTACCAACGTTAAATATATCTACGACGCTAAAGGTCGTAAGATTGGCCAGACGGATCAGGCCGGTGAAACCTCACAAATGAAATACGACGCGCAAGACCGCTTGATCAGCGTAACGGACGCCATGCAGAATGTGACACGTTATACGTACGACGCAGTTGGCAACCGTTTGTCCCAGACGGACCCTAATGGCCACACCACGATTTTCACCTATGATTTGATGAAACGGAAGAAAACCCGCACTTTGCCAGGGGGTCAAACCGAAAGTTTCCTTTACGATGCCACTGGGAAGATAACGACCCATACCACTTTTAAAGGAGATGTCATTACCTTTGCTTATGATCCTCAAACGGACGCGATGACTGGAGAAAATGCTCCCCAATACAATGTATCTTATAGCTATGATCAGTCCGGCTACCGAGTCTCAATGTCTGATCCTAGCGGAATGACTACCTTCAATCATGATGTGCGTGACCGACTGGTAAAGAAGACATCGCCTTTTGGGACTATCAACTATTCATATGACGGGGCGGGGAACTTAACCCAGATGAGTTCCACCAACGCTAATGGAACAAATGTTTCTTACACTTTTGACGCTTTGAATCGAATCAACACTGTGACAGACCTCCACCGTGGCGCATTAGTCACAAGTTACAGTTATGATAATGTCGGGAACTTGTCGGATGTCCAACTGCCAAATGGCGTCAATACCGTTTATGCCTATGACGTGCTGAACCGTTTGGTAAACGAGGGGGTCACCGTTAATAGCTCTTCGTTCAATTCGGGTCAGCCCTCAGCCTTCGCTAGTTACGCTTACACCCTAGGACCAGTCGGCAACCGTTTAAGCGTGGCCGAGCTCAACGGGCGGACAGTTGCCTATTCCTTTGATGTTCTCTACCGGTTGACTGGGGAAAGTATTTCGAATGACCCAGTTACGGCGAACAATGGGGCGATCAACTATGTTTATGACAGCGTGGGCAACCGTCAACAAAGGGCATCCGGAATTGGGCCGATTTCAAATCAAAATTTTGCCGGAGAATACGACGCCGACGACCGGTTGACGGCGGGTTATACCTATGATGCCAACGGCAGTACCCAGACCGATCCTGCCGGGAATAATTATTCCTATGACGGAGAAAATCATTTGCTCAAGGTCGTGGGGCCTTCCACCAATGTTGATTATGTCTATGATGGTGACGGCAACCGCGTTGAGAAGATTGACAATGTCGCCGGTACAATGACCAATTATTTGGTGACAGGAACTAATCCCACTGGCAGCGTCCAGGTATTGGAGGAAATCCAGGGTGGGTCGGTCAATCGGGTTTACACTTATGGTTTGAGCCGGATCAGCCAAGACCAAACCATTAATGGCAATTGGTCCCTGAGTTTCTACGGTTATGACGGTCATGGAAGTGTCCGATTCTTGACAGACGTTAACGGAAACGTTACGGATGCTTACGATTATGAGGCCTTTGGTAACTTAATCCATTCGACCGGTTCTACCCCTAATCTTTATCTGTTCGCTGGGGAGCAAATTGATCCGGCTACCGGCCTTTATTACAACCGGGCCCGGTACTTAAATACCAACTTGGGTCGTTTCCTCACGATGGATCCTTTCGAGGGCAGCTTGGATGATCCCATGAGTCTGCATCGGTATATTTATGCCCACGCCAACCCGGTTGATCGGATAGATCCTTCCGGCGCGCAAGACAGCTTGGTCGAACTGGCGTTTGCCTTTGCCATTGATGAGACTTTGAGCGGCATTCAAGCCACAGTGGTACATAATTTTGGGGCATACTTTGTTACGGCGGTGGACTGTCTGGCCTGTTTAGTTCAACCCGGCCTTCAGATGCAAGAAGCGGCGTCAGTTTTGATGACGAATGATGTATCGGCCCAAGCGGGATGGGATACCTACTTGGCGGGGCAGCAGGCGGTCCTCGCGGGTTTTGCCATTCTTTATAAAGCGACCGCTAATGTTTTTATGGATAATTACGTGAATGTTTATTGGAACAGCATGGCGGATAGCCTTGGACAGGCAAGTACTTCCATTGGCAACGCCGCGACCGAACTCAGGTTTTCACAACGCAGCGGATACACCGGACAAGGTTCTTACCGGAACTATGGTGGCCAAGATCTTGTTAGCGAGCTATATACAGCTTTCACGAAGGAGAAAACAACGGAAGCGTCCGCCGATTCGCTGGGGAAAACGATCGCCAGCTTTAATCCCGGTCAAACGCTCCTAAAAATGTTCACTCCAACAAATGACATTGTTCCTAAGGCTCCAGCCGATCTTGCCAAATTGGGAGCAGGTGAATTTTGCCAATGGATCAAGAGTATCGAATTTTACGCGGATGTTATTAAAAAAATAAAAGCCGCCGTCGCCGATCCCGAAAAGGCGCTCGACGATATGATTAAGGACGCATTAAAAAAATCTGAAACGAATCCAATTCCGCCCAATAAGATTCAAAATTAGGAATTGAGTACTCGATTCGTGTTAAAAGGGGAAAAGATGAAAATTATCGCCGCTTTGATCATCGTTTTATTTTGGGGGACACAAATCGGCGAGGCCGCTATCCCAGTCGCGAAACCCACGGTTGTCTCCACGCCGCCGGCATTAAAGCAGCCCCATTTGCACCAGATTAATCTGCGTACCCGGGAAGAGTACACGCGTATCCGCAAGGGGATTAAAAAAGGGAAGCTGACGAAAGCCAATGGGACTACCTTGTTGAGTCAGTTGAAAGCCATTGAAACCCAGGAAAAGACCGACCTGAAGCAGACTGGTGCGAAAGATTTAACCGATACCCAGGCGGTCCAGTTGAACCAGCAATTGAACGAGCTTTCTAAGTCCCTGCCCCTGCTTTGACCTGCGTGCCCCTTTTGAGATTGCTCGAAATATTGGGCCAAGTATTCATTTAAAGTAAAAAAAGACTTGGCCCCCGTTATTCATTCTCGCTATAGGGTGCCGGTCAGTATAAGCCCGTGTTGAGGTTATTGACGTGATATCGGGGACTGGCCGAAGCGGCCAAGGGTGTGTCACCGGTAATCGCGTAAAGGTTTTCATCCTCACTGCCGGTATAAATGGTTCCGTCGTTTCCGATGGCGGGGCCGGAGTCAAAGAACTCGGCGCTGGCAAGGAATGTCCATTTTAAACTTCCGGTGGAACTGAACGCGTAGAGCTTGCTGTCGGTGCTTCCGATATATACCGTCCCATCGGCTCCCAGGGCCGGTGATTCCTCCACGATACCCCCGGTCGCATAGCTCCACTTCAGGCTTCCGGCGCTGCTGACGGCATAGACATTATGGTCGTCACTTCCAAAATAAACCGTCCCGTCGCTCGCGATTGCCGCCTCAGAATGATAGACGGGGCCGCCCGTCAGGTAAGTCCACTTCACGGTGCCGTCGGGATTGAACGCGTAGAGGTTATCGTCATTACTGCCGACATAGATTGTGCCGTCACCGGCGATCGACGCGTCGGAAACGACATTGCCGCCTGTCTTGTAGGACCACTTTAAACTTCCCGAGGAAGTTAGCGCGTAGAAATAGCTGTCATCCGAGCCGCAATAAATGGTGCCGTCGCTCCCGATGATCGGGGAATCTTCAATTTGCGCGCCTGTCGCGTAAGACCAGACCAAACTTCCCGACGGGCTGATGGCGTAGATATTTTTATCATAAGACGCGATGTAGACAGTGCCGTCGCTTCCAATCGAGGCCCCTTCTCCTAGAGGTCCGCCTGTGGTGTAAGACCACTTGAGAGTTCCGCTGGAAGTCAGCGCGTAAAGGGTATCGTTGAATGAGCAAATATAGATAGTTCCATCGCCCGCGATGGCCGGGGCGGAGGACACCGCGGCGCCGATTTGATAGGACCATTTTAAATTACCGGTACAGCTGATGGCGTAAAGATGACCGTCCGAAGAGCCAATATAAATAGTGCCGTCGCTTCCGATGGCGGGGGCCCAAGAGGTTCCGCTGCCCATCAGATAAGACCATTTCTTCATACCTGGTATGGGAGTCGCCGTCGCGGTGAAAGTCACTGTCGGCGTGGAAGTGCTGGTGGGCGTCGGTGTGATTGTGGGTGTGGAGGTGGGGGTTGATGTGGTTGTGGCGCTGGGTGTTGGTGTGGCGGACCGGGTGGATGTGGCGGATGCCGTGGCGGTCGCGGTTCGAGCGGCTGTGGCGGTTGGCGTCACAGTGAAGGTGATGGTTGATGTGGAGGTTATCACTGAGGTGAAGGTGGGGGCAGCCGGGGGGGTGGTTTTCAAGGGAGAGGCGGGATTTGAGGAGTTGCCGCAAGCCATCGGCAGGACGCAAACCATTACCGCTAGGATTGAAATCACCAAAGAATAAAAACAAACCCGCGCATATTTTTGAAATAGATGTCTCATGCTATTTTTCCGCTCTTTCCATAATATGAATGACGACCCTTCGGTTGAGGGCCATGCCTTCCTCGGTTTGGTTATCGCCTACCGGGTCTTTCGCGCCCAATCCTTTTACCGACCAGATATTCTTTGCCGGCAGTCCCATTTTCATAAGATACCGCTTAAGCCACTGGGCCCTTTCCTCGGAAAGTTTCGCGTTCACGGCGTCATCGCCCACCGGGTCCGTATAACCCGTTAGGGCCAGGCCTTTGCCGGGATTGGCGAGGAGGTGATCCACGATTTCTTTTAAGTTGTTGAGATCGTCTTCCCTGAACTCGAATTCATTTTTACCGCGGGCGAAACCCGTAATGACCGTTTCATCCTTGACTGTTTTGACCGTCAGGTAGACCACCTGGGGAGTGGGGGATGGGTTGGGGTTGGGACTGGAGAGGTCCAAGACCAGCCCCGCTTGGACGGGAATGTCCCCCGCGGTGGCCCCGTTCGGGAAAAACAACTCGTTATGCTTTCCTTCCGCGAATAGGCCCACTCCGGAACCGAGAGGAATCTCGAGGCCCGCTCCCACGGCCGAATCAAAATTGGTCAGGGAAGCGCTTCCAATTTGGGAGTTTAAAAACTCGAGGTCCAAGCCCGCTCCGGCCAAGAGATAGAAACGAAGACCGGTTTTCAAAAGGTAAAACTTGATGGTGGGCAGCAGGCGAAGATCGTTGTTGGAGATGTTGCCGGACCAATTGGTTCCGGAAAAAGAATGATCTTCCAAATTCAGCCCTAAGGTGACGGTCGGGTTGAAGGAATAACCAACGGCTATGCCGCCGCCCAGGCCCAGGTTGTAAGCGGGCTGCCAATTCGAGGAAGGCAGGTCGACGCCTAAGCCCAGGTTCATGACCCATTTCCCATTGGAAGAGGCTTCAGGCGGATCGGCCATGGTCTTCAATGGAAAGAGCCCGGCGGTTATCAGACCGAACAGGGATAGGAGTAAAAATAATTTCTTCATTACGGATACTTCCTTCTGAAAAATAAGATAAAGATCAATGCCGGCAAAAATACCGCCGTATCTTAGAGGGTGGGCTTTACGGGGTCAATTTTTTTGCCTCCCAAAGGTGAAAATTAAAAAGAATTAAAATGGAATAAACTTACTCCCGAAAACATTATAAGAATTACATCCTCGTGAATTTGTGAACGCCTATTGAACGGATTAAACAAGGTTCGTAGCGGCAACGAAATATCTCCGGCTTTTGACGGTATCAACTTACATCCCGCGAGATTAAAAGCTATATGGGACCGGTTTTCTCAGACGCGGAAAGAGGTGAAATTTATTATTTACTCATAGCCTCTAATATTCTCGATCAGGAAGATCGCGGATTAAATATAGGACAAGTTGGTGTTTTGAAAAAAAGGGCCAGGTCTAAATTTTCCACTTTAGACCTGGCCCTTTGTGTTTAATACGATTACAACGCTTTTAATTGTTCTAGAATCACCGAAGGCTCTACCCGGTTCATCCAATTGGGGTCCGCCGCGGCGAAGCGGATGACGCCGGTCTTGTCGATGATAAAGAGGCCCGGCATGGGCAGTTCCCAGGAACTATCGCCGTTGAACTTGGTGATGTCGCTGCCAAAAGCCTTTTGCGCCGACTGAAGCGCCTCGGACAGTTTGTAAACCAAACCATATTGTTTGCCGGTCTGGTTGCCTTGGTCGCTGAGGACGGTGAAGGTCAGTTCCGCTTTTTCGATTATCGTCAGCGAGTTATCCGGTGTTTGGGGTGAAATGGCCACGAGGGTGGCGCCTAATTTTTCTATTTCGGGCAGGGCTTTTTGGTAGGCCCGCAGCTGCAGGTTGCAGAAGGGGCACCAGCTACCCCGGTAAAAGACCAGCACGACCGGACCCTTGTGGAGCAGGTCGGATAAATTCACGGATTGGCCCTGGGAATTGGGCAGGGAAAAATTCGGCGCCTTCGCCCCGGCTTGGAGGGCCTTGGCCGCGATGCCCGACTCGGCCAGCTTGTGGATTTCACCGCCCACCGTTTCCATTAATTCCTTCGGGACCTTGCCGGCCATTCCCTGCATAAACTGGTTGATGCTTTCGGCTAACGTCATTTCCTGATCTTGGGTTGGCATGGGGTTTCTCCTTCAATTGGTTGGATAGGGTTTAACGATAAGAGCGGGGAAGAAGGAATTGCAAGAGGACCGCGGGGACGGGAAGGTTAAATGGTTAGCCAAGGGGCTTTATCTGTTTTTAGTTCGGCCTATCCCAAGTGGTTGGCTAGGCGTAAGGAAACATTGAGAGCGTATTTTAGGTAACGTTTTCCTTCCCCGGCGGTATCAGTTTCAGTCATGTTTTATCAATTTCAGTCATCAACTTATTCCGCCGCTGAAAAACGATTCGGTCGATAATTGTTTGGTTCATGAGAGTGAACTTGAAGGTTCACCGATCTCATGGCTCAAAACCTTTTTAAGCAACCTCAACTGTTTTGGCTTTTTCGAGGGTGATGATTGAACAATCTTAGAACCTCTCTCAGTTTCAACCGTGGTTTTGTGAAGGCTGGACGGCCTCGCCTATTTTTTTGTGTACCCTTGAAAGCGTTATCAGCGGTAAGAAATTTAAAACGTTTCTTTATCATTGCCGTTCCCGTGATGGCGATCGGGTTCTCCTCGGCATCGGCGCAGTGCCCTCCGGTCCCCAGTACGGGCGCCAACACGCCCTTTATCACTTATGAGGCGGAAGCGGGAACCGTGGGCGGCGGCGCCTCGGTGGTGACTCTGAGCGGACCCTCGACCACCGAATTTTCCAGCCCGGCGTTGGAAGCGTCGGGCCATGCCTACGTCCAGCTAACCGCGCCGGGCCAGTCCGTGCAGTGGACCAACAACACCTGTTTGAACGTCACCGCCGTGAACATCCGCAATTGCATCCCCGACTCGGCGGCGGGCGGGGGCATGACCGCCACCCTCGACCTTTACGTGAATGGGGTCTTTAACCAGGCCATTACCATGAGCTCCACCCAGACCTGGGTCTACGAGACAGCCAGCAACTACAACGGCATGAGCCAAAGCCCTTCGGCCGGCACCCCCCACGTCTTCTGGGACGAGTCGCGCGTCTTCCTCAACGGCCCGGCGGTGGCGCCCGGCCAGACCCTGATGCTCAAGGTGGACGCGGCCAATACGGCTAACTTCTATTACATCGATTGTATCGACCTGGAGGCCCCGCCCGCCGCGCTGACCCAGCCCGCCAACACCCTCTCCATCACCAGCTATGGGGCCCAGCCCAACAACATCAGCTTCGACAACTCCGGCCCCATCAACAGCGCGCTGAGCGCCGGCCAGAGCCAGGGCAAGCCCGTGTGGATCCCGGCGGGCACCTGGTACAGCTCCGGCGGGGTGCTCAACGCCACCGACGTGACCGTGGAGGGCGCCGGGCCCTGGTACAGCTCGGTGGTGGACACGTCCACGTCCTGGTCCAACGGCTTCTTCTTCCTGGCCCATGGGGCCTCGTTCCAGAACCTGTGCATCGACGCCACCCAGCCCGACGCCTTCCCGGGACTCTACGCCATCCTGGCCTACGGAAGCACCAACAATCCCGGCTGGACCCTCAACAACGTGTGGGCCCGCCACACCATGCTCACCTGGGGCACGGGCGTCGGCATCCTGATCGAGAACTGCCGGGTGAATAATTCCTTCGGCGACGGAATGAACATCAACAACACCAACGGGACGGCCTGCGGCAACGTGACTGTCACCAATAATTTCGCCCGCGGAAACGGGGACGACGGCATCACCCTGAACTCGTCGAACACCAGCGCCCCGGTGATGACCAATTGCACCTACACCCACAACACGAGCGTGGCGTCCTGGTGGGCCGACAATATGGGGATCTACGGCGGCACGGGAGTGACCGTGGAATACAATGACTTGCACGACTCGGTGAAGCTCAACGGCATGCTGGTCGGCATTTTCGGCAATGGCGGCGGCAGCGGCGGCGGGAACATGAATCAGGCGCTGATCATGAATAACTCGCTCGAGCGCTGCGGCAGTCTCGGCTATGGCAACAAGAACCCCGGTCATCTCGATCGGCGGCGCGCAGGGGGGATCACCGCCGGCCGATTGCGCGGGCATCGTGGTCAGCGGGAACACCATCACCAACTCCATGTTCGACGGGATCGACTTTAACAGCGGCGGCGTCTCGGAAACGGCCCAGTACAACACCATCGTCTCGCCCGGGGGGAATGGCATTGGGGAGGGAAACACCGGCAACACCAACACGATCATCTGCAATACGGTGACCGGGCTTAAATCCGGCATGTCGGCCGTCGTCAACAACGACGGCAATAACGTCCTCGCCATCGGTGCTCCGGCGGCCAGTTATTCGGGCGAGAACTCGGTGACTCCGGAGACCTGCGCCGAAGGCGGCCAGGACATCGGGACCATCAGCAACGGTTCCTACACCTATTACACCGGTGTCGCCATGACGGGGTTCACGACCTTTTACGCCCGGGTGGCCAGCGCGGGCGCGGGGGGTAACATCCAGGTCCGCCTGGACAGTCCGACCGGGACATTAGTTGGAACCTGCGTGGTGCCGGTGACGGGCGGCTGGCAGACCTGGGTGACCGAAAGCTGCGCCATCACCGCCACAACGGGGACCCACACGGTCTATCTCGTCTATACCGGCGGGACAGGGAACCTGTTCAACGTCGAGTGGGTCACCCTTCCGGGAGTCGGGTGCCAATCGACGATCGCGACTTCAACTCCAACCCCACTCCATACACCACCTACCGCCACCGCGACACCCACGATTACCGCGACTTCCACGCCTAGCGCGACGATTACCGCGACGAGTACAGCCACTAAAACACCCACCCCGCTCCCTGTGCCCTGCACCAACGGGGCGCCGATGACGTTGGATGGAAAGGTTTTGGAATCCTCCTGGGGATTGGCGCCCTGGCAGTCCATCACCGATACGATGTGCAACTATGCCACCGGCTGCGGTGCCACGGATACCACGGCTTCGGCCCAATACAATCTGGTTTACACGCCTTCGGCCTTGTGGATCGCGGTGAACGTCAGCGATCCGGGTGTGTTGTACGCGGATACGGCCGCGCCCTGGAACGGATCGGGTGTGGAGATCTTTTTCGACTTGAACAATACCAAGGGCGGCTTCAACGGGACGGACTACAACGATGCCAATACTTACCAGTGGTGCATTACCTACAACGCGAACTCGATCATTGAATATAGGAACACGACAGCCCGCACGATCCAGGCGGCGAGTGTGGCGACCTCCGGAACGGGCTATACGATGGAAATTGAGATTCCCTGGGCGAACCTGGGGGTTTCGGGTCCCCCGGCGGGAGGATTGAGCGGGTTGGATATCGGCGTGGATGTCTCCAACGCGGCGGGAACGGCGCGGGATCACGCTATCGCGGCGTTCAACGCCAATGTGAATCCGTATGACACAAACCCGGCGTTATGGGGAACCGTTTCCTATGGGGCTTGCGCGCCGACCGCGACTTCTACCCATACGGCGACGGCTTCGATGACGCCCAGTTCCACGTTTAGCGCGACTGCGTCCCTCACCGCTACGCCTACGCGCACCAATACACCCACGTTGACGTCGACCTTTACCAGCAGTTTCACGCCCACAGCGACTCCATCCCCTACAAACACGGGGACTTCGACGGAGACTCATACGCCGACGAATACACCCGTTCCTACGTCAACGAACACGCCCACATTAACCCTCACGAACACCTCGTCACCCACGACTACTCCGACAATGACTCTTATATCGACCAATACTCCAACCTTAACTTCAAGCTATACCTTTACACGGACGCAGACGAACACACCGACCTCGACTTCGAGTTACACCTTTACACCGACGCTTACGTCGACGCCTATTCAGCCGACAGAGACGTTCACTGGTACCAGTACTCTGGGGAATACCAACACGCCCACAATTACGTCTACGGGTACGCTGCCGCCGACATCAACGGCGACATTGACCTTTACGCCGACAAATACGCCGGTGCCGCCATCCCCTACAAATACGGGGACTCCGACTTCGTCTTCGACGGCTACCATTACAGCGACGTCGACTGTGACATCGTCGAATACGGCAACACCCACAGGGACTTACACCAACTCGACGACGCCAACAGTTACGCAAACTTCAAGCTTTACGCCAACTGTGACACCCACGGCGACCAATACATTAACCTTTACGGGTACGGCAACGAATACAGCTACCAATACGCCGGCTATCCCGACTTCGACGAAGACTACTACCTTTACGCCGAGCGCTACCGTGACCAATACACCCAAGTTGACAAGTACAGCTACACCTTCTTTTTCCCCTACGGAGACTTCGACAGCCACGTCGACTTTGTCCCCGACGGCTACACCGACATTCACTACTACCTTTACCTACACTAAGACGCTTACGTTTACGGCAACCGCGACGAATACCAGCAGCAATACACCTGTTCCCACCAAGACTAACACCTTTACCCTGACGCCAACCTTTACTCACACACCCGTGCCTCCGACCAGTACGCCGACCAGTTCATCGGCATGTTCGGGTGTGCCGGCTTGGAATGGCAATTTTGTAGCCTATTCCATCGGTCAGAAGGTGAATTACAACGGCGAGATTTACCAGTGTATTCAAGCGCATACCTCCGAACCCAATTGGGAACCGCCCGTTGTACCGGACTTATGGGAAGCCGTGGGTCCCTGCGGATCAACGCCGACCGCTAATCCAGTGGTTTATCCGAATCCGGCGACGTCTTCGACCACCCATATTCAATTGCCTGTGGCCAACGCGGTCAGTGTGAAGGTCGAGATATACACCGTTTCATTTAGGGTGGTTCAGAACATCACTATGCCGCGAGTCGAGGGGAACGACTTGACGGTGCCGTTGATGGATAAGGAGGGCATGGCCCTCGCCAACGGCCTTTATTACTTCGTCATTCAGGTTAATGGGCAACGGTGGACGGAGAAAGTTTTGGTCACCCGATAAGTCACTCCGGCTCGTGGGCTCTCAAGCATAAAATATAGGCCTGGCTCCTTGGTTCTGTGTGTTCAGTCCTGACTCTTTTCCACCGGTGAGAAAGTCGAAGAGGTAAACGGCTTTCCTTGGCGCGGGTAGTGACTTGATGTTGATCCAGCTCTTTTCTATACTCGCTTCATTCCAAGTGGGTGAAAGCGGTGTCCCGTGAGATTTGTTTTGGCGGCTTTGGTTTTCGTCTGCACGGCCGCTTATTTCACCAGCTGTTCCCCGAAGAGCAGCCCCACCTCCGCCCCTTCAAACCCGCCTGTGGCGACTTCAACCTTTTCGCCCACCGCGACTTTTGTCTTTACCGCCACTTCCACCCTGACCCCTACGAATAGCGTTACCGCCGCGCCCACAAGCAGCTTTACCGCCGTGCCGACGAACAGCCCGACGGCGACAGTCACCTTGACGATCACCCGGACGCCTGTTGGGACATCCACCTTCACGCTGAGCCCCACGCCGACTTCAACTTTCACCTTCACGATCTCACCGACGGACACTTGGACGCCGACGGTGACGAGCACCGGCACTAAAACCTTTACATCAACCGTCACGCCGACTTTTACCTGGACGCCGACGATCACCCCGACCCCCACTGTTACCCAGACGCCCACGATCACCAAAACCTTCACGGTGACCCAGACCTATACCCCCTGCACGGCCCCGGTGAGTGTGGGTATTTTCAATGAAGCTGGTTTCACCGGGGGCTTTGGGTTGGACAGCAACTTCAATTTCAGCGATTACACCCTGACCTCGGGAGTTTTGGGAACACTCGATATCGACATTTCTATCGGCTCCACCCCCACGACCATCCAGGCGGCGATTTATACCACCAACGCTTCGGGCTATCCCTTAGCCCTGGTGGCGGCTTCGGCCAAGCAGGTCTTCAGCGCTTCGGGCGGAAGTGGTTTTAGGACTTTTGCCATGCCGGCGGTCGCCTTTCCCGCGGGTACCTACGCTGTCGGTTTCTGGACCGTGGGCGGGAACACCAACGGCGAATTGCAAAACGGGAATGGTTTCTACCTGGCGAATGTGGCCGGCGGCGACTTAACGAACGTCCCGACGGGCGGCTTGGAGTCCTCGGCCTCATCCCTGATGATTCTTTACGTGACCTATTGCCCCATTGGGGAAGGCCCGCAGACCTCAACCCCCACCCCCACGCCCACCATTACCAACACCCCCACGGTGACCAATACGCCCACCTTCACCTTGACGCCCTGCGCCGCGCCCGTCAGTTTTGGCCCCACGACGACGGACAACACCTATCCACCCGCCAACTCGGATTCGGTCTATTTCGCCGATTACACCGCGACCAGTTCGGGTACTTTAAGGACCATTTATTATTACATGGCTTCGGGTCCCACCTTACCCTGCGACGTGCAGGTGGCCCTCTATACAGTGGATGGCTCCGGCTATCCTCTCAACCTGGTTTCGGTTTCGGCGATCCAGACGGTCCAGACGGCGACGACCACGGGGGGTTTTATCCCCTTCGTGATGCCGACGGCCCCGGTGGTTTCCGGGACGCAATACGCCTTCTGCATGTGGCTTCGGGACGGGGTCGGCTTGTCGATTGGCACGGTTTCAGGGGGCAGTGGTTTAGGAGTCGCCATGTTCCAGGGGAGTGGGTTGGACACGCCGCCCACCCAGGGTGAGTTTATTCCGGCGAGCGAGGGCCCGAGCGCCTACGCGGAAATTTGTCCTTAGATCCCCTTGGTTCCCGTTTAGCGGAAGACTACGCCCACTCACACTAACATCAAATGGTTAGTTGTTCAAAAGCCGCGGGAATTCAATTCCAACGGCTTTATTTTTTTCGGTCGGATCGATTACAGAAATAGGGGATCACTCGAAAAAAACCATTGTTTCAAAAGATTTTTATGAAAAAAATTCATAACAAAGGAATAGCGCTTCAACAAAATTGTTTTCGCGGAGGCGGAAGCAAATCATTTGACGGCGCAGAAATTTGCGTTCGATGGCAGGCACACGGCCACGGGCGGCGGCAACCACATTACGATTGGCGGACCCACGGCGGCAGACAGCCCGTTGCTGCGCGTCCGGATTTGTTGCGTAGTATGGTGGCGTTCTGGCAGAATCACCCGCGCTCTCGTATCTGTTTTCGGGAATTTTCATTGGACCTACCAGCCAATACCCACGCGTGGACGAAGCGCGCATGGATTCGCTGTATGAATTGGAGATCGCCTTCAGCCAGATTCCGAAGGGAGAGTGCCCGCCGTGGCTGGTGGACCGGCTGTTCCGCAATTTGCTGGTGGATATGACCGGCAACACGCATCGCGCCGAGTTTTGCATCGATAAGCTATAT
>CAWKIY010000045.1:0-9044 GCA_963849245.1 candidate division FCPU426 bacterium | reverse complement strand
CCCCCCCCCAAAAACCTAATGGAAAGCGGGGACAGTTTTTGATCCAAGGCCGACAGAAACTGCCGGAGGTTTCTTTTTTGTTGCGTCCCCCAGTCCCGGCTGCCGACTCGGGTTTGACCCGTCATCTCCAACCGGGTGATACGGTCCAAACCCTGCACCACATAAATATCGATGTCGTCAATAAAGGGCAAAAAGGCCGTGGCCCGCGAGGCATGGATTTTACCCTGGATTTCTTTGTACTCTTCCACCCGCCACCGGGGCAATTTCGCGATCACTTCCTGAACGATTTGAATCACTTCTGTCTTGGGTTGGCTGTAGCTCCGGGGCCGGAAAAAGGGGTCCGGGTCCTGGGGGCTTGTCACATAAATCGTTTTGGTCAGCCAGTCTTTTAGACTCATAAGTTCCTCTTAGAAGGCCCGGAACAAAATCCATATTTACCACAAAGTTCACGAAGTACACAAAGTGAAACAAAGATTTTTTCTAATCTTAGCCTTACTTTGTGTACTTCGTGAACTTTGTGGTAAAAAATTTTTGTTTACGACCTACGCTTTGATGTTGTATCAAAATAATAGATTCACTAAAAACCCGGTTCAAGTCAAGGGTCGCCGGCGCCGGGAAGGTCTAATCCCAAATAGCCGATCCGGTTGCGGATCCATTTCATTTGCTGTTGAAAAGGCAGGGGTGCCTGCGAATGCCGGCTTTCCTCGTGAAGGTACTCATAAACCAGAAAAAGCAGGCCCATCACGTTGTTGCGGCGTTCCGCGTCCTCGCCGCACACTTCCAGCAGCTCATCCACCAAGCCGTTGAACTTATGGAGAAGTTTCTCATCCAGCCTTTTGGAAATCTTGACCAGGCCCAGCAAATCCACCATCACTTTATCCACTTCCTCTTCCAACACCAGGGAGCGCAGTCCAACGCGGTTTATCGCCGCCAGTGGGGCTTTGGAAAATAGTTTATGGGTGGCTTCCTGGATATCCTTGAAAGAGCTGTGAAGACGGACAAAACGGACCAACTCCTCCGGCCTTTGAATCTTCTTGAAGCCCAGGGTGAGTTTGTAATCGCGGATCGTCGAGTTCCCCAATTGGGCCATACCGACCGCCACGCTGGCCGCCAAAGCGAATCTCAGCGGGCCGCCCCATTGACCCAGGCCCTCACCCGAAAGAATCCGGGCCCGCAGCCCCACTTCCGATTCAGGCACAAACTCGGATTTGGACTCAATTTCATAAAACATCATTCGGACGCGGTCTTCCAAACCCCGAAAACCGATGAGAAGCATGGGGGAATCGGTTCCGCAAAGGAACTCGCTTTCAATCGGGACCACCCCGTCCTTCTCCTCGACTTCCGCGACGAAATCGGGGATATGTTTCACCGCCAAAATTTCCATTAGAGCTTGGCCGGATTGATAAAGCAGGTCGCCCGCTATAAATTCCTTCTCAAAAGGAACGGAAAGGTCGAGGCTCACGGCGTGTTTTTAAAACCCGAGGGAGTACCCCCATCCAAAACCGTGCGCACCCTCAAGGTATCAGCGCTGAGAGCCGCCAGGGCGGCTCCCATCTTGTCCGCTTCTCCCACAAGCGCGCGGGTGGTTTGAATCCCTTCTTGGAAGGTTTGAATCAGACGGTCGGAGTCTTTTGATAGCTGCAGGGAGGCCAAAAGCGCCGTCAGGTCTTTAAAATCGACCGCCATGAGGCGGCGGCTTCGAAGCGCTTCCATCCACTCGGCTTTTTGCCGGCATTGTTTGAACTGGTCTTCCCGGGCGAAATAAATAAATCCGCCCGCCACTTGGTTGCTTTCCCCGCCCGCGGCGGCCCGGGCCATAGCCGCTTTTAATTCCCGGTCCGAAAAATCATTGCCCTCGCCCGAAACTTCCACACAGGGCATTTCACCCAAACTGGTCATGAGATAAACCAGGTCTTTTTCGGGGCTTCGATAGTCTTCTTCCGCCAGATACAGCCCGACTATTTCAATGAGCGTTTTAGTAAGCGCCGCGGGACGCACCGGGGAATTCAGGGCTTCCCGGACCATCCGGAGATTTTTAACGCCCTGGGGCAGCCTGCCCGCTTCCAGGCGTAAATCCAAAAGCTCATGCTGGGCGTCGCTTAAAGGCTGTTCGGCGCTTTCAATAAGTTTCTCGATTTTCTGTTGGGATTCCATGATCCATTGTTCGGCCAGCCGAAAAACCGGGGAAACGCCGCCCATGGCTTTTTGAGCCCGATTCGTCCGGCGGATCCGCCAGAAAAAATACGAAGCCAGGGACCAAACCGCCAAAAAGACAAGAGCCAGAACGACCAGAAAGTTGAGGTTCAAACCAGTCTACCTTTAAAGGATTTCCTTCAGGCGTTCGGCCGGCCGGGCCAAAATGGCTTTGGAGCCTTTTTCCACGATGGGTCTCTGCAGAAGGTCCGGGTATTTTACCATCAATTCAATGGCCTCGTCATCGAACAGTTCCTTTTCATCCAGCTTCAGTTTCTTATAAATCGGCTCTTTTTTCCGGAACAGTTCGGTAGCCCGAATCCGCATTTTCTTGATGAGTTCCTTGAGTTTGGCCTCCGAAAGGGGCTCCAGGTAATAATTGACCGATTCCATCTCAACACCGCTTTCCTTCAGGGCGTTGAAAACCTGCCGGCAGGTAGTACAACTCGGTTTTTGGTAGATAGTGATCTTTTTCATGTTCTTCTCCGGAAAAGGAAATGAAAGACTTTATGACCTTAAACCATCTTCCAGGGGATTTCCAGTTGGGCCAAGGAGAAAAAGACTAGTGAGCCGTCATTTCAAAACACTTTTTTACCACGAAGTTCACAAAGTACACGAAGTAAACCCCATATTTTAAAATGATTTTTATGTCTCACTTTGCGTACTTTGTGTACTTCATGGTAAACGGGGTTCGAACGTTGGTTTTAGAGGATACCGGAAAGAAACCGGTTGGATTTTTTGAGAAGGAAAGTCTCAACGGAGGCGACGACCTTCGCCATCATTTCAACCGTTTCCGCCGGATATTCCCCCATCGCGGTTTCCTCGGAGAGCATCACCGCGTCGGTCCCGTCAAAAATGGCGTTCGCCACGTCGGTCACTTCCGCCCGGGTGGGCCGGATATTGTGGACCATGGACTCCAGCATCTGGGTCGCCGTGATAACCGACACACCCTTACGGTTGGCGAGGTAAATCAGGCGCTTTTGGACCACCGGGATATCCTCAATCGGAATCTGCACGCCCAAATCGCCCCGGGCGACCATCACCGCGTCAGTGACTTGAAGAATCGAGTCGATATTCTCGACCGCTTCCTGCCTCTCGATTTTCGCCACGGTACGGATCGGATAACCCTTCATCTTGGCGTAAGCTTTCAGTTTCAAGATATCATCCGCTTTCTCCACAAAGGAAACCCCGAAGAGATTGACCCCTTCCTTCAGTCCGAAGTCCATGTATTGAAGGTCCTGCTCCGTAACGGGATCAATTAATATCTTGGCATGCGGTAAGTTAAGACCCTTATGCGAAAACAACTCCCCGCCGATTAAAACCTTACAATAAACTTCCGTCTTTGAAACCCTCAAAACCCGCAATTGGATAAAACCGTCGTTTAAATAAACCAGCCCGCCACGGGTCACGCTCTGGGTAATATGCTCATAATCCACCGGAATCAGTTTTCGGGTTCCTAAAATGGGCTTATTGGTCAGCCGGACCAAGTCGCCCGTGCGGATATAAATGGGCTCATTTTTAATTTGCCCGATGCGGATTTTGGGGCCCGGAAGGTCGATCAGAATGGCGCAGGCGCGCCCCAATTGGCGGGCCAGTTTGCGGATTTGGACAATATCTTGATGGTGTTGGTTTAAGCCGCCATGGGCGAAGTTGAGCCGGGCGATGGTCATCCCATTGAGCATCAACTGCTTCATCACCTTTTCCGACCGGCAGGCCGGGCCGATGGTGCAAACAATATGAGTTTTAAGGTTTCTGGGCTTTTTCACGGGTCCCCCCAAGAAAGTGGTTATCGTTTATGAGGGACAGAATAACCTAATCTTTTTAAAAGGTCTTCATCTTTACGCCAGTTCTTGAGAACTTTAACCCACAATTCTAAAAACACTTTTTGATCAACCAGTTTTTCAATTTCCTGACGGGAAGCGCTTCCGATGGACTTTAATTGCTGGCCGCCCGCCCCAATCACGATTCCCTTTTGACTGTCCTTCTCGACAAAAATAGTCGCCTTAATCACGATGGGCTGGGGCGCTTTTTTTTCCTCAAACTCGTCAATCAACACGGCAACGCCATAAGGAATCTCTTCTTTCAACTGAAGGAAGCATTGTTCACGAACCATCTCGGAGGCGATCTCCCGCATAGTCTTGTTGGTGAGTTCTTCCTCGGGAAAAAGCAGCGGCTGGCGGGGCAGTTTGGTTTTAAGCTCGGCGATCACTTCGGGGATGCCCCGTTTGGAGATGGCCGCCATCTTGAGAATGACCCACTGGGGCCATTCGGCTTTAATACGGTCTTCCAGTGGTTTCATTTTGTCCTCCAGAACCCCGTCGATCTTATTGAAGACAACGAGGACCGGATTCCGGAACTTTTGGAGCCACTCCGCCACCAATAAATCCTCGTCGGTCAGCCCCTCCCGCACATCCACCAGAAAAAGAGCGGCATCCGAACCTTCCAGCACATCCTGCACTTCCCGAAGCATGTATTGCGAAAGTTTGTTTTTGGGCTGGTGAATGCCGGGCGTGTCATAAAAGACAATTTGGGCTTCCTCGTCCTGATAAATGCCCGCCATGGACCCCCGGGTGGTTTGGGGGCGGGGCGAGACAATGGCGACCTTTTGGCCCAAGGCGGCGTTTAAAAAAGTGGATTTGCCCACATTGGGCCGGCCCAAAACCGCCACGGCGCCGCAAAGAGGAAGGTTTTCGGTCATGCGGCTTCGATTGGACGGGAGATATCAAAAATGCGGTCCGGGCCAATGCCGAACTTTTTAATCATTTCTTTCGGGAAATCCAACACACAGGTCTTCACCGGATCATGCCCGTCGGAGCCGACGGAGAACTTAACCCCCGCGTCGAGGGCTTTTTTCAGAAGCCGATCATAGGGGGTTAACCAGCGGTTGGAGATTTCTAAAGCCACCATGTGTTTCAAAAGAAGAGCCACGAGTTGATCCTCCCACCATTGCGGAAAAACCTCTTCCGGTTTTCCCAACGCCAAAGGCGGAAGCATGGTGGAGTGGCCCAGGATGTCGTATTTTTGAGCGGTATATTCTTTTTCCAAAAGGACGAGATGAGTCTTAAAGAAAAGGTCCAAATCCTTGATTTGGGTCAGGGGGTTATAAGTGGGCATTTCCCCTTTAGTCCATTGGATCAAATGGCTGAAACTCAAGCGAACCCCGCCGACTTCAATCCCGTGGACACTGCCGATCATATAGTCGAACTTCTCCCGGGTTTGAGAATTCACCACAAAGCTTCGGCCCAAATCCATCTCCAGTCCCCGGGCCACCGGATACTGGGAAAGAAAATCCGCGTAAGCCAAAAGGCGATCGTTGGAATTGAGATATTCGCCTAAACCCGTATGATCCGAAAGCCCTACTCGCACACCTTCTGCCTTTGCCTTTTCAATGACTTGTTCAATCGATTGACGCCCATCCGACCATTCAGCTGTGTGATTGTGACAGTCTAAATAACTCATTTACTTTCCTGTTTCCCGTTCTAAGGTTCTGAATGGCCGCCTGTCGGCGAGCCACTCAGCCGCATGATTATGACAGCCTAAATAACTTATTTACTTTCCTGTTCTTGAGGTGGTTCTGATTTTGGTTCTACAGCAAGAACCGCTTCTTCCGCGGCCGCCGGCAGTTTAATCCGTTTTTTTCTCCGCTTGGGAACCACAGGTGTTTCAGTGGAATCCGGCGCCGGCAGGGGTATTTCCCGTTTAACAATTTTGACTTTAATGACCCGTTTATCGCTGGCTTCTAAAACGGTAAAAACGGCTTCTGGATCCTCAATGACCCGGTTGGATTTGGGTACCCGCCCTACTTTCTCGGTCAAATAGCCGCCCAAACTGGCCACCTCGCCCTTGGGGGTCAGATGGAAGCTTAACGTATCGTTCACTTCATCCAGGGAAACTCCGGCCTCCGCCTCGAAGGAACCGTCCGCCTTCTTCACAATCAGCCTCTCATCCATGTCATATTCGTCCCGGATCTCGCCCACAATTTCCTCGACCAAATCCTCCAAGGTCACCAGCCCGGCGGTGCCGCCATACTCATCGACCACGATCGCCATCTGGATATGTCCGCGTTGAAGTTCCCGGAGAAGCCGGTCCGCCCTCATCGTTTCCGGCACAAAATGGGGTTTATGAAGAAGGTCTTTAACGACAATCAGATCTCGGTTTTTCCAAATCGCCAAAAGGTCCCGGGTATTAATGATACCTACAATATTATCCTGGCTTCCTTTATACACGGGCATACGCGAATAACCGTTCTGAATGGACAACTCCACCAATTGATCTAAATCCGTGGTCAACTCCACGCAAAACATTTCGGTCCGCGGAATCATTACCGCGCCAACCTTAACGTCCGTAAATTTGAAGATGGAATCAATCATGTCTTTTTCAGTTTCCTGGATGGTTCCGGCTTCCTGCCCAAGTTCAATCATTTGTTTTATATCTTCTTCGGTTACTTGGGAAACCGCTCCCGGCGGTCCCAACTTATGGAGGACACGGCTGAAAAGCTGCACCAACGCCCAGGTAAAAGGGGTCATCAACTTGTCAAAGAGATAGATGGGGACAATAAAAAGAGTGGCGATTCTCAAAGTGGCGTTACGGGCGATGACCTTGGGAAGCGCTTCGCCAAAAACGATGATAACAAAGGTAATCGCGATCGAGGTCACCGTTCCCGTGACCGCCAGGCTCCAATTATTTTCCTGGGACAAATGAACCGCCATATATGCCACTAAGGTGGTGGCGCAAATGGTAACGAGATTATTGCCGATAAGAATGGAGGTCAAAATCCGGTTGGGGTGTTCTTCCCACGCTCGAAAGGCCTGTCCCAATAACCCCCTCCCTTCTCCCCGGCTGTGAAGCAGGGGCTTCGGAAAGGAAAGAAGGCTGGTTTCGACCGCGGAAAAAAACATGGAGGCGATAATGAGCGCCAGCAAGACAAAGAGATGGGAAAAGAGGTAGTCTTCCATGGGTCCTAAACCTTGAATTTCTTTAAAAGACGGTTTTGCAGGCCGAACATCTTCTTTTCCTCGGCCAAAGTGACATGATCATACCCTAAAAGGTGCAGAATTCCGTGGATGAGCAAAAGGGCCAATTCGGCCCGAAAATCCTTCTTTTGCTCCGCGGCTTGCCGCTGGGTTTGCGGCACACTGATGACCACATCGCCTAAGGCCACCGCGCCCTTGAACCCAGCCGGAAACTTGACGCCTTCCAGCAGTGGAAACGAAAGCACATCCGTCGTCTTATCCTTTTTGCGGTAAACCCGGTTGAGTTTCCGCACCTTAGCGTCGCCGGTCAAAACAATGGAAAGCTCGGCCTTTTGGGCGAAAGCCTCCCCTTTTACTTTTTGAAGGACCAAAGAAGACAGGCGGCGGAGCCAGACGGGTGAAACAGGTTTGGTCTTGAGCTCATAGCGGATGAGAAGTTTCATAAATAATAGAAGGCCGGCATTTACAGAACCGGCTTGTCCTTCTTTTCCTCCTCATTGGAATCGTAAGCCTCGACGATATGTTGGACTAGCCGGTGACGCACCACGTCCCGGGGAGTAAAGGTCACAAACTCAATCCCTTTCACCTTGGAAAGAATTTTTTGAACCTCCACCAAACCCGAAACCCGGCCCGGCGGAAGGTCCACCTGGGTCACATCCCCGGTCACGGTCATTTTGGAGCCGGTTCCCATGCGGGTCAAAAACATTTTCATTTGCTCCGGGCTGGTGTTTTGCGCCTCATCCAAAATAATAAAAGCGTTGGAAAGGGTTCGGCCCCGCATATAAGCCAAGGGAGCCACTTCCACCACCCTTTGCTGGAAAAGTTTTTGAAGCTTCTCGTATTCCACCATGTCATAGAGGGCGTCATAAAGCGGCCGCAAATAAGGGTCCACCTTGTCCTGCAAGTCTCCCGGCAGGAATCCGAGTTTCTCCCCGGCTTCCACCGCCGGACGGGTCAAAATAAGCCGCTCCACTTCCCCGCCGCGAAGGGCCGCGACGGCCATCGCCATCGCCAGATAAGTTTTACCCGTTCCCGCGGGACCCACCCCGAACACAATGTCGTTGCGCTTGATGGCATCGACGTATTTTTGCTGGTTATCACTTCGGGCATGAATGGGTTTTTTACGGGAAGAGACGAGAATGGTCTCATGGGTTGAGGCCCCTTCGGCTTCAGGAGGCTTATTTCCCTTGGTTTCCTCAATATATTTTTTAACCGAACTGTTCGAAAGATAACCTTCCTGGCCGCCTTTTTTGAGCTGGCCGCGAAGCCGTTCGATGACTTGTTCGGCGTGGGAAACTTCCAGAGGTTCCCCCGAAAGAATAATCTCGTTTCCCCTGGCTACCAGGGTGACCGCGAAGGCGTTCCGGATCAGATGGAGGGTTCCATCCTTCTCCCCGAATAGCTTCAGGCATTCTTGCTGGTCTTCCAATGTGATGCGGCGGCTGACGGCTTGAGCCACTAAGTCCTCCAAGTAATCCGGGAATTTCAGTTCCGGGTTCGTTCTCGATGTTAAATTTCAGTAAACAAGGTCTTTAAATAAAAACTCCCTTTCCTCGGAAGCGAGAAAAGGGAGCGTGAAATAGCGTTTAAAACTCCGTTCAAATAAAACCAACCGCCTGTTAGAAATAATTAACCGGCAAAGCTTCCCGCGGCTGGGTGTGCGGTACAAACTTCGGGGTGTCGCTGGCGTCCTGACGGGCTTTGTTCACGTCTTCCAATGAAAAGTCCCGGCGGAGCTGAAATTCTTGTTTCGGATAAATCAAATCCGGATCTTTAATTTGATCCCGGTTCGCCTTGTAAATCAGCGGCCATTGGAAATTGTCTTTGTAGGCGATGCTCAACACGTTAACCGGCGGAGATGGAGCGAATTTCGCGTCG